>CAYHMW010000009.1:0-39176 GCA_964357925.1 uncultured Gammaproteobacteria bacterium
CAGGTAGTTGTTCAACAGAGCCTCCACCTGATCCTGAGCCAAGTCCGCCACCAACCCCTGCACCCTCACCGACACCAGGCGCCACACCATTTAGGATCACATCCCCAGATGGCGGCGAAGCATGGCCCTTTGGTTCCTCACACCCAATCACCTGGGAAGGCGGAGTTACAGATGGTACATGGCCAGTCTTCTTGTCGATCATTGATAGCACCAGGACACAAACATTGAGAGAACTTGTGGTAGGTGTTGATAATGACGGAGGTGAACCATGGATTGTTGATCTCCCGGTCGGTAATTACATAATGTATGGACAAGGATGCCGTTTTTGCACAGATAAAACGAATTCAGAATGGGACTACAGCAATCTTCCCTTCTCAGTTGTTGAAGGCACCCCTCTTGCCAAAATTATTACCAATAATATTGTTAATCAGAGCCTAGTAGCCCTAGCCCCGAGCGGTGGAGAATCTTGGGCAGTTGGCACCCCTCAAAATCTTATCTGGAGTGGAGGCCAAAATAACTGGACTGTTAGAATCAGCCTAATCTCAGTCCTCAATAGTTCTACCTACAGCAATCTTTATACTGGTGCCCTTAATGACGGGCTCGAAAATTGGGAAGTTCCAGCTTACGTACCACCAGGACAATATAAGCTCTATATTGGTTGTGAAAATTGTGGCCAGGGCGTACCAGGAACAACAGACGGTTTCTATGCCTATAGCTTCAAACCCTTTGGCATAATCCTTCCCTAGAACACAACTTTTGGAATTTGGTTTTATGCTGCCAGAATACTGTTGACAAGCCTCAGTTTATTGCTATACTTCCCCGTAGGCGTACTTAAACGTAGGCTGGTCCCGTCATCATGAGACGGGATTGTTGTGTACAACAAAAATTACCTTCATGGGAACAAATAATCGTCGAAATTTTGGTAAAACAGAAAAGAACCTGCCAGAACTTGATCTGTCCCTTATTCAAAGGGAAAGTTGGAAATGGTTTTTAACCCAAGGGATTGCAGAGGAAGTAAGACAAGTCGTCCCCATAGATGATTTTACTGGCAAAAATTGGCAATTAATATTCGGTGGTCATACTCTCGGTGAGCCAAAATTGACTCCAAAGATGGCAACAGATAAAGGTTTGACTTATTCCGTCCCCTTCAAAATCAAAGCAACACTTATTAATAAAAGAAACGCTGAAGCAGTCGAGCAAGAAGTATTTCTCGGCAATCTCCCACAAATGACAAGCGCAGGAACATTTATTATCAATGGTGTCGAGCGTGCAGTAATTAACCAACTGGTCCGATCTCCAGGAATTTATTTCGGCGGCGACGTCGATCGAACATCAGGCAGGATGCTCTATAAAGCCGAAGCACGACCACTTCACGGTTCTTGGTTAGAGTTTGAAATCAGCAAGAATGATGTTATTTCAGCCAGAATTGACAAAAGAAGGAAAGTTACAGCCACCACTCTTCTTCGTGCTATGGGCATCGAAAGAGACGATATCCTGTTGAAAGCTTTTGCAGAAGTCGACACAAACGAAGCTCATCAATATATAAAGACCACTATCGATAAAGACGGAACCAAAACCAGAGATGAAGCGCTAATCGAAATCTATAGAAAACTTCGCCCCGGCGAGCCAGCAGTCCTCGACAATGCCCAGGCTCTTTTCCACTCACTCTTTTTTGACCACAGGCGCTATAACTTAGGCGACGTCGGTCGTTATAAGATCAATAAGCGTCTAAAGTCCGAAATTCCAAACATCAAAGACAATTGGGTGCTTACCAAGGAGGATATTGTAGCCACAATTTCATACCTCATCGGCCTCCAAAATGGCAAAGGCCGGGTAGATGATATTGATCACTTAAGTAATCGCCGACTAAGGCGCGTTGGCGAGCTTGTTGCAACTCACGCTTTTAGAGTCGGACTCCTACGTCTTGAGCGTTCAATTAAGGAAAAAATGTCCCTGATCTCGCCAGACGATCAGCCTCAACCTCAAAATCTTATAAATGCAAGACCATTGATTGTCTCTTTAAACGAATTCTTTAGAAGCAATCAGCTCTCAACCATCCTAGATGACACTAACCCACTCTCAGAAATCGACAATCTTCGAAGAGTCTCGGTCTTGGGCCCCGGCGGTATAAATAGGGAGCGTGCAAGCTTCTCAATTCGCGATATCAACTCATCCCAATATGGTCGTATTGATCCGGTCAGATCTCCAGAAGGTCCAAACATTGGCCTTGTTACCTACTTGGCCATGTACGCAAGAGTCAATGAATATGGTTTCCTTGAAGCTCCATACAAAAGAGTTGAACAAAAAAATGGGAAGGCAGTGGTGACTGATGAAACTGTCTATCTTACGGCTGACGACGAGTCAGAACAAAGAATTACTCATAGCAATGTCAACATTGCCGAAAATGGAACAATCACAGATGATCGTGTGCCAATAAGGCACAAAGGCGAATTCGTAGAAGGGCCTAGCACGGGAGTAGATTATATTGACCTTACTCCAAGGCAAGTATTTGGTGTCTCAGCGTCCCTGATTCCATTTTTAGCTCATGACGAGGGTAACCGTGCTTTGATGGGTAGCAACATGCAATGTCAAGCAGTTCCTCTCATTAAACCAAGTTCTCCAGTTGTCGGAACAGGCATGGAAGACTCAATTGCCAGTGCAATGGGCAGAGTCATCAAGAGCAATTATGACGGAGTCGTCGACTTCGTTGATGCCGCACGAATTGAAATCCTATTAGACAAACCCACAGACGACATTTCAAATGGCGATGTAGAAATTAAAAACAATGGGTCAAAGGCGATTTACCACCTTTCGAAATTCAAGCGCACAGCCCACTCCACCTCCTATAACCAGAAGGCAATGGTTGTGTACAACCAAAAAGTTAAAAAAGGTGATCTTCTTGCAGATGGTCCAGCTTCTGAAAACGGTGAATTGGCACTTGGTCAAAATCTTGTCATAGCATACACAAACTACGGAGGTTATGGTTTTGAAGACGCAATTCTCGTTTCAGACAGATTAGTCAAAGACGATCTTTTGACTTCCATTCAAATCAAAGAACACCAAGCAGATGTCATTGAAACAAAACTTGGCCTTGAAGAATTAACCAAGGACATTCCAAACGTCGCAGAAACTGAGCTTGCAAATCTAGCCGAAGACGGCATTGTTGTAGTCGGTGCAGAAGTCGGCCCCAATGACATTTTGGTCGGGAAAATCGCTCCAAAAGGAGAAACAGAATTAACTTCAGAGGAAAGATTACTCCGAGCAATTTTTGGCGAAAAGGCTCGTGAAGTGAGGGATACTTCACTTCGTGTTCCGCACGGTGAATCAGGAATTGTAGTCGACATCCAGATTCTTGATCGGGAAAAAGGCGATGAATTGGGCCCCGGCGTGATTAAAAGCGTCATCGTTAAAGTAGCCCAAATCAGAAAGGTTAAAGTAGGCGACAAGCTGGCAGGTCGACATGGAAATAAGGGCGTCATTGCCAAAATTCTCCCAAACCCAGATATGCCATATCTCGAAGATGGTACCCCGGTAGACATCATAATCTCTCCTCTCTCAGTGCTTGCTCGTATGAACTTGGGACAGCTCCTTGAAACTCATCTTGGTTGGGCACTTTCCAAAAAAGGTGAAAAAGGCGCCCTCCCAGTTTTTGACAAAATAAGCGAAGACACAATTAGTCGTGAGCTAGAAAGTGCTGGCCTTCCAATTGATGGTAAAACTACATTGATCGATGGTCGAACAGGCGAAGCTTTTAAAGAAAAGACTGTTGTGGGCATAGGCTACATCATGAAACTTAAACACATGATCGAGGACAAGACTCATGCCAGATCCACCGGTCCCTACTCACTAGTGACCCAACAGCCACTCGGTGGTAAGGCTCAAATGGGAGGTCAAAGACTTGGAGAGATGGAAGTCTGGGCACTTGAAGCACACCGCGCAAGCCACACTCTACAAGAAATGCTGACAATCAAATCAGATGACATAATTGGTCGCGCCCAAGCCTTTGGTGCAATTGTAAAGGGCGAAGAAATTCCAGAAGCCAAGATTCCAGAAAGCTTCAAAGTTCTCGTTCGTGAGTTGAATTCTCTCGGCCTTGGTATTGAAATCAAGAGCAAAGGGGCAGATCCAGCAGGAGAAGAAGGAGACGACAAAAAAGATTCTCATCGCGATCCACTTGGAAGGATTCACGATCTCAAAGAAATAACCTCGTTGCAAATCAAACTTGCCTCCCCCGAAGATATTAGGGCTTGGAGCAGGGGAGAGATCACAAAACCAGAAACCATTAATTACAGGACTCTAAAGCCAGAAAAAGATGGTCTTTTTGACGAACGCATATTTGGTCCAACTAAAGATTGGGAATGTTACTGTGGTAAGTACAAGAGAATTAGATACAAAGGTGTTATTTGCGACAAATGTGGAGTCGAAGTAACAGAGAGCAGAGTGAGGCGCGAGCGCATGGGCCACATTAGCCTTGCAGCTCCAGTTGCCCACGTTTGGTACTTCAAAGGTGCCCCAAGTAGAATATCTCTTCTTCTTGATATTCCGCCGCGCGCCGTTGAGCAGGTCGTCTATTTTGCAAGATATCTAGTTATGAGTATCGACGAAAAGGGCAGAACCAACGCAATTAAAATATTGGGTAAAGCAAGAGAAGAAAAGATCACTGAAATAAAGGAGACCTATCTCGAGAAAAATGACCTTATAAACGAAGAAGCAAACGCCAGAAAAGAGCGTACTAGAGGAAAGATTAAGGACGCAGAGCAAGTAAGCCTTGCCATTGCTGAAATTGACCTTGATCACAGAAAGAAAAAAACTGCTCTTGCAGAAGAAGAGCGCATAACGCTTGAGCGTACAGAAGAGCTTTTCGGGCGACTTGAAAGTTTAATAAAGGATATTAAACCCTTTGGTTTCTTAACAGAGGAAGAGTATGATCGTCTTGCTCAATATGACGTAGCAGACTTCCTCGGAGTAAAAATGGGCGCCGAGGCGCTCCTGGAGGCAATTAAAGCACTTGATCTCAATAAAGTCAGTAAAGAGTTACGAGAAGAACTCAAAGAGTACAAAGGCAAGCCAAACCCAAGGTACTTGAAGCTTACAAAACGCCTGAAACTCGTCGACGGCTTGCGTACCGCAAAAGTCGATCCATCGTGGCTTATCCTTAGGGTTCTTCCTGTTCTTCCACCAGATTTGCGTCCAATGGTCCAGCTCTCGGGCGGCCGCTTTGCCACAAGCGATTTAAATGATCTCTATAGAAGAGTGATCAATAGAAACAACAGGCTAAAGCACTTAATTAATCTTGGCGCCCCTGAGATTATTCTCAGAAACGAGAAGAGAATGCTTCAGGAATCAGTCGATTCGTTAATTGATGCATCGCAAAGAAAAGCGACAAGACGAGGTAGAAACAGACAACCATTACGCTCGCTCTCCGACATGCTTAAAGGCAAGCAAGGTCGCTTTAGACAAAATCTTTTGGGTAAGCGTGTTGATTACTCAGGCAGATCAGTCATCGTAGTTGGCCCTGAACTTAAGCTTAATCAGTGTGGTATTCCAAAAGATATGATGTTGGAAATAGCAAAGCCGTTCGTTTTGAGGGAAATGATCAGTCGAGGCATCGCACCAAATGTCAAAAGCGCCAAAAACATGCTCGAAAAACATCCACCTGAAATCTTTGACATTTTGGAAGAAATTACCAAAAACCATCCAGTCCTACTTAACCGTGCGCCAACACTGCACAAACTTGGTATCCAGGCATTCTATCCTGTGCTAATCGAAGGTTCAGCCATCAGAATCCATCCAGCGGTCTGCTCAGGTTTCAACGCCGACTTCGACGGAGATCAAATGGCAGTCCACCTTCCACTGTCTAAGGAATCAATACAGGAAGCCAAAGATCTCATGATGTCCGATAAGAATCTGTTAAGACCAAGTGACGGCTCTCCAATCGCAGCACCAGCCAGCAAGGAAATTGCCCTTGGTGTCTACTACCTCACAAGTGAAGATATATCTGAACCTTTCGAAACTATTTTTGCTGATGCAAACGAAGCAATTCTCGCTTATCAAATAGGCAAAATCGGCCTTAAACAAAGAATTACAGTAAAAATAGGCTTGAAGGTCGTTGAAACAACAATCGGTAGAATCATGTTTAACGAAGTGCTTCCTGGTGACATGGACTTTGTCAATGAAAACGTAAGCTCAACCGTTATTAAGGCAATCATTGCCAATGCCATCGCAACAAAAACAAGTGACCAGGTTGCAGAAATTATAGATGCCATTAAGGATCTTGGTTTCTTTGCTGGGACCTTATCAGGACTTAGCTTTGGCATAAGTGATGCTAAAGTTCACCCCCAAAAAGGTCATATGATTGAAGAAGCAAATAAGAAGGTTAAAGACATAGAAGAAAACTTTGCACAAGGCCTCATTACACAAGACGAAAAGAAGCGTCTTAGCCAAGCGGTCTGGATCGAGGCAACAGAAGAGATCGCTGACAAAACCTGGGAAATGGTTGACGCACAAAGCAGCATCAGAATCGTCATAGATGCCAAAGTCGGTCGTACCAGTAGAGAACAACTTAAACAGCTTGCAGGCATGAGAGGCTTAGTCACAGATCCGCTTGGTAATATAGTTGAACTTCCTGTTAAAAGTAACTTCCGAGAAGGTCTTTCAGTCTTTGAATACGTTGCCAGCAGCCGCGGAAGTAGAAAAGGGTTAACTGACACAGCACTTAAAACCGCAGATGCTGGTTATCTAACTAGACGCCTAGTCGATGTAGCTCACGACATGATCATTAGGTCTGAGGATTGTGGCACAGAAGAAGGCTTGCTTATTGATCGAGGAGTGAGAAAAGATGCCTTTGGTAGAAGAATCATTGGGAGAAACGCAGCTGAAGATGTAAAAACCAAAGACGGCACACTATTGGTGGCAAAAGGCAACATGATTGATGAAGAAGCAGCACAAAAAATTGTAGGTTCTGATGTTGAAAAAGTTTTTGTCCGCTCACCTCTTCTTTGTTCCAATAGATATGGACTCTGCAAAACCTGTTATGGCTGGTATATGGGCGAAAAGCGTCTAGTTGAAATTGGGATGCCAGTTGGAGTAATCGCGGCCCAGTCCATTGGGGAACCAGGTACTCAGTTAACAATGAGAACAAAGCACAGTGGAGGAGTTGTCGGTGTGGACGTCACTCAAGGTCTTCCTCGTGTAGAAGAATTATTTGAAGCAAGAACCCCCAAATCTCTCGCACCTCTTGCTGAAATCAGCGGCAAAGTGGCTATCGAAGAGCTCGAAAGCGGCTGGAAAGTAACTTTAATTGGTGGAGGCTCACCAAGAGAAGAGAGAGAATATATTATTCCACTCACAAACAAGCTATTCGTTGAAGAAGGACAAAAGGTTGAAGCAGGGACACAATTGTGTAGTGGCTACCTTGATCTTAAAGAAGCACTCACTGTTAGGGGACTTAAAGAAACCCAAGCATACCTGGTCAATGGTTTACAAGAGGTTTACGAATCACAAGGGATCCCGATAAGTGATCGTCACTTTGAAGTAATGGTTAGAAAAATGAGCGATCGCGTCAAGATTACAAGCTCAGGCGACACTTCGATCCTGCCTGGAGAGCAAGCAGACAGGGCCCAATTTGAAGAAGAAAATGAGGCAACACTCGCAGCAGGCGGCGAGCCAGCAACTGCTGTTCAAATTATCCTTGGTGTCACAAGACGGTCCTTATTCACCGAAAGCTGGCTCTCAGCAGCATCATTTGAACAAACAACAGATGTGCTTGCAGATGCAGCAATCCAAGGCAGAAAAGACAAACTAGTAGGTCTGAAAGAAAACGTAATAATCGGAAGACTCATTCCTGTTTCAGCTGAACGTGCTCAAGAGGTCAATCTTTGATATAATCACGCTCCTATGCCTACAGTCTCACAATTAGTCAGAAAACCCAGAAAGAGCGGTGCCAGAAAGACAAAAAGTGCCGCTTTGAAAAAATGGTTTAATGCCAAAACAAGAAAATTTGGGTTACACACAACCCCCTTCAAACGAGGAGTGGTACTTGCCGTACGCACAATGACACCAAGAAAACCAAATTCAGCCTTAAGGAAAGTGGCGCGTGTCAGGCTTAGCAATAAGCAAGAAATAACGGCCTACATCCCAGGTGTTGGCCACGAGCTTGCTGAGCATTCAATTGTTATGGTTAGAGCAGGAAGGGTAAAAGATTTAGCAGGAGTAAGATATCAAGTAGTCAGAGGCAAGTATGATGCTAAGGGCGTAGTCGGAAGGAAAACCTCCCGCTCACGCTACGGAGCAAAACGTGATAGTGGAGTTACAGCCACTGCCTAAACCTGTATTTAAAGGAGTAAAACGACGAATTATGCCAAGAAAAGGACCAGTCAGAATAAAAAAAGGAGAACTAGACCCAGTCTATGGGAATGTTTTGGTGGCCAAGTTGATAAATAGATCCATGCGAGATGGTAAAAAAAGCAACGCCGCCAAACAGGTCTATAAAGCCCTTGACTTAATCAAAGTAGCAACAGGTGAAGATCCAATAAAAATCTTTGAAGAGGCAATTGGTAATATAAAGCCAACAATGGAAGTCAGCCCCAGGCGTGTTGGAGGCGCCACCTACCAAGTCCCAATGCCTGTCCGTGGCCCAAGAAGAGAATCCCTGGCAATCAGGTGGTTAATCTTTTCAGCTCGTGCACTCTCAAACAAAGAATTTCACACATTTGCAGAAAAACTAGCCAAAGAGATAACAGATGCCAGAAATGAGGAAGGCGGAGCAATTAAAAAGAAAGAAGAAGTCGAACGCGTCGCCGAAGCCAACAGAGCCTTTGCCCATTTCAGGTGGTAAGGATTTCGTCAACAAATCTTCTCGGGGACATAACTCTGATATTTCGATAGTTTCCTACTGCTAATACATCTTCATCCCCGCTCACGATATAATTTGAGCTTGCCTCAACTGCACAAGAAAATATCATATTGTCTTTGGGATCGCGACAAACGTCGACTAGAATATTCCCTCCTACAACCAAAGCCCCCATTTGAAGTTCACTGACAAATAAGTCTATTTTTTTCTTTGACCACCCTGAAGTTTCTACAAAATAAGGTCTTTGAAGGACAGCTCTAACTTCTTGAAGGATCGGTATTGATAAAGCAAGTTCTATTCTGCCTATTCTCCAAGCATCTAATATCTGTGCTGGCGGAGTATTGGATATTGTGCCAGCGCTAACCAGTACATTTGTGTCAACTGTTACTAAAGGTATCATCTAGCCTGGTCTCCTTAATTGCCTTTTGTATTTCTTTTTGTACCACCTCAGGTTTTTCTTTAGAAAAAGCATTTCTAAGATCATCAGTCATATCGAAGAATCTTTCTTTTGCTTGGCCTTTAAGATCTAAATATTGGCCATAATTATTTATCGGAATGAGGACGGCTTTAGGTTTTCCAGCTCGCTCAACAATAAAAGATTCTTGTTTATAGTCGACTTTGTCGAGTATTGTCCCAGGATTGCTCCTCAGATCCATCGCACTTATGGAAGTAGTACCAGCTAAAAAGTTTTGAGTTTGTAATGCCATTACCACAATTATAACAATTAATACAACTACGTCAAGAGCCATCCGACGTTCCAGACAGTCTCCGCCCACTTTCGTTGGTAATCTATAACAAGAAACACTCCCGGTTGCGCACCTTCTAGCGATGTGTTTTAATTTAGTTCGTGAACAAACACTCCCAAGATGGCATTGCCCACATAATTATTATCTTCATACTAGCCTTTCTTGCTATAGGTTCACTTACCTTCATGTCTCTACAAACCCCAAACCAAAAGAGCTACATTGGCGGCTCAGTATTAAAAGATAGTGACGAACAAGAAGATGACGCAGATGAAGATGGTGGCAGTTCCAACTCAGGCTCAGGATCAAGCGATGAAAATAATGATGAAAACGAAGCGGACGAGGAGGACCTAGATGATGAAACTGAGATCGAAGATATCGACGAAGCCGAAGATGAAGATGAGTCAGAAGACAGAATAGAAACTGAGTTTGAAGACGACGAAGGTCGGGTAGAGGTGAGGCTCACTGAAACTCAAAGAATAAAGGTCCGCACCAAAAATGGTGAACGAAGAATTGATGTCTACCAGGGCGGTGTAAAACTCCGCTTTGAGTATAAAGATGGAAAATTCGTTGTCAAAGCTGAGTATGAGGGTGAGGAAGAAGGTGTCGAAATAGAAGACGAAGATATTGTAAAGATTGTCGATGACTTAGAAAAAAGTGATATTAAAATATCAACCGGGAGCGACAGGATCAGGCTCACAAGGGGAGGGGCAACTGCATCAACAACCTTACCAATTTCCATTGATCTTGACACAAATAGCCTGGTTGTAACAACTCCTACGGGAGAGAAAGTTGTCGCAGTATTGCCAAACCAAGCAGTAGCAAATCTTCTCACAGCAAATACGATTAGTGGAGTAGTTAACGACAAAATAGAATTAAGTAATCTTAATGGTGAGCTTATTTATGAGATATTTGGAGTTTCAAATCAAAGACTTCTAGGTATCTTCCCAGTGAGTATAGAAAAAGAAGTTGAAGTTTCGGCAGAAAGCGGAGACGCTGTCAATATCTCCCAAAGTTTCCTCTCACGAATCCTAGAAATACTCTCTTTCTAATAAGCGACCACAATTGCCCGCCCACCTCAACCCACCTTCGCCCATTTCAGGTGGTAAAAAACTCCAATTTCTGTTAACATTTCCAAACCTAATTTACTTAGGTAATAAACGCATACTTTAGATCAAAGGAGATTTACATTATGGATCAAGTAGTCTTGACAGAGGTCGACCTGACCATCCAAGATGGTATAGATAACTCAGGTTTAATGTCGGGTCAGAAATGTTACATTTCAACATTTCTTAATTAGTCATGAAAAACTTTACACCAGATAGTTTAAGTCTTTGGATTGGTAGATTTGAGCAAGATTGTTATTTGATTGGGAGGGGGGTCAGACTGCTTGGATCGCACACCATTAAACAAGAAGACTATAAAATCATAAAAGATCTGATTAAGAATACGGCTTCGCAACAAGGTGTAGAACTAAGTATTTCAAAAGATGGTAATATAGTAGATGTTATAATTTTTCATCCAACAAAAGGTAGGGTATGGTTAGAAAATCTAAATAACTTAGATAAAAAAATAGAACAGTTTACCGATAACAGCAAATACGAAAAAATCTTCCAAAAAATAATATCTAAAAAGGAGCTTACATTCAAAGAAAACGCGAGGTTAAAAAAGTTAAAGAATTTCAATATCGAAGCAGAGAAAGAATACGGCAAAATTTTCGGTTACACAGAATCTTCGATTTCTAGACACCTAGAAAACAAAACAAAAGCTTCAGTACCGATTTAATTGCCCCCTCACCTCAAACATGTTAAAATTCAACTCTCCCAAGCAGGGGGATATTCTTGCCCGCCAACAAGCGCTCCAAGAGGCGTGAACGAATAGTTCCGAAGCGTAGCGAAGAAGCCGATTGGCAAGTTGTGGCGGGTTTTATACTATTAGATACATGGCAGCACAAACTCAAAAACGAAAATCAGCACTAGCTTCAACGACCACTGAAGGCCGTGAAGTCGCATACGAAAAAATCCGAAATATAGGCATTATCGCACATATCGACGCTGGCAAAACAACAACCACTGAACGCATCCTGTTCGAAACCGGCAAAACCTATAAATATGGAAGCGTTGATGAAGGCACAACCGCCACTGACTGGATGGAGCAAGAACGCGAGCGTGGTATCACGATCGTGTCAGCCGCAATCACAACTTTTTGGGACCTTAAAGTTCCCGGTTTTGTAGAAAGCGGCCACTACAGAATAAATATTATAGATACTCCAGGCCACATTGACTTCACAGCAGAAGTCGAGCGCTCGCTCCGCGTATTGGACGGCGCAGTCATGGTTTTCGATGGCAGAACAGGTGTGGAGTCTCAATCAGAAACTGTCTGGCGCCAAGCTAACAAATACAACGTCCCAAGAATTTGTATATTAAACAAACTAAATCTCATCGGCGCTGATTTTGAGGGCAGTCTTGAGTCCATCAACACCCGCCTTGGTGCAAACACATCACCCATCCAACTCCCTCTTGGTTTCGAGCATGGCCTTCGTGGAGTCATCGATCTTGTAAGAATGAAGGCCTTTACCTACAAAGGCATTGAGGATAATAAGCTTATGGAAGAAGGAGTACCAGCCGAATTGTTAGAGTCAGCAAAAAAATACCGAGACCAACTAATTGAAAAAGTTGCAGAATTCGACGACGAAGTTTTAGAAAAGTATCTAGAAGGCCGCGAATTGACAGAAGTTGAAATCAAACGAGCCATAAGAAAGGGCGTGATTTCGGGCAAATTCTTCCCAATTTTGGGTGGAGACAACAGAATGGCAACAGTTCAGCTTCTTCTTGATGCAGTTGTTGAATATCTCCCTTCTCCAATCGATCTTCCGGCAATAGAAGGAGAAAACACCAAAACAGGCGAAGTCGAAAAGCGCGAGAGAAACAACGAAGCCCCCCTAAGTGCACTCTCATTCAAAATTGTGACAGATCCACATGTCGGGCGACTAGTCTACACACGTATCTATTCAGGTAAAATGAAAGCTGGTCAAACAGTAAATAACTCCACCAAAAATACAACTGAAAGGGTAGGCAAAATCCTTCTTATGCACGCAGATCAAAGAGAGTTAATCGAAGAAGCCTACTCGGGAGAAATCGTTGCATTGGTCGGGACCAAAGAGACAACAACAGGGGATACTCTAAGCGACCCAGCTCACCCCATCCACCTCGAATCAATTAATTTTCCGGATCCGGTCATCAGCCTTGCAATCGAGCCAAATACTAAAGCCGATCAAGAACGGATGGGCCTCGCTCTTAAAAAACTTAGCGATGAAGATCCAACCTTTAAAATTAGGACAAATCACGAAACAGCTCAAACCATAATATCCGGCATGGGCGAACTTCAGCTTGAAGTTTTGGTTGACAGAATGAAAAGAGAGTATAAAGTCGAGGCAACAATCGGAGCTCCACAAGTGGCTTACAAGGAAACAATCAAAGGGACTGCTAGGGCAGAAGGCAAATACATCAAGCAAACCGGAGGCCGCGGCCAATATGGGCACTGTTTCATTGAAATTGCGCCAAAAGGCAGAGGTGAAGGTTATGAATTTATCAATAAGATCAAAGGTGGTGCTATCCCAGCAGAATTTATTTCTCCAATCCAAAAAGGAATTGTCGAGAAGCTTGAAAATGGAATCCTCGCTGGCTACCCTGTAGTCGATATGTCGGTAACTCTCTATGATGGAAGTTACCACGACGTGGACAGTAGTGAAATCGCATTCAAAATTGCAGGCTCCATGGCGGTTGAGTCTGCTGCTAGAACAGCAGGCCTCACACTTCTTGAGCCAATAATGAAGGTAGAAGTTAGCACTCCAGATGAATTTATGGGTGATGTAATTGGCGATCTCTCAAGTAAACGAGCTCAAATCCAAGGTACAGAAACCAAAGGAACACTCACAATTATTAATGCAGTGGCACCACTTGCTGAGCTTTCAGGTTATGCAACAAAGTTGAGGAGCATCTCCCAAGGCCGCGCAAGCTTCTACATGGAGCCAAGCCATTACGAAGAAGTCCCAAGCAATATTGTGGAAAAGATAGTCAATCAAAAAACAGCCTAATTCCTGCTTGACAACCTAAAAGTGAGCTGTGATAATACCCAAGTCCCGATTAAATCGGTTTTTTCTTTTCGACAAAATTGGTTGCAATCAGTTCGGAAAAAATATAAAATATAACAATGGCAGCAGATACAAAACAAAAGTTTGAGAGAACCAAGCCCCACGTAAACATTGGGACCATTGGTCACGTTGACCATGGGAAAACTACCCTCACATCTGCAATCACAACAACACTTGCAGCCCAACCAGGAAACCAAACCAAAGCCTTCAAATTTGACGAAATTGATAACGCCCCTGAGGAAAAAGAAAGAGGCGTCACAATCAATATTAGCCACGTAGAATACGAGACAGAAAAAAGGCACTATGCCCACATAGATGCTCCAGGTCACGCTGACTACATCAAGAATATGATCACAGGTGCCGCTCAAATGGACGGGGCAATCTTAGTGATTTCAGCAGCCGACGGTGCCATGCCTCAAACCCGCGAGCACGTTATCCTTGCGAGACAAGTTAATGTCCCATCTCTCGTTGTATTTCTTAACAAATGCGACACAGTCGATGATCCAGAAATTCTCGATCTCGTCGAAGAAGATATTCGCGAACTTCTAACAAAATACGAATACCCAGGCAAAGATACCCCAATCATCAGGGGTTCAGCTCTTAAAGCCATGGAGGGCGACAAAGAATATCAAGCAAAAATAATGGAACTCATGAATGCTGTTGATACATTCATCCCAGATCCAAAAAGAGAAACAGACAAGCCATTTGCAATGCCTGTTGAGGATGTATTCTCGATCAAAGGTAGAGGCACAGTTGTAACAGGTAGAGTAGAAAGAGGCTCTCTCAAAGTTAACGAAGAAATTGAAATCATAGGTATTAAGAAAACCCACAAAACAGTGGTTACAGGTCTCGAAATGTTCCGAAAAACCCTCGACGAAACAGTCGCAGGTGATAACGTAGGGGTTCTTCTAAGAGGTGTTGAAAAAGGCGACATCGAACGAGGCCAAGTACTTGCAAAGCCAGGTTCAATTACTCCTCACACAGAATTCGACGCAGAAGTTTACATTCTAAGTAAAGACGAGGGTGGTCGCCATACCCCATTCTTTACAGGTTACAAGCCACAATTCTTTATAAGAACCGCTGACGTCACAGGTGAGGCAACACTCCCACAAGGTATTGAAATGATCATGCCTGGTGATAACGCCAAGATGGCAGTAAAGCTTATCGTCCCAGTCGCCATGGAAGAAGGTCAAAGGTTCGCAATCAGAGAAGGTGGCAGAACAGTCGGGGCTGGTGTCATCACAAAGATCAAAGCCTAATCTCCCCTTAATCTTGCCCATCTAGCACATTATTTAAATACTAAGATGTCAGTAGGTCGAATCAGAGTAAAGCTCAAAAGCTACGATCACCGAGTGATCGATGAAGCCGCTGCCAAAATTTTAGACACCGCCATGGCGGGAGGCGCCAAAGTAGTCGGCCCCATCCCTCTTCCAACCAAAAGATCCATTTATCCCATCGCTAAGTCCCCATTTGTCAATAAAGACGCACGGGAGCATTTCGAAATTTTAGTGCACAAAAGATTACTTGATATCGAAAATCCTTCCCCAAGAACAATCGACAATTTAAGCAACCTCGACCTCCCAGCAGGAGTCTCCATCGAGGTTAAGATGTAATGCCCGATTTTGTCTCCCGCGCAGGCCAGAAACTCCAATTCGCATTTGATCAATTCCAAATTTCCCCAAAAGGCTTAATTTGTGCAGATTTTGGCAGCTCAACAGGCGGTTTCGTTGACTGTTTGCTCCAAAATGGTGCCGAGAAAGTCTATTCAGTAGATACAAGCTATGGTGAACTTGATTGGAAATTACGAAATGATCCAAGAGTTGTAGTACTAGAACGTAAAAACGCCATGCATGTAAAGCTCCCAGAGAGTGTTGATCTCATCACTATCGACGTAGGCTGGACCAAGCAAGCGAAAATCATTCCAAACGCAATTAGAAACCACAAAGAGGGTGGCAAAATAATTTCTCTAATTAAGCCCCATTATGAGGCAGATAAAAAGCTTTTGGAAAAAGGCAAACTCCCAGACGAAAGTCTCGAAATGGTCTTAAATGAGGCCAAAAAAGAGATTGAGTCTTTGGGCTGTACGGTAGAGCAATTAGTAGAATCTCCCATTGAGGGTAAGCGTGCGGGCAATCGCGAGTTCCTAGCCCTCATCTCTTGCCTGAAGTGAACCCGTTTGATATAATTCCAAGCTACATGGAGGTGAACTCTTACAACTGGTTCATAACCAGGTGCTATAAGCTATTTCTCTAAATAGCTTCTATGACCGAACTCCGCGTAACCAGAGATAGTTAGCCGTGGTATCGGTGCCTCTGAGCACCTTTTTTGATGGCAAATAAAATGCTAAATATAATACTAGGAACAAAATTAAAAATGTCTCAAGCTTTTGAGGGTAACGTGAGAACTCCAATCACCCTTATCGAGGCTGGTCCTTGTGTTGTCACACAAATTAAGACTGAAACTAAGGATGGATACCAGGCTGTTCAATTAGGCTTCGGTTCAAAGAAATTAAAAAACACTTCAAAAGCACAAGAGGGGCACACCAAAAAAGCAGCAACCAAAACTCAGCCACGTTTTTTTGCAGAAGCAGAATTCATAGAGGGCGAAGAACTTAAAATAGGAGACACAATAAAAGCCTCCGATATTTTATCAGTTGGCGACACAATAGAGGTTAGAGGAGTTTCCAAAGGTAAAGGTTTCCAGTGTGGAGTAAAGAGGTGGGGTTTCGCTGGTGGCCCAAAAACCCACGGCCAAAGCGATCGTCACAGGGCTCCCGGCTCAATCGGTCAGGGAACAACCCCAGGTAGAGTTTATAAAGGCAAAAGAATGGCAGGCCGCATGGGGACAGATCAAATAACAGTTAAAAACCTCCATGTAGTCTCAATAAGTCCAGAAACAAACCAAGTTGCAGTAAGTGGCCCAGTTCCAGGCACTCCCGGTCACCTCCTCAAAATAAAAAGACTCTCCGAAGGCAAAAAAGTAGAAAAAACAGAGACTCAGGAAATATTAGAAACACCCAATGAATAAAGCACCGATATTCTCAACAACTAAAACAAAGTCAGTGGAAACGGTTGCACTACCTGGCGAATTTAATGGTTCACCAAACTTAACTCTCTTGGCTCAAGCTTTCCATGTCGGGCGATCAAGAATTCATGTAGGCTTACCAATTGTACAAACCAGGGGCGATGTTAATAAAACCACGAAAAAAGTTTATCGTCAGAAAGGCACCGGTGGTGCTAGGCACGGTGCAAAGTCCGCCCCAATCTTCGTCGGCGGAGGCAAAGCCCACGGTCCCACGGGTTTAAGTCGCATTTTGACGCTCCCCAAGAAAATGAAAGTCAAAGCTAGGGCCTCAGCATTAAGCCTCAAAGCTCAAAAAGGCCAAATAGTTCTAGTGGAAGGCCTAGGAAAGATTGGAAAAACCAAAGATGCAGGGAATTTAATCGACAACATAGTGGTAGCACAGAAATTAAAAGCTAAAAATACAAAAACCCTACTTCTCTCTGAAGCCAATAAAGACGCATATAAATTTTTCCAAAATGTTAAAAACTTAGAAATAATGCCATATAGAAACCTGAGTGCCTATAAAGCACTAACCTCAACACTCCTTATAATTGATAACGTTGCACTCGAAACTACTCCAAAAACCAAAAAAATCGCTAAATGATGAACAGTAAAATTACCCCCATACTAACTGAAAAAAGTCTATCGGAAGCCGCTCGTGGCCGATATTCTTTTTACATTCCAAGGGAACTTAATAAATTCCAAATAAAGGAGTTGATCGCTGAAATCTATGATGTCCACCCAGTAAGTGTGCAGACGGCTAGAGCCAAAAGCGGCAAGAAAAGAAATGCTCACGGACGTTTTGTTAAGGAAAGAGGTGCAAAAAAAACAATTGTTACATTGAAGGGAAAAGAGAAAATTGATGTATTTAATAGCCAATAAATATGAAACTAAAAAGAATATTACCTAAAAAATCAGGCCGAGGAATAGGCGGTGTCATTACAGTTCGTCATCAAGGGGGCCGTCACAAGAGATTCCTCCGTCTCATCGATTACAAAAGAGACAAAAGGGACGTCCTGGGCAAAGTTGAGTCGATCGAATATGATCCGGGGAGAAATGCCCGTGTTGCATTGATCACCTATAAAGATGGTGAGCGAAGGTATATAATCGCACCCATTGGCCTAAGTGTTGGGCAAACTGTTGTTGCATCAGAAGTTGCACCTTTTGAGTCAGGAAATGCCCTTCCGCTCGCCAATATTCCGGCAGGCACACAAATACACAATATCGAGATAACCCCAGGCAAGGGCGGTCAAATTGTCAAAAGTGCGGGCAGCAGCGCAGTCGTGCAAGGAAAAGAAGGGGATTATGTCTTGATTAAACTTCCCTCTGGTGAGTTGAGAAGATTTAACCCCAAAAGCTATGCCACAATTGGCCAGGTGGGCAATCAAGAGTACAAAACCATAATCATTGGTAAAGCAGGTAGAAAGAGGAGAATGGGCATCAGGCCAACCGTTAGAGGAGTAGCTCAGCATCCAAAGGCACATCCTCATGGTGGAGGAGAAGGAAGAAGTGGCGTGGGTATGAAATATCCAAAGACATTCGCTGGAAAGAAAGCTGTTGGACGTACTCGATCAAAGAAGAAATATTCCAGAGCATTAATCATTAAGAGGAGAAAAGCTGGTAAACATCAAAAATGAGTAGAAGTAGTAAAAAAGGACCATTTGTAGACGAAAGACTTATGAAAAAAGTCGTGTCTGGCATGGGCGAAAAAGGCAAGGCAATCAAAACATGGTCGAGAGCAAGCTCTATTGCCCCAGAATTTGTAAACAAATATTTCTTAGTTCACAACGGTCGTACTTTTATCGAAGTCTTCATTACAGAAGACATGGTTGGCCACAAGCTGGGTGAATTTTCACCAACCAGAACATTTAGAGGTCACGGTCAAGTCGTCAAACGTACAGCAGATAAAACATAATGCCATGCAAGTAATATCGACACAAAAAGTCATTCGGATGTCACCAAGAAAGCTTAGGCTCGTGGCAGATATGGCAAAAAGATTGAAACCAAAAGATGCAATCTCAATTCTTCCCAGAGTCGAAAAACGTGCTGCAGAACCACTTTGGAAAGTAATTAAGTCTGCGGTAGCAAATGCTAGCGCCAAAGGGGCGAATCCTGATTCATTAGTTTTCAAAGAGATTCAAATTTCAGAAGGGCCTCGCCTCAAGCGCTGGCAAGCTGTAAGTCGTGGTCAAGCCCATGCAATAACTAAAAGAACAAGTCACATTAGAGTGATCGTAGAAACCAAAGAACCAAATAAAAATGGGACAAAAAGTTAATCCAATCGGCTTTAGAGTAGGGAGGTTTATCCCTTGGAAGGGGCGCTGGTTTGCTGATTCTGGAAACTACAAAAACCTCCTTATTGAGGACATAAAAATTAGAAAGTCGCTCTTTAAACGCCTAGCCCTAGCAGGCATTACTGAGGTAGACATTGCCAGGCTTCCAAAAAGTATTGAAATAACACTGACTGTTTCTCGACCAGGAGTTGTAATAGGGCGTGGTGGTTCAGGGATTGAAGAAGTCAAAAACCACATTACAGATATCATAAAACAAGTTAGAGGAAAAATGCCAAATGATCTCAAGGTTGATTTGCAGGTCAAAGAAGTCAAAAACCCAGAAACCTCAGCATATCTTGTAGCGACAAGGATCGCTTCCGAAATGGAACGGAGAATGCCTCACAGACGTGTGGTTACAAGGTCCATGGATCGTGTTATGCAATCTCGAGGTGCTAAAGGAATTAAAGTCGTGCTTGGGGGACGCATAGGCGGAGCAGAAATCGCAAGATCAGAAAAATTCCATTTAGGTTCAGTCCCAACCCAAACCCTAAGAGAAAATATTGACTACGCGCAAATCCCCGCCCTACTTAAAAGAGGCTACGTAGGAATCAAAGTTTGGATATATAAAGATCACGAAGAATAAAATGTTACAACCAAAAAGAAGAAAACATCGTAAAGATTTTAGAGGTAGAAGAAAGGGAGTTGCTCTCCGTGGTAGCACTGTCGCGTTTGGTGATTTTGGAATCAAAGCGCTAGGCACGGCATGGGTCTCTGCAAATACCATTGAGGCAGGCAGGAGAGCAATAACGAACAATCTCAAGAGAAAAGGTCGTGTTTGGATAAGGATTTTTCCCGATAAGCCAATAACTTCTCGTCCCGCAGGGCAAAGAATGGGCGGAGGTAAAGGTGAAATCGACAAATATGTAGCAGTGGTAAAGCCGGGCCGAATATTATTTGAAGTAGGTGGAGTAGATGAGAATGTTGCAATCATTGCCCTCAAAAGAGCTGCAGATAAATTGCCATTCAAAACAAAATTTGTAAGCGACAAATGAAGAAAAAAGAACTAATAGAAGTTAAAAAGAAAGACATCGACGAGCTTAAGAAAGAGGTAAAAGTCCTGATGAAAAAAAAGATTTTAACAAAGGCAAACATATTGGCTGGTAAAGAAAAAAATTTAAAATCCGCCGCGCATGTTAAACGTGACATCGCACAATTAATGACAATAATTGCCGAAAAAGAAAATTTGAATAATCACAACGGAAAGGAAGGTGCCAACAAATGAAAGTATTTATCGGAAAAGTAATAGGAACAAAAATGCAAAAAACAGTCAGTGTTCAAGTAGCCCGTATTGTGGCGCATCCAATCTACAAAAAACGCATGACCAAGTATCGAAAGTACCAAGTCCATGACGAAATTGGCGCTAAAATGGGAGACTCAGTGCGCTTCACTGCATGCGCACCAGTTAGCAAACTCAAAAAATGGAAGGTCTTGGAAATAGTTAAAAAATAATATGTTACAGCTTAGAAGCGTACTAAATCTCGCAGACAACTCAGGAGCTAAAGCTCTGATGATTCTTGGGATCTCACCTAGGTTGGGGAAAAAAGCCACCATCGGTCAAGCAGTTAAATGCGTAGTGCACGGAGCAGACCCAAATGGAGCTGTTGCTGATAGAGAAAAGGTCACAGCCGTAATCGTACGTACAAGAAAAGAAGTTAGAAGACCAGATGGAAGCTATGTTCGTTTCGACGATAACGCAGGAGTTGTAATAGATAAACAAGGCCTACCAGTAGGAACAAGAGTTCTTGGCCCCATAGCAAGAGAAGTGAAAGAAGCGGGATATACAAAAATTGCGTCCCTCGCAAAGGAAGTAGTCTAATCATGTTGAAATACAAAATCGGTGACAAAGTAAAAGTGATGGCTGGCAAAGACAAAGGTCGTGTTGGCACTATTGAGAAAATATTCCCGAAAAAAGGAACTGCCATTGTCCAAGGTGTAAATATTTATAAAAAACATATCAAAAAGAAAGCTGCCAAAGACGAAAAAGGTGGAATCTACGAAATTCCAAGGGCACTTAGGCTTGAAAAGCTTTCAGTCCTTGATCCAAAATCAGGAAGTCCCACAAGAGTAAATTTTCAAAAGAAAGATGGCAAAAAGGTCCGAATTGCGACGAAATCAGGAATTGAATTAGGCAAAAAACTGGCAAAACTAGCAAGTACTAAAAAGAAAAAATGAATAAACACACACCATTAAAAGAAAAATATACAAAAGAAGTGGCCAAAGAACTGGCAAATGAACTCGGAATTAAAAACCCTCATGCTGTGCCAAAAATTGTTAAGGTCACAGTAAATATGGGAACCGGTGAGAAATTGAGAAACAAAGAAATAAAGGACAAACTTGTTTCAGAATTCGCTCTCATCACAGGTCAAAAGCCAAAAATAGTAGGGGCCAGAATTTCAATAGCAGGTTTTGGCCTAAGAGCTGGTATGCCCGTTGGTTTAACAGCGACCCTCAGGGGCCGACGTGCTTATTATTTTCTAGATAAATTAATCTCAGTTGTTCTGCCAAGACTTCGTGACTTTAGGGGAATTCCAGTAAGGAATTTTGATAATCATGGAAACTATACTTTGGGCATAAAAGAACACTCAATTTTTCCAGAAATCGACATAACAAAAGTATCTGGCAACCAAGGTTTAGAAATTACTGTAGTCACGAATATAAAAAATAGGGAGGGAGCACTGCTCCTTCTGAAAAAACTCGGTTTCCCGTTCGAAAAGACTGACAAATGATATACTTGTCGCTCAAAGATTAATAAAAAATGGCAAAAAAATCAAAAATAATTAGAGAAACAAAAAACCTCAAGTATGAAGGCAGATATAGAAATCGTTGTAAACTCTGTGGTCGCCCTAGAGGTTATATGCGAAAGTTCGGCCTATGTAGGCTTTGTTTTCGTGAACACGCTCACAAAGGTGAAATCCCAGGGGTTAGAAAGGCAAGTTGGTAAATAAATATGATTAATTATCCTATCGGTGACTTTTTGATACAGCTGAAAAACGCTCGTCTCGCTAATGTCAAAGAAGTTAGTGTAAAAAAGACCAAATTCATCAAAGAAGTCGCCGAGCTTCTAAAAAAAGAAGGCTACTTAAATTCAGTTGAAGAAAAAGATGGCAACCTTGTTGTAAGTCTTAAACACCACAAAAAGTCGCCAGTAATTCTAAACATCAAATTAGTATCAAAACCTGGCCTTAGGATTTATATGAGCACAAGAGAGCTGAGTGCGAAACGTGGGGCATCAACATTTATTGTCTCGACCCCAAAAGGGGTTATGACAACAAAGTCTGCAATCAAAAGTGGTGCAGGTGGTGAGATAATCGCAGAAATACTATAAAAAATGGGAAGACTAGGCAAATTACCAGTGACAATTAGGGAAGGTGTAGAAGCCGAGATTAACGGCATGACGATCAGAATTAAGGGCCCCAAAGGTGAACTTACTCGTGATTTTCCGAAAGACATGATTACTGTCGAAAAACTAGAATCCGGAGACATCAAGGTAACGGAAAAAAACTCTTCCAAAGAAGCAAGGGCAACCGAAGGCACCATCAGGTCGCACTTGGTAAACATGGTTAAGGGTGTTACAGAAGGCTGGTCCAAGGCTCTGGAAATCAACGGATCAGGTTACCGTGCAGAGGTCAGGGGTAAAGATCTTGTCTTGACCGTTGGATATTCCCACCCTGTTGTCATTGAAGGAAAAGGACAAGTTGCTTTTCAAGTAGAAAAAAACGTTATAAAAGTTGAAGGTCCAGATAAAGAAGTTGTTGGACACATAGCTGCACTCATTCGAGGAAGCAGAAAGCCTAGTGTTTATACAGGAGCAGGCATTAAGTACATAGATGAAATAATCAGAAGAAAAGCAGGTAAACAGGCAGCAAGTGCAAGTGCATAATTATGTTGAAAACACAAAGAAGAAAAAGAAAGATTAGAATCAGGTCAAAGATCGAAGGCACAAGTGATGTGCCAAGGTTAGCCGTGTTTAGGTCCAACAGGTTCACTTATGCACAAGTCTTCGACGACCAAAAAGGCAAAACCTTGGCCAGTGCAAGCAGTAAATCATTAGATATCAAAGGAAACAAAAGCGATCTTGCAGAAGAAGTAGGTAAATCTATAGGGAATCTTGTAAAAAAACTAAAGATCGAAAAAGTAGTATTCGATAGAGCAGGGTACGCTTACCACGGCAGGATCAAGAGGCTCGCAGAGGGAGCAAGATCGACTGGATTAAAATTTTAAAATATCATGCAAAACCAACAAAATAACATGTTTAATGATGAATTTAGCGAAACAGTTGTTCGCATAAGTAGGGTCAGCAAAAAAACAAAAGGTGGCAATCAAATGCGCTTTACGGCTCTTGTTGTCGTTGGTGATAAAAAAGGCAAAGTAGGTGCAGGTCTTGAAAAAGCAGGAGACGTCAGAAGCGCAATTCAAAAGGCCAGTAAACACGCCAGAGCAAAAATGATTAAAGCACCAATAAAAGGTACGACAGTCCCACATGACATAGTAACAAAATATAATGCCGCAAGAGTGCTTATTAAGCCTGCTCCTAGAGGCTCGGGTATAATCGCCGGTGGTCCAATGCGGGTAGTACTCGAAGCTGCAGGAATAAGGGACGCGGTTGGTAAAATAATGGGAACAAAAAATAAAGTTTCAAATGTTTACGCGACAATTAAAGCATTGGAAGAGTTAAGCAAGATCGTCAAAACCAAAAAAAGAAAATAATATGGAAAACTTGCCAAAAGTTATACAAAACAGAAAAAAAAGAGTGGGTCGTGGCTATGGTTCAGGAAAAGGTGGCCACACGGTTGGTCGTGGACAAAAAGGCCAGAAATCACGCGGTAAGGTCCACATTCTATTCGAAGGTGTAAAAGTTAAAAAGTCATTGTTAAGAAGGCTGCCGGTAAGACGAGGTAAAGAAAAACTTAAATCCTTGCTCGTTAAGCCATTGGTGTTAAATGTTGAAGCACTTAATCTTCTCAAAGATGGCCAGACTGTAACAGTTTCCGAATTGACAACAGTAGGTATAGTGAAGCTCAAAGATGCTGTTCATGGGATCAAAATACTAGGTAATGGTAAATTAGAAAAAAAGTTAGTCGTAAAATTACCAACCTCAAAAAGTGCTGCCAAGAAAATTATCGAAGCTGGGGGTAAAATAGAGTAATGATTAGGAACATCTTCCAATTTTTTCAGCGAAGCGCCAACTCTCCAATCATTAGAAAAAAAGCTCTCATCACAATTCTCGTGCTTGTCGTTTTTCGGTTTGCAGCCCACTTGCCTGTCGCAGGTATAGATAGGACAGCTTTGGAAGCTCTGTTTTTCGGAAGCCCACTCTTGTCGCTTCTCGACGTTTTCTCAGGCGGTACTTTGGCTAATTTTTCGATTATGGCCCTTGGTCTCACTCCGTATATCAATGCCTCAATAATCATGCAGCTTATGACATACGTTGTTCCCAGTCTCGAGGAACTTGGAAAAGAGGGTGAATTCGGCCAAGAAAAAATCAATCAATATACTCGCTTTCTTACAATCCCTCTAGCTGTGTTCCAGTCTCTTGGGGTGTACTTTCTCTTGACGACTCAAGGAATAATTCAAACAATCTCACCCTTGGCCCTCGTCGCACTTGTAGTCACGATGACCACAGGATCAATGTTCGCGATTTGGCTGGGGGAGCTCATCACAGAATACGGCCTAGGGAATGGCATCTCATTCCTAATCTTCGCAGGCATCGTCGCTCGTCTCCCGGTCACCTTTGGTCAGACGATGTTTACATTCCAGGTAGCTGATCCAAAGTCACTTGTCTTAAGCGCCCTAGTATTGGCTCTAGGAGCCATCATAATAGGCCTTATAGTTTTTATCAACGAAGCCACACGGCAAGTCCCGATTAGCTACGCCAGACAAGGAAGGCGCGCCATTCCAGGGAGTACCGGTTCATTCTTACCACTACGCTTAAACCAAGCCGGAGTAATTCCCATTATCTTCGCTGTTTCCTTAGTCTTGATGCCATCTCTTGTCGCACAGTTTCTATCAGGCCTTCCAAACGAACAAATAGCAAGCGCAGCCGAAAAAATTAATCAACTTTTTAATCCCCAGTCAATCTTCTACAATATTGTCTACTTTTTGTTGGTTGTTAGCTTTACTTACTTTTACACATCGATTGTCTTTAACCCCGAAAAAATCTCAGAAAACCTTCAAAAAAGCGGCGGTTTCATTCCAGGTATTCGTCCAGGAAGTCATACGATCTCATATCTGTCTTTTGTGCTTAATCGCATAACAATGGTCGGTGCACTATTCCTCGGCACTCTCGCAGTTCTCCCATCAGTTCTCTCAATATATGTTGGAGCATCAAATCTAATGGTCGGAGGCACAGGACTCCTCATTGTAGTTTCAGTGATTCTTGAACTGACGCGCGACATCGAAGCACAGCACGTAATGAGTAAATATGACAGTCTCCTCCGATGAATATTATTTTCCTGGGTCCCCAAGGGTCTGGTAAAGGCACACAAGCAAAGCGCTTAGCCAGTTTCCTTAATAACTATTATTATAGCGCAGGTGACGTTTTGCGAAGCATCGCCCACGAAGATCCAACAATTGATAAAGCGATCAATGAAGTCGGAGCACTAGTAGGGGATGAGCTTATGTTTGCAATCACAAAGCGCACGTTAGAAAAAGCAAACACTAATAATTTTAAAGACATTGTTTTTGATGGTTATCCAAGATCTCAGGAACAATATCAATTACTTAAGAAATTTCTGGAGGAAAAAAATTCCCAAATAGACATAGCAATAATCTTAGAAATTAATATTGAGGAGTCGATCAAAAGATTAGCTGCCCGACGCATTCACAAGGTAACAGGCGAAATTTTTAATTTAATAACAAACCCACCAGGCCCAGAAATTAAAAGCGAGGATCTTTTTACACGAGAAGATGACAATGAAGTGGCGATTAAAGAAAGAATAAATAAATATTTAAAGGCTACAGAGCCATTAATCAAAGAACTGGAGACAGAAGGCAAAGTCATTAGAATTCATGCGGAAAAACCAATTGCAGATGTAGCTGAAGAGGTAAAAAGAGCACTAAATTTATAAAAACATGGCAAAACCAACAATCAAAACAAAAGAGGAACTCATGATCATGAAGGACGGAGGGAGCAGATTGGGTGTTATTAAAAAAGCATTGTTCGATAAAGTTGCGGTTGGTATCAATGCAGCGGATATCGAAAATTTAGCTTGTAAATTAATTGCAAGTGAGGGTGGAGTTCCTTCGTTTAAAGAAGTCCCAGGTTACTCTTGGGCGACATGTGTTAACGTAAATGACGGAGTTGTCCACGGCATCCCCAAAAAGTCATTAATTTTCAGAGAAGGCGATCTTGTTAGCGTAGATATTGGCATGATCTATAAAGGTTTCCATACAGACACTTCCTTCACAAAGCTTTTGGGTGAAGATAAGGAGCTTATAAAGTTCCTGGATACTGGTAAAAGGGCGCTAAAAAGTGCAATTAAAGCTGCAAAGCCAGGTAGATATATAGGAGATATCTCAAAGGCCTTTGAAACTGAGCTTAAAAAGGACAACCTGACCCCTATAAAATCTCTTACTGGTCACGGAATTGGTCGAAAATTGCACGAATCTCCACTAATTCCATG
Organism: uncultured Gammaproteobacteria bacterium; assembly: GCA_964357925.1. GTDB lineage: Bacteria > Patescibacteriota > Microgenomatia > UBA8517 > UBA8517 > CAYHMW01. Next base: position 26,766 of record CAYHMW010000009.1, read on the forward strand.
TTTCGCGGGAGGCTCAAGCGATGAAAAAATAAAAATAGTGGAAGGCATGGCACTGGCCTTAGAAATTATGTATACAAATGGCGGGGGCGAGATCAAAACTGACTCAGACGGTTGGACAATTCGAACCAGAGATGGTAAAATTGCTGCGCTTTTCGAAGAGACCGTCGGGATCATGAAAGACGGTCCCATTGTTTTTACAAAGCCATAAATCGTCGAATGCAAAGCCATCACAGAAGAAAATTTGAAAACGTAAATTTGGGACCGAAAGCCGGAGGCAACACAGTTGTGGCCGGAGAAATAATTGAAGCGTTGCCAAATACGATGTTCAAAGTCAGAATCGATAATAATCGTGAGGTAATAGGCATACCGTCAGGCAAAATGCGCCGTGGGTTTATGAGAATGTTACCAGGAGTACGGGTTATGGTTGAAATGACACCATACGATGACAAAAGAGGCAGGATCGTAGGCAAAATATCTAAATAAACATGAAGGTCAGATCATCAGTTAAAAAAATTTGTAAAGATTGCAAGTCAGTTAAAAGAAAAGGAAAGTTGTATGTGATTTGTATTAATCCAAAACATAAACAAAGACAAGGCTAAACTATGGCAAGACTTGCAGGAATTGAACTTAATGACAGTTGGAAATTAAATTATGCCCTTACAAAAATCAAGGGTATAGGTTGGCATCGTTCAGATGAGATAATGAAGACCCTAAATCTTAAAGATAAGCTTCGTGTCAAAGATATTGACGCGTCTATACTCTCAAAAATCGCCACAAGACTTGAAGATTTTGTGGTTGAAGGTGATCTCCAAAGGGAAGTCAGGGAAAACATTCAACGCCTTAAGGTTACAGGTAGTTATCGAGGTATAAGACACACACGCGGACTCCCCACAAGAGGACAAAGAACAAAATCAAATGCTCGTACAAAACGTGGCGGCAGAAAAACCGTAGGGGCTTTCAAGAAAGAAGTACTTGCAAAAATACAAACAGCAACAAAATAAAAAATGACAACTAAGAAAGAAATTCCAATTGGCAAAATTTACGTTTCAGCAACATTTAACAATACATTGGTCACAATAACGGACCTAGATGGCAACGTTATTGGATGGGGCTCAGCAGGTTTGACAGGGTTCAAAGGCACAAGAAAAGCAACACCTTACGCAGCTACAACCGCAGTAGAAGAGACTCTTAAAAAAGCAAAAGATGAGTTTGGCTTGAAGGAAGTTGAGGTATATATTAAAGGCCCTGGTCCAGGTCGCGACGCAGCCCTTCGTGCCATCAAAGCAGTGGGGGTAAAAATTAGTTTAATAGCGGATATTACACCAGTCCCACACGACGGCCCTCGCCCAAAGAAAAGAAGAAGAGCATAACAATATGGCAAGATATACTGGACCAAAAGATAGATTAAGCAGACGAGAAGGTGTTGACTTGTTTGGCAAAGGTGCTAAGCTTACACGCCTTAACATCCCGCCTGGAGTACATGGGCCAAAAGGAACACACAAAAAAGAATCACAGTACGGCAAGCAACTTAGGGAAAAGCAAAAAGTCAAAAGAATGTACGGACTTTTGGAGCGCCAATTTGCAAATTATGTTGCTAAAGCACTAAACATGGCCGGAAATACACCAGATACACTGTTTTCATTTTTAGAAAGCAGGCTCGATAATGTTGTCTATCGATTAGGATTCGCGGCAACCAGGTCCCAAGCGAGACAACTAGTTTCTCACAAACACATTTATGTTGACAACAAAAGGGTAAACATTCCCTCATATCAAGTAAGTGCTGGACAAACTATCTCTTTGTCCAAAAAAGCAGTTGAGATTGAAAAAGTAGCTAGGCTTATTAAGGACAAAGATTTTAAGTTGGCCGATTGGCTTGATCGAAAGGCAGCAATCGGCAAAGTTAAACGAGTTCCCAAAAGGGACGATGTGCTTGAACCTATAGAAGATCAAGATATAATTGAGTACTACTCGCGCTAAAACGCGAGCTAAGAAATCCAAACACATTACTTAAAGGAGGTGATAGTATGCAAAATCCAATATTCGAAATAAACACAATTAAGGAAGATCAAAAATACGGAAAGTTTGAAATCTCTCCATTGCCAGAGGGGTATGCCGATACGTTGGGAACCTCTCTACGAAGGGTGCTTTTATCAAGCATGCAAGGTGCAGCTATCACAACTGTAAAACTTGCCGGCGCCAGACATCAATTCTCAACCCTGAAGGGAATGAAAGAGGATGTCCTAGACTTCATGCTTAATCTCAAAAGAGTTCGTATAGCCTACACTGGCAGTACTCCTGTCAACGCCACAATCAAGGTAACTGGCCCTGGAGAGGTTAAAGCAGGCGACATTGTTATTTCTGGAGGAGCCAAAATAGTCAATACAGAATTGGTTTTAGCCAACCTTTCAAAAGATTCAAAACTTGATGCCAAACTAGAGATAGAGTCTGGTTACGGGTATGTTCCAGCTAAAGAAGGTGAATCAGAAATCGGTGTAATTTCACTCGATGCAAGCTTCTCCCCAGTTGAAAGAGTTAACTACAAAAGAGAAGAAACACGTGTGGGTAGGATAACCAACTACGACAAACTTACACTCGAGATCTGGTCAGATGGAACCATTGCTCCAGCCAAATGTTTAGAAGAGGGTGCCAAAATCCTAGCTGGTTACTTTGAACAAATATTCCATCCCCGCAAAATTGAAGCAAGAGTTGTTGAATCAATTGCAAATGAAGAATTTGGTACCACTGGTAATCTATCAGTCGAAGAGATTGGTCTCCCAACTCGAGTTGCAAATGCACTTGCGAAAGCTGGTTTCGACACAGTAGAAAAACTAGCAAAAGCCGAAAGCCACGATCTAGTCAAAGTTAGAAACCTAGGAGAAAAATCAATAGATGTCGTCCGGGATGCACTCAAAGAAAAAGGTATCGAAATGAAAAATGCGTAAAAAGGTACTAGGTAGACAACTCAGTAGGGGTAGAAAAGGAAGAACAGCCCTTTTTAAATCGCTTATAAGGGCGATTGTCTTAAATGGAAAAATAAAGACTACCAAAGCAAAGGCACTTTCAATTCAACCTGAACTCGACAAGTTAATGGGTCTTATCGCGAGAGACACTGTCGAAGCAAAGAGATTAATCCTAAAGCAAACCGGAAACAATAAGAATGTGCTAACAAAGCTCATGTCTTATAAGGCACTCGCTCAGGGAAGGACATCTGGTTTTACAAAGTCCATAGCTCTGCCAAGAAGAAAAGGAGATAATGCCGAGCTTACACAGCTTGAATGGGTAGCGACACCAATTACAGATACAAAAAAGACAGATACCAAAAAGAAAGTTGTAAAAAAGAGGAAATCTGAGAAATAAAACAATGATTACTTTTCAACCAAAACAAAAAGACATCAAAAGAGAAAGACACGAGTTGAGTGCAAAAGGGGAAGTCTTGGGTAGGCTTGCTACGAAGTCAGCAATGCTTTTAATGGGTAAACACAAGACAACCTATGCACCGCATCTTGATATGGGTGATTATGTGGAAATAAAAAATGCGCAAGAAGTTGTCGTAACTGGAAAGAAAAACATACAAAAGACATACTTTAGTCATTCCGGATATCCTGGAGGTCTCAAAGAAGTAAGTTATGAAAAACTTTCAAAAGAACAACCAGAAAAAATTATTGAGCATGCAGTCCGTGGAATGCTTCCTAAAAATAAACTGCAAACCAAAAGAATGCGAAGATTAAAAGTTACAAAGTGATAATGACAAAAGTAAACAAAAAAAGCAAAAAAGAATACGTATTTGCAGTAGGAAAGCGAAAGACTGCAACAGCAAGAGTGAGACTCTGGAAAGGAAACAAAGAGAGTCTCGTCAATGGTCAAGTAATCGGCAAGTATTTTACAGGAGAAACAACTAGGTCAATTTGGCAAAAACCATTTACACTTACAGATACGCTTAGTAAATACTACATTACAGTAAAAGTAGTTGGTGGAGGTAAAAAAGGTCAGCTTCAGGCAGTAGCCCACGCGACAGCCAAAGCACTAAACACTCTTGACTCAAAAAAATGGAGAGCAGCTCTTAAGAAAGAAGGATTGTTAACCAGAGATTCCAGAATCAAAGAAAGGCGTATGGTTGGGACGGGTGGCAAATCCAGGCGCCAAAAACAATCTCCAAAACGATAGTCCCGGCACAATTTCTACATGAGCCGTGTGCGAATAGCACGAAAAAGGCGAAAGTTGAAATTGGCTTGGGGCGCTAAATTTTCCCCCAGAGGGTATACGCAATAGTCCCATCGGGATTATAAAAGTGCTTCACAATTTTGGCTTGCATTCCGTCTTTAATTTTACTCTCAGCGCTGCACCGAAAACCATCGACCACAAGAATATTACGATAGAACGGCGGCTCAAATTTCCCAGGAAACTCATCTCCCGACGGGCATTCCTTCTGAGTAAACACTAAATTTTGAAATTCCCATAGCCCACCATTTCTTTTTATTGCATAGCTATTAAATTCTGCTGGATCTTGCTTACTATAAAAGGCATACCAAGGATATGGATCATCAGGATCATTTGTAACTATTACCTTCTCATAATTATCTTTCACTTCATTTAAATAAACCACTAAATTTTTCGCACTTATATTTCTTACGAAGCCAACCTCCTCCGCTGTACGCGTCGTATAAGACATCCCAAAATGGTGAAGGCTTAAAAGCTCGACAAATATTAGAAAATATAAAAAGCCTCTTTGAGTCTTTCCCGACGCCCACAATTTTTCTATTGCAATGGCGATGATAATTGTAATGAATGGCAGCATTAAAAAAGCTCTGTGCATATTCGGTGAATCCTCAGATGTCAAAGCTGCAGTAAGCGGGGCAGCAATTAGTAGCCAAAGCACGAGCTTATTGGCACCGACTTTTAATACTGTATATGCGCCAATGGCAAGAAGCACAAAACCAGAATAGGTCATAAGTCCTGTGTGTGGAGTTGAGTAACGCTTTGGCAACACATTATCGCCGACCAAAAAATCAAAACTGAAATACTGTGCGTACTCTCCTAGAAAACGCTCACCATAAATTACATATTTATTATCAAAAACAGTCTTAAATACCTTCGCGTCTGTTGCAGAAAGCACTTGTGCAATCTTTTCTTGCTTAAACACGGACACTTGCGCAAACCTACCTCTGCCAGTAGTGTTAGAAATCAAAAATAATGTAACTAATGAAATTGCAATAAACACCTTAATTCGCTGAGATCGGTGTTGATTACTATGAACTAACATTATCAAAACAAATAGTGGTGCTAAGAGTCGAATCGAGTGATAAAAGAAGTAACTCACGAAAAACATCCCAACCGATCCTAAGGCATTTCTTTTTAAAAGGAAGTAAATTCCACAGATAGCGAAAAAGGTGCTTATTACAACCTCGCTAGTTGCTCGTGAAGCCACAATATGCCAAGGTGAAATTGCCAGTAAAAAAGAAGCAATCAACCCAACTCGTTTCTTGTTTGCAGTGGAATCAATAAGCTTTCCAGTCAGTAAATACAACGGGAAAACGGTCATTGCTCCGATTAGTGCGGAAGGAAATCGTACAGCGAATTCATTAAGCCCGAATAAAAAAATTGATGGGATAGTAAGGTAAAATATCCCCGCTGGGCGATAATCCCCAAATGTGTTGTAATAAAGTGCCAGGCTATTCCCCCGATCATCTTCACCAGTTCTAAAGATCGAGTATGCATTCCATCCAACACGCACTTCATCGACATGAAACCCCACAGGTAGTCGACCCAAAAAAACAACCCTAAGTAAGAGTGCTATTAAAAAAATACTCCAAAGAAGTTTATTTTTAAGCATCCACCAATAGTCCAACTATTGTGCCGATCAAAACCGTAGTACCGCCAATCAAGAACATTTTAAGTCCTTTTCTCCACACGTTCTTGCTACCAGTAAGCCTCCCGCTGACAACTCCAAGCAAAAACAAAGCAACCAGTGAAAAAATAATCGAGACTATAAGCCCGGTAATATTATTCTCAATAAACATGTACGGAGATAGAGGAATGAATCCTGACGCAAAATATGAAAAAAACATGATCAGAGCTCCCTCAATTGTTAAAACTGACTCATGTTTACGCTCACTATCCTCAACTGTGCTCTCTGACAAATAACTTCCGACACCCATAGAGAAAGCTTCTACAAAAATAAGAACAATTCCAGTGAGAAATATTTGAGTCTTGGGCAAACCGGTAACTGCAATTCCTGACAAGAGTCCAACTGTTGAAACTAAGCTATCCTCCACTCCAAATACAAAGTTTCTAACGTAATGTGAACCATTATGGGACATGCTCTTCATATAGTTTAATATACCATATCTTAATTTGTGCTTGACAAAGAGGCTTAAGTTCAACTATTTTAAGCTAGCTCGAGGGTAAATCTGAAAGCTAAATCAATGCCCAGAGGGAGGTGATTGTTTATGGATAATGTTGAATTTTACGATGTTAGTAAAAGGCAAAAAGTCTCTGTCCCGGTGTCTCAAATTAAAAAGCGAACATATACAAGAACTACAAAAAACGGCTCCACGCAAACTAGGTACGCAGTAGTTGCGGAAGTCGATGGGAAGAAGTTAACAAAATTTGTTAATAAACAGACTTGGGAAGGACTTAGTGTCCCAGTAATGGAAGGTTAATTAGAATATTTTCCATTCACAAAGACCCTCTCGCTCACGCGGGAGAGTTTTTGTTTCTTCAGAAGAACCGTTCTGTTAAAATACTTTCAAAATACGGGGTATAGTTTAACGGTAGAATGGGCGCATGGGGTGCGTCCGGCGGAGGTTCAATTCCTCCTACCCCGACAAATCTCACTTTCAGCCAGACAATGTTTCACCTTCTTGTATTGCATGTCACCAGATGATATATAGGATAAGTTGGCATGGCAAAGAAAGATAAAGAGACAGTACACGCTCCGGAAAAAGTAGAATCAAACACCCAAAAGCTAGAGGCCATCAAAATGGCCATGGCGCAAATCGAGAAGCAATACGGCAAGGGCTCCATTATGCGCCTAGGTCAAAAAATGGGTGAGCAATCTGCAATTGAGACAATCCCCACAGGTTCCATTGCCCTTGATCTTGCCCTCGGTGTTGGTGGCCTTCCAAAAGGTAGAATTGTTGAAATCTACGGCCCTGAAGCTTCCGGCAAAACAACACTCGCGCTTCATGTAATTGCAGAAGCACAAAAAAGAGGTGGTCAGTGTGCCTTCGTGGATGCTGAGCATGCCCTTGATCCAACCCGTGCAGAAGCGATTGGCGTCAACCTAGACGACCTTCTTCTCAGCCAACCAGATACCGGTGAACAGGCGCTAGAAATTACAGAAACCCTAATCAGATCAGGAGCCATCGACGTTATAGTTGTTGATTCAGTCGCTGCTCTTGTCCCCCGCGCCGAGCTTGAAGGTGAAATGGGCGATGCTGTAATGGGTCTCCAGGCCCGCCTCATGAGCCAAGCCTTGAGAAAGCTCACAGGCGCTATTTCAAAAAGCAAAACTATCCTTATTTTTACTAACCAACTTCGTCAAAAAATTGGCGTAATGTTTGGGAATCCCGAAACAACTCCCGGTGGCCTCGCCCTGAAGTTTTATTGTTCAGTTAGAATCGACACTAGAAGGATTGAGTCCTTGAAAGACGGCGAGAAAATCATTGGCTCTCGCCATCGCGCGCGCATTGTTAAAAATAAAGTTGCTCCTCCACTTCGTGTAGCAGAATTCGATATCATGAACGATGAAGGGATAAGTAAATCTGGCGGTCTTTTGGACGTTTCAATTGACTTAGGGATCATTGGCAAAAGTGGCTCATTCTTTAATTACAAAGGCAAAGTTATGGCCCAAGGCAGGGAAGCCACCAAAGCCTTTATTAAAGAAAACGCAAAGCTAGCAGAGAGGCTTGAGGAAGAAATTCGTGCAAGTCTAGTTTCCGATAAACCAATCCCCAAGGAAATCGGCGAAGAAAAGCCAGAGGAAGAAGAATAAGTGCCTACAATTACAGCTCTCAAAAAGCAAAAATTTAGTAATCGTGTCAATGTTTATTTGGACGATCAATTTGGCTTCGGTACAGATCTTGAAACTTTAGTCAAATCAAAAATAAAAGTTGGTCTCGAAATTTCCGAAGAACAACTAAAAGAAATACAAAATACTTCTGATTTTCAAAAAACATTAAGTAAACTCCTAAACTTCGCAACAATAAGACCCAGAAGCTACAAAGAAATCAGTAATTGGTTCTACAAGAAAAAAACTCCAGAAACTCATCAAAAAAAACTAATCAAAAAATTAAATAGTCTTGAGTTGCTGGACGACAATAAGTTTGCGCGTTGGTGGCTGGAACAAAGAGCCACCTTTCGTCCAAAAAGCAAAAGAGAACTAAAATTTGAACTTCTCCAAAAAGGGATCAATAAATTAATAATCTCTAAAGTTTTAGAAGAATCAGAAGTCGACGAGCTGAGCATTGCCAAAAATTTAATTGCCAAAAATTCCTACAAATGGTCAAAATTTGATGACAGAAAAAGGAAACAAAAAATGTGTGAATATCTCGCCCGCAAAGGCTTCAGTTGGGAGGTTGTTAAAAAAGCGACCGCAATTGACTAAACTAGTACTCCCCAGTTAAAATACACACTAAGGAGAATGAAGAAAGATTTAATCGCCAGAGCGTTATCTCTTCAAATCAAAACCGCCTAAGAGCGGCTTTCTCCTCCATTACAAACATGAGTAAAACAGACAAAGAGCTCCATGATGAATTAATTCAAAAACTTGAAAAGGCTTCTGGGCTTTCTCGCGACGAAGCCAAGAAATGGCTTCTCGAAGAGCTTCAAAAAGACTTAAAAAGTGAAATTTCTCAAAGGATCAGAAACGCCGAAGAACGCATCAAATTAGAAGCCCAAGAAAAAGCAAAAGAAATTCTAGTTGACGCAATGAAGCACGGCGCCACAGCATACACTGCAGAGTTCACAATCTCGACAGTTCGCGTCCCAGATGAAGATACAAAAGGCAGAATCATCGGTAAAGAGGGGAGAAACATCAGAATGTTCGAAAGCGTCACTGGTGTCGAGATAGAGCTAGATGAAACTCCAGAAATTAGGCTTAGTAGCTTTGATTCAGTGAGACGCGAAATAGCCAGACGTGCACTCACCGAGCTTATCAAGGACAAAAGAATTCAGCCAAGCAGAATCGAGGAAGTCGTTGCGGAAGTTAAGCGCGACATGGACGCAGTACTTCTGGAAGAAGGTAAGAGAATTGCAGATGAAGTAGGGGAATATAACCTTCCGGTCGAAATCATCAAAATGCTTGGAAAATTCAAATTCAGAACCAGCTATGGTCAAAATCTCGCGCTTCACACAATCGAGGAAACCAAAATAGGTATGTCAATTGCCAGGGAGCTTGGGGCCGACGTCGAAGTTGTAAGGCTCGGTGGCCTTCTACATGACATAGGCAAGGTCGCAACAGACGACGAAGGTACACATGTCCAAAAGGGAGTGGAGATTGCGAAAAGATTCAATATGCCCAAAGCAGTAACAGCAGTAATTGCAGAGCACCACGAAGATAGGCCATTTAGCTCAATCGAATCGGTAATTGTTTGGATTGCAGACGCAATCTCGGGCAGTCGTCCAGGTGCCCGCTACGAGCCTCACGAAAACTATGTCAAAAGAATGGATAAAATCGAAGAAATTGCAGGTTCTTTTAAAGGAGTCAGCGAAGCACTCGCTTTCCAAGCCGGCCGCGATGTTCGCGTAGTAGTAAACCCAGGAGAGGTTGATGACGATGGCATTGTTATTCTGGCAAGAGAAATTACGAAACGTCTAGAAAAAGAAGCAGAGTACGCAGGCCAAATAAAAGTTACAGTAATAAGGGAAGTTAGAGCAACCGACACAACCGCCGCCCACTAATCTCCCCGATCTCTTGACATTAACAAGTGATTGAATTATCCTTGAGCTCAAATGACAAAGCGTCAAATTGTTGACCAAGTCGCCAGAAAAGCACATCTCACAAAAAGGGGTGCACAAGAAGCAGTTGACGTTTTCCTAAATGAAATCGGCCGAGCACTCGGCAAAGGTGAAAAAGTCGTTCTTTCGGGCTTTGGCACATTCCGCGTAATCTCCATGAAGGGAAAAACCGTAAAGATTCCAAATACACAAAAATTTGTGACAATCAAAGCCCACAGGTCCCCAAGATTCACTCCAGGTAAACGCCTCAAGAAACAAGTTTCAAAATAAAAAAAGACCCGGAGTAAAATAATCCGGGCCCGACTCAGTTCTAAAAGGACGATCTGATATCATCCAATTCCTTCAAAATAGCCTTTGCAGCTTCTGCGTTTTTGCAGTCGCCAGTTTCTACCAGTGCACGCGCGTCATCCTCAGAGACAATTTCCCCTTCAGAGTACGGATACATTGGCATGAGAATGAATCCACCGCTAACTTGCTCATCGGAAAATCTTGTCCAGACTTTTACTCCGCACCATAGCTCAAAAGCTAACTGATGTGCCGTAACGAGGTTTATATTCACAAATACCTCCAAACGCTATTACGATACCCTATAATACCACAATCGAAGCCTGTTTAAAACTCCTTAGCCAACTTCTCCCACTGACCGGTCCTAAGCTTAAGATCAGGATTACTATCAATTATTTCCTTTGCCTTTTGCAAATGCACCTTTGCTTTCTCGGGATCATCGTCTTTCAAGATCCCCGCAATTCTCATGTGAGCGCCTGACAACCAAACATCTTTGTTATAGGCAATCTCGTCTGTCTTTTCCAACTCCTCAATAATTTGTTCTGCTCGCGATAGTGCAGACCTATCACCATTCATGTATTCCACTGTGTAGAGATGTCCTTTTATGTCCAGAAGCACAGCAGGGCGGTTATGAAGCTCTGGTGGGTTCTGCTCAAAATTTTCAATCGCTTTCCTGTAACTTTCTATAGCGTCAGGTATTTGCTCTAACTCACGATAAGCAGTCCCAAGTTTTGCATAAGGCATGGCAAGAGCAGTTTTATCACCACTTGCTATGGCCATCTCGACTGCACATAGCGCCGCAAACTTAGCAAGAATCAAAAACTGCCTCTCATTAGTCTTTTCAGACAAATGCCTTAGTGCAAGATATTTTGAAGATTGTGCCTCACTCATCCCCAAATAATCTTTATCCTCGGCATATACAGTCGTTGCCTCATCCAAAAGTTTTAAAGATTCCAAAAACTCTCCGCTTTCACGGGCTTGCTCCGCCCTCCCATGTATTTCCCTTCCTCGTTCAGAATTCATGTTCGTGCTATGCACCAAAAATATCCTTCGCGAGCCTCATCCTAAATTCATTCTTGCCAACCAATACTCTCTCACGAAGTTCATACTCTCCACTTCTAGACAAAGTAATAAACTTTTTTAAAATATTTAAGGTTGCATCATAGTCCGAAGCCAGCTCGCCATTTTCTACAATATCCATTAAAAAAGAAGTTGGCAACCAAAAATTTTTAGGTTTCCACTCCTCAGACATATATTCTCCAATATATGCAGGTACCTTTTCGCGGGCGTCTAGTATCGCCAAAGACACCCTTCTGTTGCCATCATAAATAGAATTATGAATTTCCTCTCCTCGTTTTTTTCGAAGTACAATTACGGGATCGTTCTCATGAGCCCGAAACATTTCTTTATTCTCTTCATTAATTCCACCTTTGCTATAGTGATCAAGAATTTCACGAGCAGAGAGGGTTTCAACCCCAGTCCAATGACTCTGGTCTGTCCCAAAATGAAGCTCGCTTACAGGAAAATCCTCTTTTCTCCAAGCAACATTCTCTGCAGTAATATTCTGCATCATGCCATTTTGCAGTTTAAAGCCCATGGCCATCCCATGCACACCATTCCAAAAATCGCGAATCGACATGGTTTTTTGGAACCAATCCTCAATATCACTATTGATCGAAGACCAAACGTGCTCATCATGAACGCTCGGGAAATACTTTCGCATCTCATGCTGAATATAGGCAGTGGCCACCTCAGCACGCAAAGTATCATAAATATGTGGAGGATAAGCCCCCTCCGGGATTTCAAACTTTATATTCATCTCTAGTATTATACAGTGAAATGCATAAACTTCTGGCGATAATTGGACCCACAGCAACTGGAAAAACGGCCCTCGCGTTGTCACTCGCCAAAAAGTTTGATGGCGAACTAATCTCCGCCGACTCCCGCCAGGTATACCGAGGCCTTGATATTGGCACAGGCAAAGATACACCAAAAGATCCTGAGCAGAAAATTTGGAGCATTGATATAGTTGGCCCAAAAGAAGAATTTAGCGTTGCAGAATATTTGAATTATGCACACAAAAAAATAGAAGAGATTTCATCTAGGGGCTTGCTCCCAATCCTCGTTGGTGGCACATGGCTATATATTAAAGCAGTACTTGAAGGTATT
>CAYHMW010000010.1:0-38446 GCA_964357925.1 uncultured Gammaproteobacteria bacterium
AGTGTGGGTACAGTATAGTGGAAGTTGGCTGGAAGTAACTAGCCTGTAGCTTGGTATACCACGCCACTTTGCAGTGGCTGGGGGAGTGGAGCTTCGTTCAAAGATTCAATTGCTTCCGGTTCGCTTTCGGCCGGATTTTGAGTTGTGCCCTTGCCTGAGAACTCAAACGTGTTGGCCTTCAATTTTGCAAGGTCTTCGTCCGTCCAGCCTTTAACGGGCCAGAATTTTTCAAGAAGCCAGGATAGTGGATGGATTTGACCCGGAAGTTTGTTATTGAAAAACAAATCGCGGGCAAACTTTTGTGCTTTCGCTTGATCCTTGCCAGATATTGGATAGGGGAAGCCGAAGTCTTTGCCTTGTGTCCTGAACATGTGTGCGTACCATGTTTTGTGATTAACGAGGACACGGCCTCCTGTTAGCCAAGTCTTACAAGCTACTTCAATCCCTTGAGAACCCCATCCACCAAATGCTTCGTCGCTAATGTTTAATTCCCAATATTTGTCTCTCGTCAGCATCCAGGCACTTCCTTGAAGGGACATGGTTTCTGTCAGGCCATTTTCTTCTTTATCTTTTTGGTAAGCCGGTCTGTGTTTCCAATCTTCGAAGTATTGAAACTTTGGGGATGAATCAAAACAGTAGGATGTACTCTGTGGATTGTGTTTGCCGACCCACATCATCTTCTTTCTGATTTTGTCGCTCTTACCACAATCTGCACATTTTTCGGGCCTCGGGCCTTGGTACTTTTTCCAACCGCAGTGGTAGCATTTCCAATCAAATGCCCATAAGTTTCTCATTATGGGAGCCATTGTTACGTTGTCCCCAGTGGTTTGGAAGGCTTTCAACATGATTTTGTCAAAACCCTTATCGAATGAGCAGTGGGCATCACACTTCATGACATATTTAGCACGACTTAATTTACAGGCCAAGTTGGTTGCAGCCCGCTGACCGATGCTTTTACCAACGTAAATGATATTTACTCCGTCGTTTTGGGGGATAGGAGGCTCTGCCCAAGCCCCGTCGAGGACAGCGATGACTTCGGTGTCGGCTTCAATATTTTTGAGGATGTCGTCAATGGTTTGGGCGAGGAACATTTCGTTCCTTGCAGGGATCAGAATGCTTAAGTCCGTGGCTGACATGGGTTTTTATATATTTAACCTAATTTGAGCTGAAAATCAACCTACAAATCCTATGGGATTATTACATAATGCTAGCTTGAAAGGTTTAACCATACAAGTTAATTTATTTACCGCATTGATTACTATAGACATGGAGCGATTTTGGGATGGAAAAAGATGAGTTAAGATGGCGATGTTATGTGTCGTATTGGAAAATGCTTTTAAGAAGCAAATCTAATTGAGTAAAAAAGGTCCCTAGTGATGTTTAAGTCGTAGAGTCGACTATTTATGTAAGGTTACAAATTAAATAGCTCTTTCAGATTCCAACCTGGAAGCTTATCGATGGTCGTTTCTTGCCAGTTGGAAGGTTCATGAGTGAAGCTATCTAGAGTAACTTTTGGCATGGAAAAGGTTCTTCCATGCCTAATATCGATAATTGGAAATTCGCTTCGCCATGTTTCGAAGTCGTCGTCTGAAAAGCCACCACGTTTTCGTTTTTTTGTGCCTGGCTCATAGCCCCAGCGCCTGGCCCAAAGGGGTTCTCGCCGCCTAATACTATCTAGACTCTGCTCTTCGATTTTTTTTAGCCTTCTCTGGTATTGGTCGAGAGCTAGTTTACGGTTAACGCATAACCCGGATAGGCAAATTAGCCTGTCGTAGGTGATGGCTAGATCGTCAGGATACTTCCAGCGCCAGACGTTAGCATTGTAGTAATAAATATCATCTCGTGGAGGGGTGAAGTCAAAATGGGAAGGGGGGTAGAGGACGTCGTGTTCACAAAAGAAGACGTAGGTAGAGTTTGACATATTTAATGCTGTTTGGATTTGTTGAATCATAGTTAGATAGCCTGACGATAGGTTTAATACGGTATTTTGTCCGAAGGAGATTGGTTGTAAGGAAACACTAGTAATTGGTAATCCGGATTTTACTATTTGGTTTTGAACCGTCGAAAAGATTGGTTCGCCCAGTCTGTTGTCAGTGTAGTAGATGATGCCTTTGGTCATTTTTTTATCCAAAACCATGAGTGACGCTTGTCGCGTGCTAATTTGATTAATTTACGGGGCGTTGCTATTACAAAAAGCGGAAACAACAGATAGGAGGCAGCATACGCATTGAGGGCCGCTTTGACATGGTTCATTTTGTTGAAGGGATAATCGTCGTAGTCATGCCCAGCTACTATCCCACCTATTCGTACTTTTTTTATCCAATAATGCAAGTCTTTAGTAAAATTAATAAAATCATGGTTGGCGTCAATATAGACGAAGTCCAAGGAGTTGTCTTTGAAGTGATCTAATGCGTCCATAGAATTTTTTTTAATGATCGTACAGTTGTATGGGGCTAGTCTAGCTTTTGCTTCACCATAGCAACTGTCGAAGTAGCCTTGATCTGTGGGCATTCCTGAGACACCGATTTCGTATGCAGTTGGCTCCCAAGGGTCGATGCCGTAGAGATGTAAATTTTGATTTTCTTGACATAGAGTTTCAGCGTAGCCCCCTCTATCTACCCCAATTTCAGCTCCGATATTAAAGTTCAGTTCTCTGAAAATTTCTGCTAGCTCTAAGCTTCCTGAAATATTTTCGATTTTTACTACCTGTCCTTTGTTGACATCTAAGCTGTACTTTCTTGCGAAATAATCGGGAACAGACTCTGAAGGCTCAGGATGAGATGAAATAAATTCTTTTCTGACTACAATTAGCCAGTCGTCGTATCTTTTGCGCCAACGAATTAGTTTTGGAACCTCTATTTCGTAGTTAGAGAGTTCTTTTATGATTGTTAAGTCAAAGACGTCTTCAATTATATACAGCGCATTATTTTTTAAATAAGGCATTAGTGTTTGGCATGTCAGAATCTGATCTGAAGGAACGTGGGAGCCATCATCAATAACAAAATCGATGTCTGTGCCTGTTTGGTTTATTAGCTCCTTGAGGTCAGTAACTGAAGTTTGATCGCAGAGAATTGTCTCGATTCTTTCATCCTTGAATATTCGATTTGGATTCTGTTCTGCACCATAGATTGTTGCATTTGGAAAAAAGTCCCTCCACATCCTTAGCCCAGCTCCTTCGCCGACTCCAATTTCTAGAACCTTTCTAACGGAGTCTCGCTTATCTTTAAAAAGACCGTAATAGTAGGGGGTGTAGCTGTGTTTCGACTCCGGGTGCCTGTCACTCCCATATTTTATTGCTAATTCGGAAAGAAGGTCTCTGGTCATTTTTTGAAAAACATCCAGCTTGGTTTTTTATCGCCCTTTCCGAAAATATATAGGTCTTTAATGTCATGAACTTTTACAAAAGCATCGACAACTGGCTGAACTTGGATAATCACGTTGGTTGAACTGGGTTTCGTTATGAAATAGTCGTGTCCTGAAATAGCACCGCCGGACTTTACTTTTACAAACCACTCACTCAGGTCTTCTGCAATATATCGGAATCTGTGATCGCCATCGATGTAAACAAAATCTAGACTGCCGTCTGCGAAATCTGTTAGGGCATCCATTGAGGACTTTCGCACAAGTTTACAGTCTTTGAAAGGGGATAGTCTGGTTTTGGCCTCTTCAAAGTTTACATCTTGCTTGTCTTGCACCTTTTCTGTGCGCCCTGAACCGCTGTAACCAAGCCAAGGGTCGATTGCGTACATTGTTAGTCCAACTTCACAAAATTTTTCGGTGAATTCGCCTTGAAATACTCCGATTTCGGCGCCGACTTTGTAGCCCATGTCCTTGAAAAGCAAAGGAAGGTCATTTCTAGATCGGTTGGGAACTTCAATGGGTTGCATGTTTCTTGAAAATTTCTACTAAGCCAACTGGCATGAATTGTACATTGATTTTGTTATTACCATAGAGGAAAAAGTCGATCTGGTTCGGGCGGGGGTTTAATGGATTTGGTGTCTTTTCTATAAAATGGAAGTGCACCACTTTTATTGGTTTTAGTGCAGCATTGTAGTTAGAGCGGACATTGAAGGAGTGGAAATTGTAGGAGATGTTTAGCCTTTTGATCCTCTCGGCGATGTTTTTAATTTCAGGGTGATCTTTCGCGGTATAGCCTTTTATTTGCACTGATTTGTTGAGGGAAATGGGATAACCAAGACCAGTGAGGATACAAAATGCTCCTTCTTCGTCGATTTGGTGTTTATCCATGATTTCTTTGACCCAGTTGAAAATATCCTCTGAACTAGCTTTGAAGAAGAAGCTTCCCGTACTCCATTTTGGAAGTCTACCAAAATCCGGTAGGAGCAAGTCTGCCTTATCAAAGTCAAGGTCAGGCTCAACTATGTTAGTGCATTGATATGCGTCTAGGTCATGGAACCAATAAACAACTTCTTTTTTAATGAGTTTTTGTTTGAAAAGATCGCAGATGACATTGATTTTGCTTGCGGCAGGGCAGAAGGTGCAGAAGTTTAGGTCGTCAACAACAATAGCTTTAACGCCTTGGTATTGATAGGGGAAATTGGTGACAAGAATAATGTCTTCAGGGATCCACCCAAGACTTAGGCTGTTGTCAATTTGGATTTTGACTGCAATTTTGCCTTCCTCGTCAAAATCCTTCCTCGGGTTTATGTAGATCATTAAGTTTTTCATTTTTCAAACTTGTAGTTTACATTCATTCTGTAAAATCTTCTCGACTTGGCTTTCTCTTTTATATCGTCAAGAGAAATTCGAAAGCCTGATAGAAATTTTTGTTCTAGCTCAAGCGGGGAGGGCCCAGAGGTTTTTTGGGGGAAGTCACTTTGGACTTGGTTGACGGAGTTGTTGATAATTATTGGGTTTTCGAAGCACATCATGAATGGTTTATTGGGAATGTTAAGATTTAAGTTGGTTTCGAGATAGTTGGGATTTTTGACGCCGTTTGCCTTAATCGTTGGTAATATATCAGCGCTTTTGAAGATGCATGAATCGATAGACATCGGATAACCCCACATACGTAGGCGATAGTTGCCCCGATATTTTTGCCATTCCCACTTTGTGCTGGCAATGTTGGGTGAAAGGGAAAGGCTTAGGGAGGCAGTGTCCTTGCTTGTTTCAAACACTTCGAGTTCAGGCGTATCTAGATTGAACGGTGCGAGAGTAACATCGTCGTCTGTTAGAAAGAGAATATGATCACAGATTGAAACAAAGTCGATTAGTTGTTGTTTAAAGTTTGTTTCTTTAAGGAAATCGACGTTCGGGTACATGCTAATTAGCTTTTTGTAGCCGGTTTTGAATTCGGGATCGTGGGAGTAGAGGACAGATGTTGGAAAGTCACCAAGGCTTCTGAGTAGAAGTTCTAACTGACATGCCCTGTTTTTGCTGAAAATGAGTGTTTTAAGGTTCATAATTTACTCACTAGGATACCGTAGTTAAAGAAGTAGAGATAGTCTATTTTAGTCTTTAAAAAGCACTTAAGAGCATCAATAGGTGTTTCTACGATTGGTTCACTGTCGTTAAAACTTGTGTTAACCAAAATTGGCACGCCGGAAAGCTTTTCCCATTGTGAGATAAAACCGTGATACCAGGGGTTTAAATTTTCACTGACTGTTTGAAGTCTGCCTGTGCCATCAAAGTGGACGACTGCTGGGACTAGGTCCTTTTTATCTTCCTTAAACTGTAGAGCAAAAGTCATGTATGGACTGAGTGTGGGATTCTCGAACCAATCGGCAACTTTTTCTTCTAGAATTGAGGGAGCAACTGGGCGGAACCAAGCCCTGTGCTTAACTTTTTCATTAATAATATTTTTCATATCAGGATTTCTGGGATCTGCCAGAATGCTTCTATTGCCAAGAGCTCGTCTTCCGGATTCAGAACCTCCACCAAAAACAGCGATTATCTTTTGTTCGCTAATTTTATTCAGTACTTCTTGATCTGTGGTCCTTTGAGTTTTGACCTGCGTTGTAAATTGGCTAATGGCATTGGTCACATCGGAATGGCTGTACAATTTTCCTAAATAAGGGGACATGTTTCTTGGGTAGTCTGAGATTCTGGGATTCCCTAAAACATGGTGCCATAAATATCTAGCTGATCCTAATGCTGTGCCAGCATCGTAAGGGACAGGATCGCAGAATATGTTTTTGATACTTGGAAACCAGATCTTTATTTTGCCGAGCATTACACAATTTAGCGATACGCCACCGGATAGACAAAGGTTGGTGTGTCCTGAAATGTATTCGGCAACAGTGCTTTTAAATTTTGCCTCGGTATATTCTTGAAGTGATGCGGCGACATTAAATTTGTCTTGTCCGCTTTTGTTTGAGATGGTCTGGAGTTCTTGTAAATTAGCTCTGTAGTTTGAAAATAAGGAAGTGTATAGAGGTTTTCCGAGCGTGGCCATGGCCATGACTGTGCCTGCCTGATCACCAAGTGGGTATCCAACAGATAAGCCAAATATTTGTGTGGTAGAGCTGTACCAGATTCCGCCCAAATCCAGTTTGCGGACAGGAATTGTTAGGATCCTTTCAATTTTGTTGTTGGTACCACTACTAATGGTGAATGCTGTTCTTGTGGTGTCATCTTCATTGCCACCGCCATCCATGGTTATTATGAGTGCTTCGTCGAAATCACTCGTATAAAAAGCATTGGCTGCATGGCTTAGGTGGTGGCCAAATTCAACATATTTGGCGCCGTTTTTTGTTAGTACTTCTTGCATTTTTTTATCACTGGCTTCATCTTTACTACCTCTGGAGGTTTTATTGTTTCTACCGCCGACATTGCCGAAAGTGAAGTATTTGATATCTTCTAAGTTTTTTTGGCGTTCAAAGAAAAGCTTTAAGCCATCACCTAATTGTTGTTTTTCCCTGGTTAGTCGTTCCCATTCTTCCACAAGAGTAGGGACGCCGTTTTTGAGGATGCAGTACGCAACATCGTGACCAGACTGGAAACCGACGATTTTGGTTGTTGTTTCTCCTTTTTTGAACAGTTCTTGAGGGTCTTTGAAGTTGCTCAAAATTGTGGTATGAGGCTTCTCATAATTAAAATCCATACGGTATTTGAAAAGTGGGTAGATTTCTCTGTACCTAAACCTGTGTTCAGTTTTGGGATTTGTATCATGGATTATAATATAGTCGGTATTATCTGCGAGGCGTTTGATATCCTCTTTTCTTCTGATGGCTGGCTCGTGGTCTATTAAGGCCACGCTCCAATGGCCAGAAAGATCGGCCTTGCTCCAATCGTCAATCAGGTGAATTTGGTGGTACGTACTTCTGAAATTATCAAAATCGTTTTTGTATGAGCCAACGTTTTCGTAGGAGACCAATTTTCTCTCTGGGTAGCAGGCGAAGTGTAGGAATGGAGTGGAAAAAATTCCCATGCCAAGTTCTAGAACTGGGCCATCTGTGGCATTGATGGCTTTGATCAGTGCGGGCAGATGCGTTCCAAATTCTTTGACAATGTCTGGCATTTTTTAAAAATATTTTAACTTTGCCATAATATCATACAGTTTGCAGATGATATACTTTGATAATGAGTATTATCTTTGATGTTGGGGCAAACGATGGAAGCTCGACGATTGAATTTGCAAAGAAAGACATAAACAATACTGTTTATGCTTTTGAGGCGAACCCTGAGCTTTGTAGATTGATAGAGAACAAGACTGTTGAGCTTCCTAATTTCAAAGTTTTTCCGAAGGCTGTATCGGATTTTAATGGTGTTGCAAAATTTAACATTGCTCCCAGACATGGTGCAGGCTGCAGTTCATTGTTTGATTATTCTCCTCATATGGGTGAGATCTGGAAAGGGCTTAAACATCGGTTTGAAGTTGCAGAGACAATACAAGTCGAGGTAATTACAATGGAAAAGTTTATTGAGGAGAACAATGTTTCTGTAATCGATTATTTTCATTGCGATGCACAAGGGGCGGATTTGAAGGTGCTAAAATCTTTCGGGAAGTATATTGATTTATTGCGGGAAGGTGTCGTTGAGTCTTCGAGAGCGCCAGAGACTTCGACGTATGAAGTCGACAACACGTTTGGTTCACTTAACAGATTTTTGGTGGAGCATAATTTTGAGATTATGAAAACAGAATCCGACAAGAGAAGAAATGAGATGAACGTTTATTTTAGGAGGAGAAGTTAGTTGGTTATTGGCAAGTGCTTGGTTTGGTGGAGGAAGCTGATAACACGCCGTCGTTGGCTGTGATATATGTTACTCCGCTGCTGTCGCTGTCTCCGAGCGCGATACAGCCGGTCAAGCTGGATGAGCCAACATAGAGCGTTGTGTTTGTGTTGTCCTCGATTTTATTGAGCCCTGACCACGTTTGATCTGATTCAAGCAGTCCGAAAGTTCCAGCTGTGTTTGGGAATGAGTACGTTCGGTTTGTGGAGGTTAGCGAAGAGAAGTTAAAAATACCTGCATAGGTTTGAGTAGGGTCGTAGAATTTATATTCACCATATGAACCTGTACCATTTTTTAATCCGGCTCGAAACTCTAAGTTTCCTCCATTTGCATTGGTGCCACCGGCAGTACCACCCTGAATAACGACATCGCCTCCTTGCCCTCCAGACGAGCCACCTGATCCTCCCACGACCCTGACGTGTCCACCGCGAATAGAACTATCGCCAACGCCTGCTTGAATATGTATTGTGCTACCGTCTCTCAGCGATCCGTTTGGTGCATTTTGTCCATATATATGTCCAGTGTTGGTTTGTCCACCACCAAAGATTATGTCATGGTCACCAGTGAAAGGGCTAACACTGTTTGTTAACACGAAGTTGCCACTCACAACCTCTAGTGCAGCGCTTGGGGAGGAAGTGCCGATGCCGAGTCTTTTATTTGTATTGTCCCATGAGAAGTTGGAGTTATCTTGAGAGAAGACGCCTCCACTGATGAATGGGATTGATCCGTTAGTGAATGAGGATGCACCTGTGCCGCCTCTGGAGATTGGAAGTAACCCATTCCACCCAATAGTGTGTTGCCCGTTAGAGGTGTTTGTATTGAATGTAACATTAGAATCACCGGTGATAGTTTGGTCTTGTTGATTGGCATTGTTTATAGTTTGGACTACAGCGCCGGCTTCTGTGGGTGTGGCAAGTAAGAACACAAGTGTAAATATCAGAGTGGAGGATAGACGGAGTGATGTGCTTCTCAAGCTCATTATGTAAATAATATAAAAGTTTTATGTGGTGAATCAAGTGGATCTTTGTGTAACGGTAGATTTCTTCCTCCCAATTTAATCGGGACTGGCAATGACACTACATTTTGATTCCATGTAAATAAAATGCTCTGACTTTTTTGCCATCTCCCCAATAGGGAAGCTCAGGGATTGGGGTCCTGTCTGAATTCGTATAATAGCGCATGCCGCGGTGGGTTTTGATTTGAAAGATTGGATTATCTGTTGTCCAATAGACAATTTCGTTTGGAAGAAATACGTCGACTTGTCTGCGGCGTTCTTTGGGGAAGTTTTTTTCTTCGACACTCCATTCTGGAGCTCCTTCGAATAATTTGTTTAGTGTTTCTAAATAAAATTCACGGCCGACAATTTGGGCATGTGTTGCCCCTTCTTTTTTATGAAAGAAATAGTCCCTTGCATCTGGCATGACATAAAGGTTGTCTGTGCGGTAGCAGACATTGTTAACAGGGGGACGATAGGTGAAATAGTCCGGCGGATATAGGCAATCGGCTTCTGCCGAGATTACAAACTCGGTGGTAGCCTCACGAAGGGCGATTTGGACTTGGCGGAACATGTTGAAGCCTGAGGTGCCAACATCGCCTACGCAAATATTTTTGCCGAAGTTGATTGGTTTATGGGAGACGCTAATTATTGGGAGGCTGCCTGAAACCTTGAGAATGTTTTCTCTAACGCGTTCCTCGAAATCAGGTTTTTCGCGGTTACTTGTGTAGTAGATTATTGTGGCGTTACTCATCTATTGCTTGGTGAGATTTTTATACAATTGCCCAATTTTGTCTATGTGATATTTTTCTGACTTTTTGAGACAGATAGTGTTGTATTTTTCGTATAGCTTTGGAGTTTTTGTTAATTTGTCGAACTCTTTCAGAAATTCTTCCATTGTTGTGACAGGAATATAGCCGCCTTTGACTTCCTGGAAGCATGGTTCGTCGTAGGCGATAGTTGGGACGCCAAAGCTCATAGCGTTTACGATTTTTAGAGGGTTTGAAAGTTTTTTTGCGTATGGCCTCCAGACCAGTTGGACGTCGATGTTTAGATAAAAATCGATAATATCTTGCCTTCCGGTGAATTGTGAGAATTTAATGAACTTGATACTTCTTTTGGCGAGTGCTTCTTCAATGCCCTTGGGTAGGTAGTCAAAAGCTTTTATTGTCCCGATAATTCCGACTGTGGTGATTTTTCTTTTTCTCCTTCTCGCTCTTTCGAAGTTGCAGTGTTGTTGAGGAATGTTGACTATTTTGTGGTTTGGCAAGTCCCTTTTGACAATCTTGTAGTTTAAATCGGAGAGAGTGATGACTGTGACCTCTGGGTGATTCTTTAATAGTTCGTAGTAGCCGGTTTCGTCCACAAGATCAAGGCAAGATCTTATGCCTTCAAACTTAAAATCGTCTCCCGGTTTCCAGGGAGGTTTAACATAAATGCAGACGTCGTTTTGGTAATCTTCCGTAGGGTTTAGTTTTGCGCCAATGTGATAGGCGATCTGTT
Source organism: uncultured Gammaproteobacteria bacterium (assembly GCA_964357925.1). GTDB lineage: Bacteria > Patescibacteriota > Microgenomatia > UBA8517 > UBA8517 > CAYHMW01. The sequence goes on from CAYHMW010000010.1 coordinate 10,691, forward strand.
GTCCTCTTATTATTGATGAGACTCGCCCAAGGTGACGGTCGTGACCGATTCGGTATGGGTCTTTGGCAAAGAATGAGAGGTTTATGGGGGGAGGCTTGTGCCTGACTACAACAAGTCTATTGTCATAGCGTTCTCTGGGTTGATCTATTGGGGGCACTTCTACTTCATAATATTTATTTAATCTTTCGACTATGCTTGGATCGTAGACGTCCTCGATAACGTAGATGACGTTTTTTTGGAGAAGTGGCATTAAGGTTAAACAGGTAGATACTTGATCACGAGGACGATGAGAGCCGTCTTCTATAACTATATCTATATCGCCACCGATATTGCTGATCAAGTGTCTTAAATGCTCACTCCTTCTTTGGTCAGATAGGAAAGAGGTGATCCTTTCGCTGTTTATTTGCAGATCAGTTCGATAATCGGCACCGTAGATTTGCGCATTTGGAAAAAAGTCTCGCCACATCTTTAGGCTTGCCCCCTTACCGATTCCAATTTCTAACACTTTTTTTGTTTTTGCTTTTTTGTTTTTAAATATGTCGAAGTAATAGGGGGTATAGGTATGTTTTCCTCGTCTTGGACATTTATCTGAACGGTATTTGAGAGCTAATTTACAGAGTTCAGTTTCTTCTTGCATGTTCTAGATTCTAACACTTAGGCCGATTTTTTTGTCGTATAAATTTGGAAAATTATTTCTTGCGAGGTATTCATGAATAGGAGCTTTGTAATGCTTGTTTTTGAGTTCTGGCTTAAGCCATAAAAATTCCTGAACTACATCGCGATCTAGGAAGGGGTAGCGCGTTTCAATTGCATGGCTGCCTGCCACATACTCTTCTTTGCCAAGATATGAGTATTGATAGCCATCATAAAAATTTTCCCAGAGGGTAAGATTCTCGGGGAAGTGGCCCTTGAAAGCGCTTTGATGAGGCTTTAGGGCATAATCACCAATTATTTCGTCGCCACCTTGGCCGCTTAAATAAACTTTTCTGCCCTCAGAGTGGGCTGCCTGGCAGATTTTGGAGAGGCCAAGCGATGCTGAGTCACTGTGAACGCTTTGGTTGTGTCGGTAGTGGAACTCTTCAACGTTTTCTTTGAGCCAGTCACGTTGCGCTTGGAACTCTTTTAAATTGTCAAAATATTTGTAATCTGGAATAAGCTTCATGCGCTCGTTTAGCACACTTTCATCTTCGCGAGCCTTTATAAGATAAGCTTTGAAATCGACCTTTTGTCTCAGGAGTTCACAGGCAATTGCACCACTGTCATAGCCAGAGGAGAGACCAATGAAACATCCTTTTGTTGCTCGCTTATTAATGGATCGCTCGAATGCACTAATCCAATCATCAAAGGTAGCTTTATATTGATTGAGATCCCAATTGTGTATATTTTTCTGTTCTTCTTGGCCGTCAAAGGACACGACTTCAATTGTATTGGCTTTGATTTTGTGGCCACCAACGCCTGAGTGGTAACTTCCGCATTCGAGGCCACTGCGCCATATTGGCTTTGTAGCAAAAAGGTCTGTGGTAAATACTGCGATTTTTTTGTTGAAATCATACAAAGCGATTGCCCATTCGCCATCAAGATATTTAGGGAAATGGACTCCGTATTCTTTATAAAGTGGGATAATATTTTCACCATCTGAGCGCTTGAATGGATGGTTGTAGATTTCGCCGTTATAAACACAGAAGATGTTATCTTCGATGTATGGTTGTGGAGAAAATGCCCCTGTGATGTGAAGAAGATTGTGGATGAATGTAAAGCCATGATCTTTAACTTCAGAAGTAAAATCTTGGCCGCGTTTTTTGATGTAGAAATTATTGCCTTTGTTTTTGTAGACCAAAAAGCCGCACATGTCAGCAGATGCTGTATTGTTTGAATAATCTTATTAATGTCTCTGAAAGTAAAACCTTGTTCATTTTGTTTTTTCCAAGCATAAAATCAAATCTGTTGATTCCGCCGTCGAGACGCCTGCCATCAAAAGGTTTAAAGTGGATAATCTTCAGTGGTTTATCGGCAGCTTCGTAACACTCTTCTAGATCCAAGCCAGGGGTAATGATAAAGTTGTAGCTGACATTTAGTATCTTTATTTTATCCAGAGAGGATGGTCCTTTTTCGTTTTCACTAACTTCAATTTTTACGAGTGCGTGCTCGTCACTTATTTTTCTCTCGTACATTAAATGTCTTATTGGTTCAAAAATATCTTTAGATTCTTTGTTGAAGTAGATGACACCAGTGTTCCATCTATGGGCGCCTGTATATTGTGGGGCCAGTGGTCGTTGATCGTATGCAGTCAGGCCTATGCTGGCTCGGCCTAGATTTGGGTCTATGTCGGAGGTTAGTTGAAATGCATCAAAATCATGGAACCAGTACGTGTCGTTTTTGACTACACCTTGTTTAAACAGTGTGACAATGGCATTGATTTTTGTGCATGTTGGTCGGTGCTGGCAATAGTTGTCGTCGCTAATAACAAACGACTTTACATTGTTGTATTTGTAGTCAAAATTGGTTACGAGAAGAATATCTTCATGGACCCATCCAAGCTCTAGGCTGTTGTCGATTTGAACTTTGGTTAATATTTCCGACTCCTTGGAAAATCTTTTAGTTGGATTAACGTAAACAAGGAGATTTTTCATTTGATGCCATAATCATTAAATATTTTCATTAACCTATCGGGGAGTATGTCGCGATAGAGACCTAGGTGGCGTTTTTTATGGGGATGGAAGTGAGCGACTTTAATTGGTAGTTCGGAGGCATTGACGTTTTCTGGGATTTTGTAGATACCTATATTGTAGGTGATATTCATCAGTTGGTATCTGTCGTTTACTCCGTTGATATTGTTTTCCCACATATAAGTTAAGGCGTTTTGTTCGTTGCTGCTTCTAATATTCATATATTCCCAAATCCATTCAAAAACATCACGAGCATTTTTCTTGAAGAAGAAGCTGCCAGCATTCCAAGTTTTTGAAAAGGCGCCGTGATCAGTGAAGCCTGTATCGCGATCGAGATTGACCTCAAATGGAACCAGTTGAAAGGCGTCGTGATCATGAAACCAGTAAACTGTGTCGTCTTCAATCAGATTCCTTTTAAATAGTTCATTGATGGCTGGAATTTTGGTTGAGCGGTCTTGGTCAAAGACTGTGTAGTCACCAACTACAATTGCCTTGACACCCTTATATTTGTAGTCAAAGTTTGTGACAAGTAGAATGTCCTCTGGATTCCATCCAAGACTAAGGCTGTTGTCGATTTGGATTTTGGTTAAATCTTCGTGTTCTGGAGAGAACTTTTTAGTAATGGGATTAATATAGATGAGTAAATTTTTCATTTTGCTTTGGGTAATACCCACAAACTCCTGTCTTCAGGCCAGGTGGGGACTGGCCAGAATTTTTCCACCAGCCAGGAGAAAGGGTAAATCATGTCTGGCTCTTCATTGTTCATCCAGTGTTTACTGGCCCAACCCCTGCCCCTTTTTGCATTTCTGTCTAGTTTGTAACTTCTTGTAAACAGGCCTTGTCTATAATGATGTGGGCGTTTGTTGAGGTGAGCATACCATGTTTTTTTATTAACTTTAACTTCACCTCCACTGAGCCAGAATTTGAGGCCGATCTCCAATTGCTCACCGCCAAATGGGCCATAGGCTTCCGGGCGGCCGTTTAAGTAACCTACATGGCTCATAAAGTACTTTTTTTGTGCAAACCAACAACTTCCTTGGAAGCACATTGTGTCATCGATATCATGCTCTGGCCCTTGGCGTCCTGTGCTTCGGTGTAACCAATCTTGGCTACTAATGCAGACACCGTATTCGCGAGTGTGAACAGGGAAAGTTATAAAGTGATAATCTCTTGGTGGTCTACCTACTTCTTTGTCCCAAGAATCAGTATTGAGAGTATAACGGCGGGGAATCATGAGCCAATTGTCTTTACAGGTTCTTGCCATTACTTTGTCGAAGCCTGGGGCGAAGGCACAGTGAGAATCGCATTTCATTATAAATTTACCACGGGCACTCCTGAGTCCTTCATTTATTGCTCCTCGCATGCCGTGGATTTTTTGAAGGAATAAGGGTTCAACTCGCTTGTCTTTTTTAAGTGGCTCCTTTGGAGTGTAGCCATCGAGAACAGGAATAACTTGGATTTTACCTTGGGCGTTTTCTAGAACTGAATCAATGGTTTTTTGTAGGAAGGGGTCAAAGTAGCTTGGGATTATTATTGAGACCATAACACTTATATATCACAACCTAGTCCCTTGCACAAAATGGCCTTACAATGTATACGTATCAGTATGCTTGAACAAGTTATATCCAATCCTGGGTGGGAATTGACACCTGCTCAAGTTAAACATTTTGAAAAGTTGCGTGATCGTGCACTTCTTCACAATGAACCCATGGTCCAATGGGGATGGAAGAGGGATGAAGTAGTTATTGGGAAGCGAACTCCAAACTCAAGAACTATTTGCTTTTCCGCGGACCTTAAGACTGAAAATGACGTTGTTGGTATTGAGCGTGCTCATTTGTTTCTTGAGAGCCGGGCTAAAGTGGAGGAGATAAAGTTTCTGAAAAAAGGAATTGGGAAGTCGAGGGTAGTTGATGGCTACCCCATTGAAGTCTCTGAATGGAGTGATCCCAAGCATAAAGATTACGCTAGGTTGCGATTGACCGTTGGGGTGCCATCTACTCATGATTTGGCAACTATTGAAAGGAGGCTTCGAGGCAAACCGAGGATTTCGATTCCAGCCCCCCGTCTTGTTCCTGAGCATAATAACTATGATCTTTCAGCATTTGCCCCGTTTGCACTTTGCGCAGGATCCGGGCTTTCTGCTGAATCGGGGCTACCGCTTCTGGGAGCAATTCACAATATTTTTGAGGTTGATAATATGGAAACCGGGAAGTTAATTTTTGGGGCTCACGACGGCTTGCCGGCACGCGTTGTTGCCGACCCACAAGGTGAGTTTGAGAAATTCTGTCAGTTTAATATTGATGCCGTAAAGGCTGAACCTTCAAGCACCCATTTGCGCCTCCGTGACCTTTATCAAAAGGGGGTTATTAAACAAGTTTTTACTGACAATATGGATGATGTTTTTGGGAAGGCGGGGATCCCATACACAAGGACTCGTTTAAGTATATTTCCAGATCGTTATCCGGCGGAGTTTCATCCTGAGGTTAAGTCGCTTTTAATTATTGGTGTGGCAGTCGACCGCCGTAGTGTGATTAAACAGGCAAGGGCAAAAGGCCTAAAAATCATTTCAATTAATCCTGTATTTGGGGTGGCACCGCATAGCAGGAATATGGATTATTTGAGTGAAGGAGATATTTTTTATAGGGGTACGGCAGGGGAGGCATTGCCTAAAATTATTGAAGCCTCTGGGTTTTAATGGCGATTCTAGTAACAGGGGGTAGTGGGTTTATAGGTGGAAAGACTATTGCTCGATTAAAGGAAAAGGGCGAGGACGTGAAACTTTTTGAGCGGGATATTACGAAAACTTCTGATTGGGAGAAAAATCTTTGGGGTGGTGAAGTAGTGTATTTGATTGCAGGAATCAGGACTGAGACAGTGGCTGATTTTGAAGTTAATGCAAATAGTGTTGATAAATTATTTGAGGTGTGTGAGGTTACGAAAAGAGTACCTAAAAAAATTATCTTAGCCTCATCGCAGGCTGTTTACGTTGGAAGTAAAATTCCTTTTAAAGAAATACAGAAAACGAACCCAAAAACTATTTATGGAAAGTCCAAACTTGAGGGAGAGAAAAATGCAATGAAGCGGTGTGGTCAGTTAGAAATACCTCTCGTTATACTTCGATATTCGACAGTTTTAGGAGCTGGTGTTCGAGAGAAAAGCCGCATGTCTGGGCCATTGTTTGCTTGGACTAAGGCAGCAATTGCCAATGAGCCGATAAAAGTTTTTCAAGATGGGCAGCAAAGCCGGGATCCCGTGCACATTGATGATGTGGTGGACGCGAATATAATGGCCATGGAATTGCCAGCTGGGATTTATAATGTGGGGGGAGGGGAAAAAATTAAGTTGATCGATATAGCCAAGTGGGTGAAAGAGGCGGCTCAAAGTGGCTCACAAATCGAAATTATGGGGGGTGAGGCGAGCGCTTCCGATCCTCAGGAGATGTTTTCTGATACCCACAAACTTAAGAGTTTTGGCTGGGAACCAAAGCGAAATGTTAAACAAGCGGTGGAGGAGTTTGTTACACAAACTTCTTAACCAGATCTTCTGCCTTGCCCCAGTGGGGAATATCGAATGATTTTAGTGGCCCCATACCTTTTCGATGTGTGCGTGCAAGTCTATCAATGCCAAATTCGTGATCTATTTTTACTACTGATAGTTCTGTTTCAAACCAGATGGCATTTCTCCTCGTTAATCCCAACTTGCCTTCAATATTTGCCCTTCCTATCTCTCCAGTGTAGCGTTCTGGGGTGCCGTTTGGATATTTATTGAATCTTTCTTCAAGGGCTTCTATAGTTGGCAATCTTTCGGCTACAAACGTAGAGTTGCCCATTCTGTCTTTCCAGAAAAATGTTGGGCGTCCCCAAGTAAATACGTTGAAGCGATTTTTGTTGTAGGCGAAAACACCTTGAGGTGGGCGATATTCAAAGTGTTCCTTTGGGTAGAGGACGTCATCTTCTGCTATTGCGATATATTTAGTGGTTGCTGCTTTAGCACCTCTTAGCATTTGGAAGTAGATATTGGAGATACCATACTCCGTGCCTTGAAGGATGTTTGTGCCCCAGTCTAGAGGTTCCATGGACATAGTGATAATGGGTGCAAGGCCTGCCGCCTCAAACAGTTTTTCTTTATGGAACTCTGCCCATGCACTCGGTACTTTGTTTGCTGTTAGAAATATGATTGTTAAGTCCTGTTCCATTTAGTCTTTATTTTAAACTTGTGTGCCGCCAATGCGAATTACTCTTATTCCTTCTTGGTCTTTAATATACCTGAAAGGATCGATAACAACGCTTGCCTTCGGAAAGTTGATTGTAGCGTATTGTGGGTGCTTTGTTGCTATGAAGTAAACACCCACAGGCAGATTTTTGGGGTAGTCGAACTCATAATGTACGAAAGGGACGTTATTTTGTTTAAGTATATTTGAGAACAGAATTGCTGCGCTTCCAGTTTGCAGATGCGTTTCCGGTTTGAAAGATTTTCCCAAGATTACTCCTACTTTGCTTTCCTTTTCAATTTCATCAGCAAAGATATTTGCTAACCACTCGGTGTGTTTTTCGCGGGCGCTCATGAGAGCGTCGAAATAGTTGAAGCTCATCCCGGCTTGATTGGCAAGGTAGCTTAATGCAATATTGTCTCGCGGGTGGCATCCGCCGCCATCTGCCATACCAGACTTGAGGTATTTTTGACTTATGATTCGATCAGTTGATTTTGAGAGTGCTTCGTAAATGTGATCGACATTCATGCCTAATTTGTGAGAATACTCACCGTACATATTCCCTAAAACTGTCTTTGTTGTGATGAAGGTGTTATAGAAAACTTTTATGCCTTCTGCCGTAGTTATGTCGGTGACAAAGGTTCTGTCTCTGCCATGGAACTTTGCATAGAAGAATTTTAGTATTGCCGCATCACCTCCGCCGATGAGTACTAATTCTGGATTGACGAAATCTGCAACTTCAGTACCCATGGCAATAAAGAAAGGATTATAGATGTAGTTAATATTATCGTTAAGAATGGGCTTTAACTTTGTTTTGTATGTCCCCGGCAAACAGGTTGAGATGACTACAAGATTGGTCTTTTTGTCGATTGCTGTTACTTCGTTGATTACTTTGATCAGATACGAATAATCAAAATCAGATCTTTCACTTGGTAGTGGTTTGTCACCTTCGAACTCTGGATTGTGGGGAGTTTGTACAGCACAGAATACTAGGTCGCTTTTTTGTACAACCTCTGCTATTGAATTTGCGAGGGGAAGGGAAGTGTTGGGTTTTTCTATGTCGTAGCCCAATACAGTGAAGCCTCTCTTGGCGATTGCCTCAGCTATGGGGAGTCCTAATTTACCGAGACCGATGAATCCTATTGTTTTTAGGCTTTCTAGATTTTTGACTGACTCAATTGAGGTGTTGTAGCTTGTTATTTTTTGGATATCGCCCCTGATCATTTGTCTATAAGGACTGCGGCGGAAGTCGACCTGGTATTTGACTATGTTTCGTTCTTTTTCGACTTCGTAGAAGGTTTTGTCTTTTAGTGTATCTTTATCCCCGCCATATTTTCGATGTTTTGGAGTTATGCCGTCGAGGTTGTATGCAATGTTTGTCTCTAGTGCCACTGTTTGCACAAAAGTGTCATTGGCGTAAACCAGGGAGAAGTGTCCTAAAACTTCAATAAATTTTTTACTAACAATTGGGAAGAGGTTATAGCGCCTGTCAGGGGACTCCCAGATGTTAATTACAATAGGTTGTGATGTTGGCTCAAATTGTCTAACAAAGTCTTTGAATTTTTCAAACCAAAGCGGCTCATCCATATAGGCATCGTCATTAAAGAAGAATTGCCAGTCGAACTTGGCCTTGCTACTTAAGAAGTTAAGCATTAGGTGAAAGTCTTGGTACTTGACTCTTTTCTTTATGAAAAGCCTGATATTGGGGTTACCACTAAATAATTTCTTGTAGTTTTCAAGTTCGGGGTCGTCTGTGTCGATCCATACAAGTACTTCCAGTTTGTTTTTTGAGATATTTAAGCTAGTAATCGTTACTTTAAGTTCGTTTGGTCTACCTCGACTTGGAATAAGTACACTTATCATGCTCTAGCGGTCACAAGTATATGCCATCCGAAATGGGATTTGAACCAGTTCCATAGCGAGCTTGGTAGATATCTAAAGTACCAGACAATTTTGTATTTGTGCTTAATGTATTCTGGAATACTGTAGGGGAATATGAAGTCGATTTTAATGTCTTTAACCCTTAAACCTTTAAGCAGACGACTTGTTTGAGATTTTGAATAAACGTAGCTCACTGGTGAGCCGGTTGCAGCTTCTGAATGATCAGCGATTAACTTGTCAATTTTCCAGAAGGCGCCTTTGCCAAACTTTAAGAGTATCCAAAGGACTTTCCATGAGTATCGATGGTATACCATAATTTTGATTGTCGTGTTTTTGCTTGTGTATTTTTTAAGTTCGGCAATTGTCTTTTCTGGGTGGGGAGTGTGGTGGATGACACCAAACGAATAGATAAGATCATAAGGTTTAACTGGCACGACTTTGGATAGCTTCTCGGCATCTCCTAGATAGAACTTAATTTTTTTATCAAGGTGGCAAACTTTTGCTCGGCGTTTGGCAAGATCGAGTGATTTTTGAGAGATTTCGATGGCTGTTACTTGTGCCCCGGCTTTGGCAAATCTGATTGTATCTGTCCCTATACCACAACCGATTTCTAGAACTTTTTTATTTTTCCATTTTGGAAATTGGGCAAAATCAAGAATATGGGGCTCGACAAAGTACCTTCTTTTGTCGACTTCGTCGAAATACTTTCTTGTACCAACAGGGGATAGAGAGTGACGAACGTTGCAAGGTCTGGCATCCCAAAAATGTTGAACTTGTTTGATGGAGATTTTTTTAAATGTCATTTGGTTATCAATTATTGAGAAAGATAGGAGCTATTTGGCTTTAGACATAGTGCGCACTTTACTCCTGGGGTGTCGTAGATCGTTAACAAATTTAAGGGTAGTATAGTGTGGTAACCCAGACTGGAAAGTAATTTTGCCCACTCAAGTTTGGTTTTGCAATTAACATGTGTTTTGTCGTGTTTGGAAACTTCGAGTGCAAACTCCTTGCCATCTATCGAGCAGGGGATTCTCACTATGAGGATATCTGATTTGTAGTTTTCGAAGACTTCTTCGATTTGCCTATCTGTCATGTGCTCGAGGACATCAAGGCAGATCATAATATTGAAAAATCTCGGTTCGATTTTCTTTAGGATTTTTAAACCTTTGTTTTTAGCTTCTCTTGTGGCCCATTTGGATATATCGTAGCCGTAGATTTTTTTATAACCTAAACTGTGGAAGCCTTCCATTAAGAATCCAACTGCACAGCCGTAATCCATGATACTTGTTTTTTTATTGATTAAGTTAAAGCTTTTTAACAGATCTCTAAGTTCTTGTGCTGACTTGAGATACTTGTCTTTTCTATCTAGATAGTCGGTGTAGTTTAAACTTTTGAAGTATGGTTCCTCGAATTTCATTATGGAAAGTTTTTGTCTGGCATTTCTTGAGCGACGGTGTGCAGAAGTTGATTATTGTTTTTGTAATAGCAGAATTGGCAGGTTCCACACCAATGCTGACCGCCATTGTCTTTTACTTCGTATGGATGCCCTGTATTTGCAAATTGTTCATTCATCCTCTGCCAAGAGGGGATTATGTCTTCGACTCTACAGAGTGCGTAATCAAGGTCGTAGGTTCGTTTCTGAAGGACGTGGCTCGTGCATGTGTAGACCATGTAGTCTTGACTCGTGGGGTCAGGTGAGGGAGCAATGTATGGTCTTACCATCCCAACATAACAGCCGTCATCGAATGGCGAGTCGTTGGTACCAATGTCTTTGATGAAAAATTTGTCGTGTTTATCAACTGCATCAATAATGTCTCCATATTGATTCCTAATGGCCTCATTGTTGCCTTTTATTAGGCAATTACCGGCGATTCTCACGAACTTAACTTCTGGGTGCAATTCCACTAACCTTGCCATTTTTTCAATTGATTCTCCTGTTGTACCTTCGTATGCTCTGCCAGTTCTTGAGTGAGGATCTGGTTCACCGCCAGTTTCATAAATGATGTAGCTAAAGCCTAGTTTGGTTTCTGGGAACCCATGGAAATCGTAATCTTCTGGCGCTTTACCTTCATCAAGTTTAATAAGACTCACCCTTACCCAGTTGATGTGATCGTATAGTTCTGGTCTTAATACCCTGAGGTTGTGGCTGTTAGTGATAATGCCGATGTCTAACCCCAAGCCAGATGCAACCTCTATGATACTATTGATATCCTGTCCAGTTTCTCTGTCGCGATAAAGCATTGGGTTGCCACCTCCTGTTAGTTCAACGCTTTTGGCCCCAATTGACCTAAAATCTGTCAGGCACCGTTGCAATTTATCAAATGGCATGTAGCGTTTGTGGGGGCGATCAGCAACTGAACAGAAAGGGCAGTCACTTTCACAAGCCTCGACTGGAGCAAGCTGGATGGTTATTGGCTTGAACTCTCTTCTTTCTTGTATTGAGTGAAGGACTTCGGTGTGTTGAAGAAGTTTCTCACCCCAAGTCGAGTACTGTTGAGTCAATCTTTGGTGTTGATCTAATCGTTCGAATCTGCTCATATACCGTATTTTTCTTTGATAATTTCTGGCAGTTCATCTCCATTATATCTCATTGCGTATGGGACAGTGTGCTCGTATCCTTGGGAGATTTCCAGGTCTTTGTTATTGCCATCAATTGTCCAGTTTAGCCATTTATCGTACCAGTTTTCATTTGGGGGGAAGTCTCTTATTTTTTGTGAGAAAGCAATTGCTGTTAAGTGTTTCCAATACATTGTTTGTGGGTTGAAACAAAATCCAAAGTTATGAGTATCAACTGGCAGGACCGTTGGGCGTCTTCCATTTGCGTGGCGACCGGTTTGGGGAAGAGTGCTAAGCGTTTTCATGTTCCAAAACATAGTTGCAAGCCTGCGCCTCTCTGGTATCCGATATTCATACGTTTTCCATAATTCTAGTGGGCGGGTCGTGGTGTTTATGAGCTGGTCTTGTGAGGCGAGATTTATTGCCTTTTCGATCTCTGACTTTTTGAAAACGTGATCGACCTCTATCATCATTAACAAATCCGGCTTGGGCCAGTTTTTAAGGACGATATCGTTTGCAAGGTGCGTGAACTGGCCGATGTTATTTTGGACATGATCATAAATCAATGTGACTTTTGAGTCATTTAACTCCTTAACTTTATCTAGAATGTTATCGAATTTCTTTGGGAATTTAACTACCTGTCCTTTGTAAGTGCATGACTCTATATTTCCCCATGGTGTGTCATCCCAGAACACAAAGATTTTATCTACATAGTCTCGAATCGACTTAATTGATTCTTGGATAAAGTCTTCGCCATAAAGGCACCTGTAAAGAGCGTAGATCATTTGACTCCGTGATGGTTAAAAATCTTGATCAATCTATCAGACATTAATGGAATTTTCAGCTTATTCTTGCCATACATAAACATGTTTAGTGGAGTGTCGACGATCCTTTCATCCTTTTTATCGCTTGGACGGAAGTGGAGGACTTTGAGTGGCTTCTCGGCTTCGGCATAGATGGTTTGGAGATACAACTTCATGATGTTGTAGGTTACATTAAGACTCTTGTACCTGCTAGCGTCAATGGAGTTTTTTCTGATCAGTGTGGTTAGGGTTTTCTCTTCGTTCCTGCTTGAGTGAGGTTTTTCTTCAATGGTTTTATTCATTAGTTCAAACACGTCTTGTGCGCTACTTTTGAAAAATAGGCTGCCGAACTGCCATTCTGGTTTGTAAAAGTAATGGGTTAAGCCAAGATCGTAATTATCAAGGCCAAGTTCGTTTTCATTTAACCGGAAATTTTCGTAGGCATCGAAATCATGACACCAGTAGAGGGTTTGTAGCTCAATAATATTTTGATTGAAGAGATAATTTATGACTTTGGTTTTGTTTGCTCTCACATCGAATTTGTAATACAAGCCTTCTGGGACGACTAGAGATTTTATGCCGTTATAGGCAAAAGGGAAATCAGTAACGATAAGGAGGTCTTCCTTGTCCCAGCCAAGATCAAGGCTGTTATCGATTTGGATTTTGGCAAGAATAACATCCTCGTCACTAAATTTTTGGGCAGGACCAGTATAGATGAGAAGATTTTTCATTTATGTAATTCTGTGGTATCTGAATAGTTTAATTAAATCCTGTGTAAGTAGGGGTTTGTCGATGTAGTTGTTGCCCTTGAAATAATCGAGTGGCTTGTTAACTGGCATTTGTCTGTGTGGTGTGTTTGGGTGGAAGTGAACCACTTTGATTGGTCTTATGGATCGGTAGTAGCTTGCCTTAAGACTGAAGGCTGTAAAATTGTATGTCCTGTTGATCGATTTAACTCTTTTTTTAAAAGCTTCGTTTGTGTTGGTTAAGTGTGTTAGTGCCATTTCTTCGTTAATTTTATGTTTGTAGACTAATTGCATGGTCTGCTCAAAGATGTCTTTTGACTTGGAATTGAAGAAAAAACTTCCGGTGTTCCATCGTAGTTGCTTGCCATAGATTACGAGAGCCATATCAGCGTCTGTAAGGTCGATTTCACCCTCAATGAATGGGACCTGTTGGTAGGCGTCCAAATCGTGGAACCAATATATTTCATTCTTTTTAATCATTCTATTTTCAAACATCTTGATGATTGCATTGAATTTACTTGCTTGTGGTACAAGTTCAAAAAAATCCACGCCTTTGAGTACGGTTGCTTTGATGCCTCCATATTCATAATCGAAATTTGTAATAAGCATTATGTCTTCTTTTTTCCAACCTAGTGCGAGACTGTTTTCGATCTGGATTTTAGCTAGTTGGCTTGAGTCTTGATTGGAGGGGGGATTATTGAAGGAGCCAGTTCGGCTAATGTATATCATTAAGTTTTTCATATCGGGGTAATGTTACTTTAAGTGGCTTAGACCGATCTTAACACCTTCTTCAAAAGGGAAGTGGTTTCTTGTTAGATATTCATGAACCGGGGCTTTGTAGTATTTGTTTTTTAGAATTGGCGTGAGCCAAAGGAATTCTTGAACAACTTTTTTGTCCAAAAAGGGGTAACGGGTCTCAATACCATGGCTTCCTGCGACATATTCTTCTTTGCCTAGGTATGAGTATTGGGCGCCTTCATAAAAGTTTTCCCACAGAGTTAACTTTTCAGGAAATGTCCCTTTGAAAGTGCTTTGGTATGGATACAGGGCATAGTCGGCGATTATTTCGTCGCTCCCTTGGCCGCTGAGGTAGACTTTTCTGCCCTCAGCGCGAGCGTGGCGACAAATTTTTGAGAGTCCCAAAGACGCGCTATCTTCTTTAAAACTCTTTTTGGTTTTAAGCTTGTACGTAAAGTCTTCGATATTCCTAGCAACCCAGTCGCGCTCGACGCGAAAGCTCACGGTGTGGTCCATATATTCGTAATCATTGAGGAGCTTCATTCTTGCTTTGAGGACATTAGGGTTTTCGCGAGCCTCGATGATGAAGGCTTTGAAGTCCATATTTTGTTTTAAGAGAGCACAGGCGATAGCGCCACTGTCGAAGCCGGAGGAGAGGCCAATGAAACAACCGGGCGTGGCTCGTTTTGTGACGGCTTCTTCGAAAGCTTTTATCCAGTCATCATAGCTATTTTTGTATTGGTTTAGGTCCCACTTGTGGATCTCTTTTTGATCTTCTGTGCCCTTAAAATGGACTATTTCTATAGTATTTGCTGGGATTTTGTATCCACCTACGCCGCTTTCATAGCTTCCGCACTCGAGACCCTTCCTCCAGATGGGTTTTGTGGCAAATAGGTCTGTTGCGAAGATGGCTACGCCTTTATTGAAGTCATAAAGCGCAATTGCCCATTCGCCATCGAGATATTTAGGGAAATCGACACCATACTTTTTATAAAGTGGTATGAGATTCTCGCCGTCGCTTCGCTCGTACTTGTGATTGTAGATCTCGCCGTTATAGAGACAGACGATATCACCATCAATATAGGGCTGGGGAGTCAATTCACCTGTAACATGAAGCAGGTTGTGAATGAAAGTGAAGCCACCTTTTTTAACTTCGGTTGTCAGATCAGGGCCGCGACGCTTTATATAGTTGTTGCTCCCTTTGAGCTTGTAGACAAGAAAGCCACACATTTATTATTTTTTGGTTACTATTACTAAGTTGGCAATATTTTTTTCTGGCCCTGTTAGCCCTGTTTGGCAATTATATTCCTTGAGGTTTTTTTTAACTGACTCTGTATTTGTGACATCTTCTATAATATAGATGACATCCTCTTTAAGAAGTGGCATGAGATTCCGGATTGAGCGCAATTGGGTTCTCTCTCTGTGGCCGCCATCGTCAATGACAAGATCGATATCCGCGCCGATGATCCCGATTAGCTTCTCCATGCTAGTCTTATCTCTGGTGTTAAATAAAAAAGTTTTAATGCGCTCGTCTTGGAATATGGCGGTTGGCGAGATATCGACTCCATAAACCTCAGCATTTGGGAAAAAGTCGCGCCACATACGCAGGCTTGCGCCCCTTTGGTATTGTTTGGGGACGCGCTGTAGTGTTACACGACTGCCGACTCCAAGTTCCAAAACTTTTTTAAATGTCTCGCGCTTGTCCTTTAATAGTTCATAATAGAAGGGTGTGTAGTAAGCACCATTGATCTCTGGACACTTGTCGGTTCCGTATTTATAGCCAATTTCGCAGAGTGGGGTTCTAAATTGCATATTAAGATTTGAATTCTAATGCATATTCGGCTAGGGCATCGCGCCAATCGCGCATTGCTGATAATCCAGTTGCCTCCAGTTTATCAATGGCCAGCACTTCCCGTGTGATATATGGGAAAGGGGAAGGGAAAAACTTTTGATATTCATTGACAGTTACCGGAATGGTTTCAATTTTTTTTGATAGCCCGAGGAGTCTCACGAATTCTTTGAGGACATCGTAGCGACTCGCGATGCCCTTGCCTCCAGAATTGTAAGTTCCATATGAGGCATTGCCTTCAACAAGGTTTTTGAGAGTTTTTGCAAAATCAATAGTATAGGTTGGATTTCCATAGATATCTGTTATCCCATAGAGTTTTTTTGCACCAGAGCTAATTTGTTCATAAATTTTGTTCACGAACTTTTTGTCGATCACACGGCCTCCTCCGAATGCCCAGCCAGCGCGCACGATATAGTGCTTTTTATGTGCTCTTGTTGCAATTTCGCTTTTGTGTTTACTCTTCCCATAAACATTCTTGGGGTGGGGTTTATCTTTTTCGCTGTAGCTTTTCTTTTTGCCGTTAAATACCATGCCGGAGCTGATAGTAATGATCGGGACGTTTAGCTTTTGTGCTAGATAGACTATGTTTTTCGTGCCAAGATGGTTAATTTTATGAGCACTTTTGGGGTTCGCTTCAGCCTTTTTGAGGTCAGTTTCGGCTGCGAGGTGAAGGATAGCTTTTGGCTTTTTGCCTGTCCATGACATTACTTGTTTTATTTTGGTGATGTCGAGGTTGTCTCTACTTGTGAGTAGGAGATGATGATCATTGAACACTTCTTTGATGGCAGTACCTAGCATGCCGTTTGCTCCTGTCACAAGGATGCGCATGGCTATTTAATGTCGTGGGAATTAAAGATTTTGGTAAGGCGCTCGTCCATGAGAGGCATGTTAAGACCGTTCTTTCCATACATAAAGATATCAAGGGTTGGGACTCTTGGCGAGTAGGGGTGGAAGTGGAGGACTTTTAACGGCTTGTCTGCGCGGCGCCAGTTTCTTTCAACAAAGCGCATACCAAAGTTATAGGTTACATTCAGTCTCTTGCACCTTTTTGCAATAGTTTGATCTTCTGTGAGGTTCATCATAGCAGTTTCATCCTCTATGTTACTGAAAATGATAGGTTTCATTTTTTCAAATATATCTTTGGCACTTGCCTTGACAAAGTAACTACCTAGGCACCATCTCGGGCGCCAACCATAATCAGTAAGACCTACATCAATGCCATTAAGTCCCAGGTCTTCAATTTTTATACGACTTTGTTCCCAAGCGTCAAGATCGTGGTTCCAGTAGATATGGTCGTCTTCGATGATATCTTCCTCTACTAAGTAAGGAATGATTGTGGTTTTGATCGACCTTGGGCGCACGGCGCAATAGTGTTCATCGCCTACTTTAATTGTTTTGACCCCGTTGTACTCCCAATCAAAGTTCGCGACTATTAGAATATCTTCAGGCTTCCAGCCTAAGTCCAGGCTATTATCGATTTGAACTTTGGTGTAGCGTTCATACGGTCCAGAGAAACTACGCTTTGGACTGATGAAGACGATTAAGTTTTTTAGATGCCCCATTTTGGCTTGATTTCTTGATTGTAGTAATCTTCCCACACCTTGAGTGAGTAGGTCCAGCAGGCTTCGTTATTTGTTGGATTTTCTTTGGTGCCATTATTGTGGGTCCTGGGGAAGTCTCTGTGTTTATGTGCGTGCCAGGTGTTTTTATTGACCATTAGCTTGCCACCGGCTTTCCAGGCCTTGAAAACCATCTCGTGACTATCTTGATAATGCGGGCCATAGCCCTCGTTTTGGAGTTCGCCAATGATTTTGTCCCACCAACTTTTCCTCATTACCCAACAACTGCCTTGCATGGCCATGGATTCTTGGATTGGCTCCTTGTCGTCTCCTTTAGCTTCTACGCCCGAGAACTTTCTTACTCCGTTACCAACATTCACGATCTTAAGCTTCATAAAGTCGACTGGGGTAATGTCCATGACTTCCCATTTGACTGGATCCAAGAAATACCGCCTTGGAGTTACGATCCAGTTTTCAGCACAATCCTTGGTTAAGATCTCATCGTAGCCATAGCCAAAGGTGCAGTGTTCGTCTGTCCGCATTAGGAATTCGCCTTTGGCTACAGCAACGCCTGCATTAATGGCACGTCTCATCCCAACGTTTCTGCCCAAGTGGACGATTTTTAGTCGCTCATCGCTTTTGATGGGCTGTGGTGGCCAGTAGCCGTCTAGGACTGCGATTACTTCTACGCTACCTGTCGCATTTTCGAAAAGCGAATCGATGGTTTTCCAAAGGAGAGGATCTTTGTAGGATGGAATTATTACAGAGAGCATAAGTTAGACTGTTTGGAATGATACTATATCAGAATGCATTAAAGAAGTAGTCGTATTGAAGTTCTTGACGATTATTCCAGTTGTCTACGAATGTGTCCTTACCTTGAGCATAACGGAACGCACTGGAGTTTACGTTTTCTCTCATAATTACCCAAGCTCCATCTTTGTTAATAAATCCATAGTATGTCAAGAAATCAGTTTCATCGATTTCTGATATTCTGAAACCGTCTAGCGGTTGACGCTCTGCGGGGTTAATTGTTGTACCTTCTGTGTCTTGAAGTTGGGTTGCTCCTAATCCGGAACTGCTTCCAAATAGCATCGAACTCCCTTTCTTGCTAAAAAGCGAGTAGAGAAAAAGGGAGAGTCCGGCTGCTCCAATTAAGTTAAGAAATGCTCTTTTGTCGATATCAATAATGTGTCCCTCTTCAATTGGTTCGTGAACACTGATTACTGGCTCATCGTGGCTTGTATAGTGGAAGAGTCTGTAGGCGAAATACACGAGTGGTATATAGAGAAGCGAGGCTGTGGTTAGTTGAATATAAGTTTGGGCTGTCAAAAATAAAATCACGACAAATATCCCTGTTGCTGTAAAGCTTCCGTATGTTAATGTTTTTCTCATCTTTTAGTTTCTTCTATATCTGCGAATTGAGTTGATATATAGCCTGTAGTACCGCCTGTTAATTGGATTTCAAGCCAGCCTGATTTCTCGGATACAAGATCGAAGGTGTTGCCTTCGTTGGCTTTATCAATAACTTGTGAATCTGTTGAAGGTTCCTGACGAACATTAATGTTGCGGTAACCTTCTTTGATTTTGACTGTCATTGTGGATGTCGAGCCTGCAACCGACGGAGTAATAGTTGTGTCAATTGAAGGCGTTGAGTTTATGACGATCGAGGCTCTAGGCTTTTCTTCTGCTAGGCTCAATGAGGCTTTGGCTGCCAAGACATTCTTCATTCCAACTGCAAAGAGCAGTATAAAGATAGATGTTGTCGCGAAAAGAAATTCAAGTGTTCTGTTCCTTGTCTGTGTAAGTGGGGTAGGTGTTACTGCTTTAAAGGATTTTTCTTTGTGGGAAGATGGTGTAATCCTTTCAAGGGCAGGCTGTTCTAAGATGACGTGCTTGAGTGTTTCAGTGTCGCCTTGATGGGCAACATGTTTTCCAATGTACCCTTCGTAATCACTGATCTTACTCAGTATGAATTGTGTTTTTACCCAAGAAGATTTTCGTTTGCCGACGTACTCAGGATATGATGAAAACTCATGAGTTGAAATTTTACTCTGTAAGTTTTGGTCGTGGATATGGCGACTAAGTGGCAATAGCTCAGTGGATTCATCGACCTCTGCTGATTTATATGGGCCATCGAAGAGTGAGCCGGTGCGCTTATACTTCTTGTTGAAGTACATTGAATATCTGGTACATAAACTCCGAAGGAGATTCGATTGTGAATCCTTGGCCATTTGGTTCAAAATTAAATGGAAGTGGTCTGATACTAGGCTGTAGGCAATAAGTTCTACTTTGCCAAAGTAGTTTTTGGGTTGATGTGGAGTGCCTTTGTACGTGCGGCCGTTAACGGTGAAGACCTTTTTTGTGTCTTCTTTTTTGGGTGCTGGTGATAAATATTCTCTCAGGTAGCCGACAAATGTGAGGTAGTCTTCTTGGTCATTGAAGATGACTCTACCCTCAACACCTTTATTGTAAATATGATAATAAGAACCTTTGGCAGGCATATATTCAAATTAGCTTGAAAGGTAATACTTTGCAAGTACCTCTTCTTTATTGAAGCGGTTGATCTTCGAAATTGAGCTCCTCGGGGTTTAATGTCGGCTCGGGGGTGGATTCGTCGGAAATTTCTTGAACTACTTCTTCGAATTGTGGTGGCTCTGAATCTGCGGGCAATTCCAGTTGGGGGTCGAGTGATGGATCGGTTGGAACGATTGATTCAGGTGTAGTTAGGTTCATTGTGCCTTTCTGCAATGCTGAGGTGCGCTTAGTTTGAAGCTCGCCTAGTTCTTTTGACGCTGCATTCCAATCAGGGCTTCCTTTCTCAACGAGAGAGAGCACGATGCTCATTTCTTTGATTGCTTCATCAATCTGTTTATTTTCTCTGTAAGAAGCAGCCAGATTGTAGTGAGCATTTGCGTGGTCGCTCTTTACTCTTGTGGCAAGGCTAAAGATATCAATTGCGCCTTCGTAGTTGCCTGCTCTGTAGAAGAGACCACCTAGCGCAATTCTGGTGTTTGGATTGCCTGGGTCTAGGATTGCAGCTTGATTATAAGTTTCTGCGGCAAATTTATCTGCGCCTTCGGCAAGCGGAATTATCGCTCGGTAAATGTTGCCTAGGATTTCCCAATTGTTTGCCCTTTGTGGGTTTAGGGCTACCGTGGTTTTGCCTTCGCGGATTGCCTGTTGGACGAGTTGAGAAATATTTTGCCTGTCTTGGTCTGAGATATCTGTTTTTTGCGCAATTGCATTGGCAAGGGCGAGATTAACTTGTGCGTAGCTTGCATGATATCTGTCGACAGATGGGTTTTTTGTAATCGCACTTTGGAGAAGTTTGTAGGTTTCTCCACCGTCGTTTTTGGCTACAGCATCGAGGGACTTTTTAAATGTGTATTCTGCCAGTATTAGCTTTTGGACATAAAAACCATAGATGACCACTAGAGCCACAACAGGAAGCACTGTGATAAGCGTAGGGATGTTCACGCCACCTTTTCGGGTACTTGGGAGTTCTTCTAGGCCAACGTACGTTGATTTGGTTCTTCCTGACATCGCAAGTAGAACAAAAAACAAGACAAGTGTTGGGATTGAAGCAGGGAAGAGAAGCATCATGGAAATGATTGTGAGGAGTGCGATCTGGATTGATATAGATGTGGCATCCGCGAGGGTGATCTTCTGTTCTCTGAGGTTGTTTATAAGCTTTCTTTCGTGCTTAATTAGAGCTCCGGCAATGATGAACATTGCAGTGAGGCCGACTAGGCCGGTTTCTGTAATAGCAGTAAGAGGGTAGTTCCTTGCGCTCGTGAATCGCACTGCCCACAGATCGGTTTGGTTGTAAGTTAATGGTTTCCACTTGTTGAATGCTGTCAGGTAGTTACCTGGACCAACACCAAATATGGGATTAGTTTTAAGGGATTCGACACTTATTATCCATGAAGTATTGAAGTCAGGTAGGCGGGGACCGGTAGTTTTTCCTGGAAAAGAATTGAATATTGTAATTATTAGGCCAAAGAATATCAGAGTTGAGGCAACGCCGGTGAGTATTTTTTTAGTAATTTCAGTGGAACCTAGCAATACTCCGATACTTAGTGGTAGTACTGATGCTAAGAATGCTCCTTGGGTGATTGAGTTCCCAATAAGATTAAAAGTCGTTGCTTTTGTGTACTCTGGTAGCTGTGGGATTGCCTCAAGAATGTTTGCAAGAGCTAAAAGGGAAACGATAGATAGGATGACTCCCGAGCCAATGAGGGAATATTTGAATAGTTCTTTTGCTTTTTGACTTGTCTGGTTGATTAAAAAATAAAGTATGACTCCTGCTATTGTCAGGGTAGTTGTGCCTGGTAAAAATAAGGCTTCCATTTTGTTCGGGGTTCGAAGGACGGTCGAAGCTATAAAAGAGATGGCAAGAAGTATTATACCTAGGTCGAAAGTATTGACAGTAAATTTAAGGGTACCCCTCAGAACTGTCTTTGCGATTTTGGCTATAAATACAAGTGCGATTCCTAATGTAAGTATAAGTAACTTTGGGGTGCTATATATATTTGGAAAAAAGGGCAGAATAATGATGGGAGTGAGGAATAGTGTTAGTGCAATGATGCTAACTTCTATGTGGTCGAAAATTTTATTTATATTCATATATTTGTTTTAGCCCGTTGCAGGGTGTCAGGGCTTCTGATCCTAGAACGTTTGCATTGTTGTATGTGGGTATTGTGGGGAAGTCGGATGGCTTTAGTACGATTTCCACACCATCCTTGTTTTGTGGATGGATTGTATTTGGTACCCAAGAGAATTCGTTCGTCGAGTTTGTCTGTGGATATTGATAGAGGCGGATTGAATTACTAGGCAGGAGGAAAGGTTTAGTATCTTGGGCTGTTTCATTAATAGATGCAAGTGAAAGTGCGATTATTGCGAAGGAGGTTGCCAGTGCCGTAATGGAAATTGTTTTTCCTAGATATGGGTGAGTTGTTATTCTTATGCTTAGCCTTTGGGGATGGAATCTAAAACTCTTTGTTAGGATGTTTTCCTTAATTAAGGATCGGGCAACATGTTTTAGGGAGGTCAATCTTCTTTTTATGGTTCTCTCAGGTGTCTTGCTTTGATAAAGGAAAGTAAGATACTCAGAAAACAGTTCGTTGCTATATTTTGTTTCTAGCCCCCCTGATTCCCGTAAGGCGACCCAGAGAAAGAAGTGATTGGCGTCCGAGCGATAGTTCCTGATTGTTTTTTTTGATACAGGTAGTGAGTTGAGGTATTGGTCAATTTTAGTTTTCATGCTGTCTATTGTGTCTAATTTCGACTAATTAAAGCTGTTGCCAGATAGCACTGTCAATATCCACTTTAATAGCCGCAACTGTTGTGTTTACCTAGTTGTTTTCATATATCCATATAACAGCATTACCGCATGAATAAAATACGAATGTACGACGTCAATGATTAGCTGTTTTTGAATATAGTATTGTTGCATTTATTGAATTTCCGCGTAGTGTAGTGAGCCGATTCATCCGTTCATTTTCCTGCTCTGCAAAGGTGTGGCTGTGGTTGAGAAGTGTAGCTTTACGAAGGTTTGTTGTATTAATTCAGCATTTATTTTTAGCAGGCTTTTTGTATGAGTGATAGGTTCGCAGTGTTTTGTTTGTGGCCTGTTGTATGAGTAATTTTGACGCTCTATTGCTTTGCTTCCCCCTCGCAACTACAATAGCTAAGCGATGAAAAACACATCCTATAAACACTCAGAAATGGAGAAGAGATGGAGGACTGAGTGGTCTAAAACGGGTGTATACGAGGTTGATATGCTTCGTCCTCTTCGACCATATTATAACCTTATGATGTTTCCTTATCCGTCAGCTGAGGGGCTTCATGTTGGTAATATGATGGCCTTTACAGGTGCTGATGTGCATGGTCGTTATAAGCGAATGCAGGGTTTCGAGGTGTTCGAGCCGATTGGTCTAGATGGGTTTGGTATTCATTCGGAAAATTTTGCGATAAAAATCGGGCGTCATCCGATGAAACATGCGGAAATAAGTGAGGAAAATTTTTACCGACAGTTGAATGGAATTGGTAATGGATTCGCCTGGGACTATCGTCTTGAGACGTACAAACCTGAGTACTACAAGTGGACGCAGTGGTTGTTTGTTCAAATGTTTAAGGGCGGTCTTGCCTATAAGGACGTCGCAAGTGTAAATTGGTGTCCTCAGTGTAAAACTGTTCTAGCTGATGAACAGGTAGAAGGAGGAAAATGCGAACGTTGTAAAAATGAAGTCGTTAAGAAAAGTTTAAGTTCCTGGTACTTCAGGATAACAAACTATGCAGATGATCTATTGAAAGGCTTGGATAAGATTCGGTGGCCGAAAAAGGTTGTTACAGCTCAGAAACAATGGATTGGAAAGTCTGAAGGTAGGCTGATCAAATTCAAGACTATTGGCTCTGATTCTACAATTCCTGTTTTTACTACACGCCCTGACACTCTTAATGCAGTTACTTTTATTGCTACTTCGAAGTTGTATGACCCTGCTTCGCCGGAGGCTGCGCAGGGCAAGGGGAAGGTTGGTGAGTTCACTGGGCAATATGTGACCTCACCTATTGATGGTAGAAAGATACCTATTTGGGATACAAATTATGTGGCGCCTGATTATGGGACAGGATATGTGATGGGTGTGCCAGCCCACGATGATCGTGACTTAGAATTTGCTACTAAATATAAGATTGATATATTAGATAAAGAACCTGAAAGTAACGACTTTGGAGAAGTAACTGTAAATTATCACCTTCGTGACTGGTTAATAAGTAGACAAAGATACTGGGGACCGCCAATTCCGATGATCCATTGCCCAACCTGCGCCGAGGCTTCGGCGGGCACGGTGAATGCTGGTTGGCACCCTGTTCCTGAAGATGAGTTGCCGGTTCTTTTGCCGGATGTTGCTGATTTTAAGCCCAAAGGAGATGGGACTAGTCCGCTCTCAAATGCACCTGAGCTGTGGAAGTATCCGCCGTGTCCAAAGTGCGGGAAGAGGGCTAAGAGAGAATTGGATGTCTCTGATACATTTTTAGATAGTAGTTGGTATTTTTTAAGGTATCCTTCGATTCGCTCCGCTCGCTCAGGACAAGCTCCATTCGATTCAGATATTACTAAAGCTTGGTTACCTGTCGATGCATATATAGGTGGCGCTGAGCATGCAGTATTGCATCTATTGTATGCTCGTTTTGTATGGAGGGTACTTGTTGATCAGGGAGATTTGCCGAAGGAGTTGGGCGACGAACCGTTTCCTTTTTTGTTTAGTCATGGTCTTATTATCAAAGATGGGGCGAAGATGAGTAAGTCAAAGGGAAATGTCGTGAATCCCGATGAATATATTGAAAAGTATGGCGCAGATACTTTGAGGGTGTATTTGATGTTTTTGGGGCCTTATGAGCAAGGTGGAGACTTTCGAGATAGTGGTATTGAGGGTATGAGGAGGTTTTTGGACAGAGTTTGGAAGTTGATTGTTGAGAAGAAGGATGTTGTTTTGGTTGATGAAGAAGACGCTCGCGAAGTCCTTATCAAAATGCATAAAACTATAAAGAAAGTGACCCATGATATTGAAAAGTTTGACTACAATACTGCTATTTCTGCCGTTATGGAGTTTGTTAATTTATTGAAAGAGAAAAGTGGGAATGGCAGTGCTGACCCGCCTGCATCGCCTGAGGCGAAGCGATGGCGGGCAGGGTGGGACCAAGCAATGGAAACTTTAGTACAACTAATTGCTCCATTTGCGCCGTTTATGGCAGAAGAAGCTTGGGTGGAGATCCTGGGTAGAGAAGGCTCTGTCCATAAATCAGAGTGGCCAAAGTATAATGAAAAGCTAACTGAAGACGCGAATGTGACGGTTGCTATCCAAGTCAATGGGAAGCTACGGACCACTGTGGAGTTTGAGGTGGATGATTCAAGGAACAGGGAATTAGTAATTAAAGTGGCGAAAGATGATAAAAATATTTCAAAGTGGATAAAAGGTGCTCAAATAAAAGACACTGTTTTTGTGCCGGGGAAGTTGGTAAATTTTGTTACTTCTTAGTTATTACGAAGAGGACGAGAACCAGGGCGAATATGCCTATAAATGCTATAACTCCGCCTGCAGCCAAGATTCTACTGACTGCAGATTTTTTCACTGGTGATGGCAATGGCGAGGCAATGGGTTTCGCTTCTGCGAGTTCTTCGCTTTCGGGCGTCAGAGGCGTATGGACTCCTGGTGTGTCAAGAAATGGATTTTGCTGCAATCGGCCTTGCATTACGATGCCTCCTGTTGGGCTTTTTGGTTTTTGAGTTCGTTCAGAGGTGATGAACATCGTTGAGAAAGGAATTTTTGTGGCAAATTCGGCTTTACCTACTCCGAGTTCACCAAGATAGAAAGCCGCGCCGTCAGTGGCGTTTGTAGCCCAGACGGAGTAATTGAAAGTTTCAGCATCGCCTGGGTATGTGATGTCACGACAGCTCAGAAGTACTCTGTAGTTGAGAGTTGGGAGAAGAACTGAAATAGCATAACAACGGGCATTTTCTCCGATTGTATTTCTGAGTTCATATATTCCTTCTGAAGCACTAATGATGGTTGGTTGACCAAGAAGTAGGCTGGCGAGAATAGTGAATATAGTGGCGACTTTTTTCATGGTTAATGTAATTGTAATCTTGGTATTGTTGCTTCGCAACAACCTGGATTGGGTTATAGTTAGTGCATGAGTGATCTTCTGTACATTTATCGATGGCAAGTGACGTTTTTTCTTTTAGGGCTTCTCTTTATGGGCGGAGGGATCATTTACGGCAGATTTTTGACTTTTGATCAGAGTGGTGTTGAGATTGTTCGTAGTGATGCGATTGGGGAGAGTGAGATAATTGTGGAGATTGCAGGAGAAGTGGTTGCTCCGGGCATATATAAATTTATGACTGGCGCCAGGGTTGAAGATGTATTAAACAAAGCAGGTGGTTTTACTGAGGAAGCGAATCTAGAGTGGGTGGAGAGAACTATGAATCGTGCATCGCTTTTGATTGACGGTCAGAAAATTTTTGTCCCTAATCAGACAGGGAGTGAGAGTGCTAAGAATTCAGGCAGGGAGTACAGTGATGGAGAGGTGGTGCTGGGTACTGTATCAAAGACGATAAATATAAATACTGCTAGTGCTTCAGAGCTTGAAGAGCTGTGGGGAATTGGCCCTGCTACAGCCCAAAATTTGATTGAGCAAAGACCTTACTCTACTCCTGAAGAGTTGCTTTCAAGGAAGATTTTGAAGAGTAATGTGTATGAACGCAACAAAGATTTCTTGAGTGTTTATTAGGTTGCATTGTCATCCTGCACTTGATGCGGGATCTAGAAGTTTTGGATCCCGGATCGTAGTCCGGGATGACAAACTAGATTGCTTCACTGCGTTCGCAATGACATAGTGTGGATATGAAATATTTGGTTGCGTTTTTGGTGCTGGTGACGTTGGGGGTGAGGTATTGGATGGCGTTGCCGAATTATAAAGTTGGGGAACGGCTGCGAATCACAGGAGTCGTTAGCACAGAACCGATTGTGTATGAGAATAACCAGAGGGTGAGTATTGAGGGTTTTAATGCATATGTAGATCTTTATCCCAGAATTTATTATGGCGATAGGTTGGTCATGGAGGGGATGGTTGGGGAGAAGCAAAAATTATTAGATCCGAAAATAGTTAATCAATCTATCGGTGGGAATTGGATATACACTTTGCGCAGGAGTATTGTTTCGTTCTACCAGAGAAGCTTGCCACCAAGGCACGCTGCTTTGGTTTCCGGGATGGTTTTGGGTTCGCGAGAAGGAATGTCCCAAGTATTCTGGGAACAATTAGTTGATGCTGGTGTTGTCCATGTTGTGGTGGCTTCCGGGACAAATGTCGTCTTGGTTGGAGGTTTTTTTGTAAATGTTTTGATTATATTCGTTAGTCGGAAGAAAGCTGTTGTATTAGCCATGCTTTGTATATGGTTTTATACATTGTTTTCTGGGTTTGATGCACCACTAGTGAGAGCAGCGATCATGGGAACGATAGTTTTTACTGCACAGGTACTGGGTCGGCTGTCGTCTGCTATCCGCGCTTTAATTATTTCCGTTTTTATTATGCTTTTAATAAAGCCAATGTGGATCCGTGACGTTGGCTTTGTAATGTCTTTCGCGGCAACTGCTAGTCTGATGTTGTTTGAGAGTAAAATTAGTAGATTGATTTTTAGAGTACCAAAGATTATTAGAAACGATCTGTCAACCACTTTGGCTGCTCAGATTGGTGTTTTGCCGATTTTGATGTTTGTTTTTGGCAGGGTAAGTTTTGTTGCGCCTATAACAAATACTTTAATCTTGTGGACTGTTGTGCCAATTATGATAGTTGGTGGACTGGCGGGACTACTTTCAATGGTGTATGAACCATTAGCGGCTTTTGTCCTCTTGTTTGCTTATCCTCTGACCAACTGGTTTGTTTTTATTGTTAATATGTTTTCGTGAGGCCGTGGCGACATTTTTATATTTTCCTAAGTCTAAGTGTGATATTGGTCTGGATTGCTGCTTTACAGCTTCCTGACCGTAATCTTCATGTAGTGTCGTGCGATGTTGGGCAGGGAGACGCGATACTTATATACAATGCAGATAGCCAGATTGTTGTCGATGGGGGGCCGAATAGTGGTGTAATTGGCTGTTTGGAGCGTCATCTGCCTTTTTGGGACCGTAATATTGAGTTGGTTGTTATTACAAAACCCCAGCCTGATCATTACACAGGCAGATCGGAAG
>CAYHMW010000011.1:0-36185 GCA_964357925.1 uncultured Gammaproteobacteria bacterium
GGTCCCAAGGGTTGGTCTGTTCGCCCATTAAAGCGCTACGTGAGCTGGGTTCAGAGCGTCGCGAGACAGCTCGGACTCTATCCGGTGTGTGCGTTCGAATTTTGAAGGGAGCTGGCCCCAGTACGAGAGGACCGGGCTGGAGGAATCCCTAGTGTGCCGGTTGTCATACTAATGGCAACGCCGGGTAGCTACATTCCTAAGAGATAACCGCTGAAAGCATCTAAGTGGGAAGCTCACCCTAAGATGAGAATTCGTTATTAGAACCCTGGAAGAACACCAGGTTGATCGGCAGACAGTGGAAGGGCTGTAAAGCCTTAAGCTTATCTGTACGAATAGTTCGAATGACTCTCGAACCCTTCCTTTTAGCATGTTAGGGAATAAGTAGCACATTCCCGCCGCCCACACAGAGTGGGGCATGGCGGGCAGGTTTAGTGTAGTGTCCTGGTGGCTAGAGCGGTGTGGAACCACTCGATCCATTCCGAACTCGGATGTGAAACGCACCAGCGCGGACGATAGTGGCGGGGCAACTTGTCGCGAAAATACGTCGTCGCCAGGACACTGCACTAAATTAAAATTTTTTATTCTGAAAAAGTTTGTTATTGTTTGGTTGATTAAGTCCGAGAAGTTGGTTATAATTGCCGTCATACAAAATTAAACAGAAATGGAGGCAAATACTTTTGGCTACAAAACAAACAACTACAAAGGCTAATTCTTCAGCGCCTAAAAAGGGTGAGATTCAGAGTATGGAGGAGCTTCTTGCTAAACACGGGTCGCAGGTCCGTGGATTTACGAAACTGGAACGGGTGGATGCTACTTTTCGCGAGATAATTGGCAAGCAAGCCATTTTTGATATTGGTGGGAAAAGTGAGGGCGTTATTCGTGACGATGCTTTTTCTGAAGCCCGTGACTTTTTGAAGTCCTTAAAACCTGGAGATATTGTCCGTGCCTTAGTTTTGGATCCTGAAAACAGGGACGGCAATGTTGTGCTTTCTGTCCGACATGCTGTGCGTGAGAGATTTTGGGGAGCTTTGGAGGACGCTTATGAGAATGGTACAGCTGTCACTGTTACTGGTAAGAGTGTGAGTGATAAAGGTGTTATGGTCCTCGTGGATGCCGTGACTGCATTTATTCCAAGGTCTCAGCTTGGAGAGCGTGCTTTGAAAAATCCCGACAAGCTGGTTGAAAAGAGCTTTAAAGTTAAGATTTTGGATCTTGATCGTGAGAAAAATAGAATTGTTCTCTCGGAGAAGGCAGTGAGCGAGGCAGAGAGCATAGCTGCTTCGAAGAAAGCAATGAAGGAGGTAAAAGAGGGAGATATGTACAGGGGTGTCATTACCACAATTGTGCCATTTGGCGCCTTTGTGGAAATTGCCGTTCCTGTTGGGGAATCTGGAAAAACTGTGCCTGTTGAAGGACTTGTACATGTTTCGGAGATTTCTTGGGCAAAGGTTCATCATCCATCTGAGATGCTTGTTGAAGGTGATCAAGTCAAAGTAGTGGTTTTGGGATCTGATGAAAATAAATTGGCATTCTCTATGAGACGAGCGCAGGAGGATCCTTGGAGTAAAGTTGTTGATGATTTTGAAGTTGACGATCGAGTTGTTGGCAAGATTGTGAGAACTTCGGATTTCGGGGTGTTTGTTGAGCTTAAGCCTGGAGTTGAGGGCCTAATTCATATTACAAAGATTCCACCTGGAACAAGCTTTGCAAAAGGTGATTCCGTTAATTGCTATATTGAGGATATTAACATTGACGAGCGTAGGATTGGGCTTGGGATAGCGGTTACGACTTCAAAGCCGATAGGATACAAGTAATACTTCATTTGACAAATTGATCCTATAGTGGTATAGTGCCCGTTCTGTTTGCTGGCCAATAAAGACTGGCATAGTGAGTGGAGAATCGCCTTGAAAAATCCAGACAAGTTTTGCGAGAAGTGTGGTGGGGATATCTGTTTCTGCAATGTTATTGCAGATGACGGAATGATTTACCCCCGTACCACGCTCAGAGAAGTGTTGGATGACCTCCGACGCTTTGACGGTATTTTGCAATGCGACGAGGTGGTTAGTTATATCCTGGATGATTTTGACCCTGACCCTGAAGAGATCATCCAATCTTGTAGAACCCGCGCGGAAGCCCTTGGGCTTCTAAACATCCGATATTCTGGAGACGTTCCAGATGCTGTGATGCGTATTTTGTTTGGGGATGTATAGACAGATTTTTGTGAACCTCGGTGATTTGCCGGGGTTTTTTCGTGGCTCGAAAAGTAATACTTATTGACTGGGTAATACTTTTTCAGGTAGTATTACTTCATGTACATACAGACTGTAACTCAGAAGGGGCAGGTTACTATTCCTAAGAAATTGAGGGATGCTTTTAAGATTAAGACTCGTGGGAAAGTGCGGGTTGAGTACGCGCGGGGTTATATTAAACTTTATCCTGACAATGTTCCTGATATATTGGATTTGGCAGGTAAGCTCGTTCCTCGTGTGAATAAGGGTGTCGATCCGGTAAAAGCTAGGGAGTATATGGAAACTCACTATAGGCGTGCATGATTTATTTTGTCGACACCAATATTTTTATGCGGTTTTTTATTGGTGATTCTCCAAAAAAGCAGAGTGAGTGCTTAGACTTTATTGACAAAATAGACAAGGCTCAAGTTGTGGCATTTACATCTCAATTGGTCTTGGCTGAGGTCGCTTGGACGCTAAAAACATTCTACAAGCTGCCAAAACTACAGATTGTAGATGCAATTAAATCAATTTTAAGGCTGGAAATGAAATTGGTGGACGGATATAAACCCATTACTACAATAATGCTTTATGAAAAGAATAGGGCAAAATATATAGATTGCGCTATTGCTTCAATTCCTCAAATATATGAGAAGAAGTGGACTGTTGTGTCTTATGACCGCGACTTTGATAAGCTGGGAATTTTGAGGATTGAACCTGGTAATATAGTGCATGGGTAAGAGTGCTTCTGTTTATATCTGTCAACAATGTGGTTATGAATCTTCTAAATGGCTTGGGAAGTGTCCGAATTGTGGAGAGTGGAACTCTTTAGTTGAAACTAGTGTTTCCAGTTCCAATTTTTCCGCCAAAGGCGGACTATCGCAATTTTCAAAAAAGAATGCGGTTATGCCAATAAAGCTATCTTCGATTAAGCTTTCGGATAACAAGAGAAAGTCGACCGGTATACCTGAGTTTGACCGTGTCCTTGGGGGCGGTTTGGTGCCTGGGCAAGTGGTTCTACTTGCCGGGGAGCCAGGAGTGGGAAAATCAACACTCTTACTGCAAATGGCGGGCAAACTTCAAGACGTTATTTATGTAGCTGGGGAGGAGTCGCCGGGACAAATCCAGATCCGTGCCAAGAGACTTGGAATTTCTGGTGATCGAATACTTGTGCTTCCTGAAACAAATGTTGAAACAATTATAAATAGCGTTCAGGCCTTACTTAGTAACAAAAGCAAGGTGAGTGCGATTGTTATAGATAGCATTCAGACGATGAATACATCGGATCTTCGGGGAATGAGTGGATCAATTGGGCAGGTTAGGGAGGTTGCTTCCAGGCTTACCGGCTTTGCAAAACAAAACGGCATACCAGTAATAATTGTTGGGCATGTTACAAAACAAGGCGGGGTGGCTGGGCCGTCGACATTAATGCACATAGTTGATACTGTTGCTTGGTTTGAGGGAGATCGGGATTTAACAACACGGATTCTACGGTGTGTAAAGAATCGTTTTGGAACTACGGATGAGGTCGGAGTATTTAGCATGGCACAGGCGGGACTCGTATCGACCGATGAGGCACAATCGCTTTTTATAAGTGAAAATCGGGCGAAGGATGTGGCTGGATCGGCACTTACTGTTGTAATGGAGGGAACTCGGGCGATAGTTGTGGAGGTGCAGGCCTTGACTACAAAGACAAAGCTTCCTTATGCTAAGCGAGTCGGGCAGGGAATTGATTCAAAACGACTTGAGCTTCTATTGGCGATTCTTACAAGCCGGTGCCATTTACCAACCTGGGAATATGATGTTTACGTGAATATTGTTGGGGGAATGAAGCTTCGGGATACGGCAGCGGACTTGGCGGTTGCCATGGCGATTGCTTCTTCGATCAGGGATAAAAGTTTACCACTTAATTTGGTTGTTTTTGGAGAAGTTGGACTTATGGGAGAAGTGCGAGGTGCGAGCGCACTCGAATCGAGAATTAAGCAAGCTAAACGATTGGGATATTCTACATTTGCTTCAGGTAAGGAGTTTGCTAATCTTCGAATGGCGATTGGGAAATATTTATAATTATCCACAAGATTTTACTGTACCAAACATAAAGCGAATGTTTAGTATGGATTTAGGTTATTAAAACTATGGGTGATGTGGGTAAGCATTGTGGTATTTGTTATAGGTTTTGACAAACGGAAACGGAGGGTGCTATATTACTTTTGTACACAAAAAAAGAGCCTTGCCAGCGCTATGTTATCCAGAGAACTGGATTCCTTTCGACAAGCAACGCCCTTTTAAGTAAGAATCTGATTTATCTAAGACAGGCTAACGAAAACAAAAAGATAAATCATTTGTAAGACTAGTGTTTTTTTATACTTTTTGTCAAGATCGGCCTTTCAAAGGGACGGGTGGTGTTCGTAGGGCAGGCGACACTACCCGTACCTTTGGAGGCTGATTTTTTTGAGTTAAATTTGACAATGTTATATGCTCATTTAACTCGAGTTTGCAACTCTCGTAAATGTTTATATACCTCAAAAAATCTTTAAAAAATGCAAACCTGAGTTTTTCGGTATAGGGAAAAATCTTGTTTGATTATCTGGAAGATTTTTTCATATATCCGTGTGTTATTGATTGTGATTGACACGGCTATGGGATGTCAGTTACAATACGCCACACGTTTATTATTCCTGATTGCTGTCCGTACCGAAGACTTTATTATGAAAAAAACATTTACTAGCAACATTCTTTATGGGCTACTTACTGCCCTTTTTCTACTTGCGATTGTTTTCCCAGTTTATTTTGCTTCAGCACTTCCTTTTGGTGCATCGGCCACAAATGAAGATCATAAAGTTACTATTTGCCACGTACCTCCTGGAAATCCTGAGAATGTCCATGCGATAGAAATTGATAAAAATGCGTGGGAGAGTGGTCACAATCCTCACAACGCTCACGATATGGATTATTTGGCAGATTCAAACGGATCGTGTGCCAAACAGTCAGTACAAACACCAGATGTACCAGATATTGGTAACTGTCCATCTCCTTTGACTAGCGGTGATTGGTCACATCAAATAGGTGGTACACATCATATTCCTGGACAAGAAGCTCCTATTGCAGGTCAGGACGAAGTTTATCGAAGGCTGGGTGGTAACTTTTTGCAGTGTCTGTGCCCTTCGAACACTAACGAGATGGGTTACCAGACGCAGTGGTGGAGAATAGCTGGTCTTAATCTGTCTAGTGAGCAAATTGATAAGCTTTTACTTGACGGTTGGAGTAAGCAGGATGGACAAGCATGGAATTTGATTAGCGGGGCGTATTTGGCTAAGAATTCTAGATTTAGCTGTGTTACATCAACACCCATTCCTACTCCGAGTCCAACCGTTACACCTACACCCACATCTACTCCTGCGCCCACTGATTCATCTCGTGGTGGTATTCCACAGTGCGTAGCTTTAACTGCGACTGTAAAAAGTGGGACTGCTCCCTTGTCTGTGATGTTTACTGCTGAGGCGAATGATCCTAACGGAAAAATTGAAGAATATGAATTTAATTTTAACGATATAAGCGGAGGGCAGGGACAGTATGCTAAGCAAACTGGGCGTGATGTGACTCATACATTTTACAACTCGGGGAGTTTTGATGTTACTGCAAAGGCTCGGGACAATGATGGCAATTGGGAGGGTGGCGATGATTGTAAAGTAAGTATCAGTGTTAATGGCGCGCCAAATGTTTTGGGATCAAGCAATGTAACTCAATTACCGAAAACTGGATTTTTTGCTCCTGCCGTTCTTGCTTCTTTGCCTTTTATTTGGGTGGGAGTTAAAGTATATAGAAGGTTTAAGTTGGTTTAATCAAATGTATCCAAAAGGGACGCTTTATGTCCATACTATGGAGAAAATACGCGGTGAAAAAGAACTTCATGCACCACTTCTGATTAAGATACTCTATAAAGTTATCCAGCTTGTTTCTGCAGGTATAACTGCGGGGATAATTCTTTTCTTTGGTATGTATTTCTACCCAATTTTGCATGCTGAAATTGCCTATCATTTGGGAACAAGTAATAGTATTGAGTATTTTGATGAGAATGTTGCAGTTTTGGCTTCCAGCACTGCGAATGTTCAGTCAATTGCCGAGGGGTATGGAGTTGACGCATCCTTTTCAATAGTTGTCCCAAAAATTGATGCAACTTCTAAAATAATTGCTAATGTTGATGTGGCTTCCGAGGAATCTTATATGGATGCTTTAAATCATGGAGTTGCTCATGCCGCTGGCTCCTATTTCCCGGGGCAAGGCAAAAGCATATTTTTATTTTCGCATTCAACAAACTCACCACTTAATGTGTCCCGCTTGAATGCTGTCTTTTATCTACTCCGGAAACTTGAGACTCACGACCAGATACTTATCTTCTTTGCTGATAAAT
The DNA here is from genome assembly GCA_964357925.1 of uncultured Gammaproteobacteria bacterium. Taxonomy (GTDB): domain Bacteria; phylum Patescibacteriota; class Microgenomatia; order UBA8517; family UBA8517; genus CAYHMW01. Next base: position 6,640 of record CAYHMW010000011.1, read on the forward strand.
TGTACGAATATGAAGTTGAATCTAAACTAGTCGTTAAATCCTCCGATGTGTCTTGGTTGACTGCCGACTTTGGATCTGAAAAATTGCTTCTTCAGACATGTGATCCGCCCGGAACATCGATAAATAGGATGATTATTGTGGCGAAGCTAAGTAGAGTAATCAATTAACATGTGGACACCTGACTATTCAAAATTTGTTGATAATAAAAGATGGTACAGAATCCCTGGTGTTTTGTTTTTGGCAACAGGATTTGTATATTTGTCGTGGTTATTTTTTAACCTTAATATTGATGCTTGGTATATAAGTTTGCCATTTTTCTTCATGCATTTATTTACGTATCTTATGGCAATCGTCTCTGTTATTAATCATTGGCAAAGTAGCTATCGAACTCAAAGACCAATGCTTCCCGACCCTTTGCTACCTGTCGCTGTTGTGGTTCCGACTTACAGAGAGCCGATTGAAATTATTCGAAAGACGATTAAGTCTTTATTGCATTTGTCATACAAGGGACAGCTTGTAATTGTTTTAAGTAATGACGATCAGGAAAGGCTCCCGAATGGCAGCCTTGAAGAACTAATGGGGGAATTGTCAAAGTATTGGAATGATATAAATAGCAAGGTTATCGCTGGTGAGAGGCAACTTCATCTTTTGCACACATCTCCCCACAGGGAGGCGAAGGCTGGGAATTTGAATCAAGCGATTGCTTTTTTGAGAAAGCATTATCCAAATTTGGATTTGATCCTCACACAGGATGCAGATGAGATTGCTGACAAAGATTTGGTGTCTGCTCTTGTTGGATACTTCAGCGAGGATTCGAATACGGCTTATGTACAGACGATTAAGCAGGTCGATGTCTCACCAGGGGACCCTTTTGGGAACCATGATGTTATGTGGTACGGCCGTACTGCTGCCTCCCGAGATGCATCTGGCGCCATGTATGCTTGTGGGTCCGGTGTCATGTGGAGAATGTCTGCCTTGGATTCTATCGGCGGGTTTTCCACTTGGAACATGGTTGAGGATTTGACGACTTCTTATGAACTACTCGCCAATGGGTGGAGCGGGAAGTATCACTATGAGGCGTTGTCAAAAGGGTTGGCGCCTGAGGATTTGCCAAATTATTTTAAGCAGCGCAGTGTTTGGGCAATTGATACTATGCGAATTTTCTTTTGGGATAATCCATTCATGAAACCAGGGCTTACATTTCGTCAGAGATTGCAGTTTTTGGAGACCCCACTTTTTTACTTAAATGGAATTGTTGTCTTGGCCATGATACTAATTACTTCAACCTTTTTATTTTTTGAATTGTGGCCGACGCGCTCTTCTGCTTTGGTGCATGCTATCTATATGCTGCCAAGCTTCTTGTCACTTGAATTGTATTTTATCCTACTTGGAGGATCCATCCCTTATCATCGAGTGAGGCAGTTTTGGGTGGGACTTGCACCGCAGTTTGCGATGGCAACCTTTGCAGCCTTAGTTAATGGCCCAAACAATAAACCACGCTATATCGTAACTAGAAAGGAAAATGAATATGGAAATTATTTATATCTGGTGTGGCCGCAGATATTGGTTTTAGTTCTTATTTCGTTAGGACTCTTAAAGGTTATATTAACCACTCCATTGTACTCAGGATTTGATTGGGCGACATTTTTCTGGGGATTTTATATGGCATCATTTTTTGTGCAGGTAATTAAGGTTGCTCTTTGGAATTATTCGCTGGAATTTAGTCTTGAGTTTGTTCTCGAGAAACTTTGGGAGGTAATCCCCGGATTTAGTTATAGAGAAGAAGAAATAGAATAGATTTATTTTGGAGTCCAGAGGCGGGTAGTTTGATCGAACACTCCTGAAACTTTGAAGGTATCTGTGAGAAGCAGGGAGTAGTGTTCTTCAATTGCTGGCAGGATTTCTTTGTTAATATCTGGCGTGAAGAAGTCGTTTAGGATGATGTATTTAAACTCTTTGTTTCTTATAGCTTTTTTCATTGCTTCGACTCCAGTTGTGCCCTCGTAGTTAAAATACCAAGTGCTGGGCCATGCACCTGGATCTTCGAAGCCATCGTAGAGGTGATATTTATATACAGTACTGGCTTCTGCGAAAATAACATCGCCGGTCTTTCTATTATTTTTAAGATACTCGATTATGTTTGTGGCACTTGGCCAGGAGCGCTGGAAGCGCCAGTGTTTGCTGAAATTTACCCAGACGCTAGTGATTAGTGTCACTACTACAATTGTGCGTATAAGTTGAAGTGAATTTACAAGTACTGGATTATTATTGGTTTTACTCATTACCGCTTGGTTAAGCTTCAGGAGTACAAAACTTCCAATCGGTGTCCAGAAAGCTAGAGTAAACACAAGATGTTTCCAAAGACTCCGTGCGTTTGCTGTTGCCAGGTGGAAGAGAAGGGGAGTGAGTCCCGCTAGAAATAATACGAGGAGCAGATTCTTTTTTTCTTTTCTTTGCTTCAATAGGGCGAGTATTATCCCTGAGAGGGCCAATGGGATGTGTAAGGCTAGGTCGTTTAGGATTTTGCTAAGGATATAGGGCCTGGATCTAGTCTCAGTAAAGGGGTTTGTAATAAAAAGGCTTGTCAGATCATTGCTGTTTTGATACACAAAGAACCCTAGAGGGATTATTGAAATAGTTAACCAAATAAGTGATTTTTTTAATTTGAGGTGTTTTGGATAGAGAGAAATCATTAAGAGGATGGAGGGAATGAAAATGATAGTTATATATTTCGCGAATGTAGCTAATGTAAAGAAGAATGAGGAAAAGACTACTAACACCCAGCTTTTTGTTGACGAGTGATATCTGGAATGCATCGCGGCGTACATACTAACTGCGAGGAATGCGATTGCCGGGGTGTCGTAAGTTCCTAATTGTGCAATATCAAGGGTAATTGAGGTACTAAAGAAGAGGAAAAGAGTAAGGACTTCTGTTTTATAGCCAGCAAATTGATAAGCTATTTTTCCTGATATTATTCCTGTTAATAGGATTAGAAGACTTGACATGAGTCGTACCCCTGTGAGTCCATAGTATCTGTTTGCGTACGCGCTCATTAACGGATAGAGATATGACCCGCCCATCCATGAGATTGCTTTCTCCCAATAAACATCCCTGAGGACTTCTTCACCTACTGTTGCATATATAGCTTCATCCACGAATGAGGAGTTGTAGTTGAGATCTCGGGTTACGTAAAAAAGGAAAAAGCTTATAATGCAAAAGTGAATTACATTAAGCGTGGTTATCGAGAGTATTTTGTTATTTAATATTATTCTCATAGTTTTTTGAGAAAGGGTGTAGTATTGTCTGAGTTATATTATAATACGTACTTATGGTCAATAAATTAATTTATTCGATTCATTTATATTTGCTCTTGATTCTGGGATTATCTTTGTTTAGCCCGCGATTAGTTAACGCTCAAGCAGCTTGGGAAATGTGTAGCGACGGAACACTTATTGTTCGGTGTGAAAGCATAAACTGTCCTCGTGGTGATACGAGCGGAGATGGGACTTGTACGTTGTCTGATGAGGACAGTAGTTTTACTGATTTTAGAAATGATGCTTTATGTGCCAATCCTGTATCTGGATGTGGAGTCGTCAGATATTACAACCAGAGTAATAATTGTAATACTCGAGTGAAGCAAGATGCTCCTAACTGTACGCTTTATGCTACTGCAAACCCGAATTTTACCCCACCGCCCACGCAAAGCGGGGCAGGCGGGCAGGCCACTCTCGCTCCTGTGCAGACTCCCACTTCATCTCCAAATCCAATTGGGGGGACAGTTGCTGCAAAATGTGTGAACTTGGTGGCAGAACCGACTAGCTCAAATAAAGTGCCAGCCGATGTTAAATTTACGGCTCTTGCAGACGGACAGGTGACTGGTTATGAATTTAATTTTGGCGATGACGCGACAGGTGATAACGACGTTTTTCGTCTGAACACCAACACGATTATTCATAGGTATGAGAAAAGTGGGAAGTATGTGGCCTTGGTGCGCGTGGCACAAGGTGAGGGATTGTATGAAACCAAGGCAAGTTGCTCAGCTACTGTGACAATTGATGATGGACAAGTACTTACGAAGGGAGGGGAGCCTGTTGAGAAGCTTCCTGAAACAGGGTCTGAGATTTATGGATTAATTGCCCTAATTGCCATGGGCTTTGGCGGTATTTACATGTATGAGCGATTTCGAGTTGCTTAAGATACTTGGCATTAGACTTCTTGGGATTTTGTTGCGATATCTATTTGTATTTACATTAATTTTTTTGAAAGGGATTTCTCGACTTATCAATATTTCTTCGGTTCGATTTATGGCAAGGATGAACTTAAGACCTAGTATTTATGAGGCTGGAAGGGCAAGGACAGGACAGACACATCTTGCATTCTCAACAAAAAAACTTTATTTATATAAAACTCTGAGATATACGGGGGCATTCATGGTATGTTTTTCGGTTACTGCACTTCTTTATTCTTATGCGCCACTTGCGAGTTCAAGTTATTTCAAAGTTTGGGCGCAAGAGAAAATAATGATTGATGATTTGGAGAATGTCGATGGGCCGATGTTTTTGCCAAAGCATGAGGTTGTTGAGAAAGAGGACTTGGCAGGTATTGAGACAGAGGCGAAATCTTTTGGAGTGGATACTAATTTTTCGATAGTGATTCCAAAGATTGAAGCATATTCGAATGTTGTTGATAATGTTGATCCAAATGAGAAAGAGGAATATTTGGCGGCGATGCTTGAAGGGGTCGCTCATTCTTCTAATACTTCGTACCCTGGCCAGAGTGGCGTTACCTATTTATTTGCGCACTCAACAAATTCGCCTTTATATATAGAGCAGTATAATGCTGTGTTTTATAGGTTGAGGGAATTGACGGAGGGAGACAGTGTAATTGTTTATTACGATGGGAAGCGATATGAATATAGAGTTAAGATGACGGAGGTCGTGTCAATTGACGATACCAGGTGGGTGAATAGTACAGATCCTGAGCCGAGGTTGGTCCTTCAGACCAGCCATCCGCCTGGGACAATTTGGAGGAGACTTCTTGTGATTTGTGAACCAGTTATTTTTTAGTTGACAAAGGGCGGGTAGCGCAATAAAATAGTCTCATCTCACTTCTTTTAGTTTCTTAAATGAATGACGAACCCCTAATAGTTGATGATAGAATCTTGCCGGATTCTTTGATGCCTGTTGAAAATGTAACAGGAGTTCTTGATATAGCCAATGAAGGCTCTGGGCTTTTGCGGCCTAAATTTTCTCCATCGGACCTTGATATTTATATTTCTTCCTCTCAGATAAGGAGGTTTAATTTGAGACTGGGGGATATGGTTGGTGGGCAGGCGCGCCGCCCTAAAGAGAACGAGCGATATTGGGGGTTATTGAAGGTCGAGACCGTGAATGGTGTTGCCGTTGATAAAATAGGAGTACGTCCCGACATTGAAGGTATGACTGCCATATATCCGGATAAGCAAATTAAGCTGTCGACTCTACCGGACATTATGACTACACGCATGATTGACCTCATTGCTCCGATTGGATTTGGCCAGAGAGGGCTCATTGTAAGTCCTCCGAAAGCAGGCAAAACCTGGCTTGTGAAAGATATGATTGATGGCATTGCCAAGAATCATAAAGATGTTCACTTGATGGCGATCTTGATTGGGGAGCGCCCGGAGGAAGTTACTGATATTGCGAGACATGTTAAGGAGGCAACGGGCGGTACTGGTGAGGTGGCTGCAAGCAACTTTGATGAGGATCCGATTGCGCAAACCAGAGTTGGTGAGATTGCTTTGGAGCGTGCAAAGCGTTTGGTTGAAATGGGCCGTGATGTTGTGATTGTCCTAGACTCTATTACTCGATTGGCACGGGCTTATAATTTGGCATTGCCAACGTCTGGAAGGACGTTAACTGGTGGATTTGATCCACAAGCTTTGCAGCCGGCGAAGAAGTTCTTTGGCGCGGCACGCAAAATCGAAAATGGTGGATCCTTGACTATTATTGGGACGACACTTGTGGAGACGGGCTCCAGGATGGATGACCTTATTTATGAAGAGTTTAAGGGAACTGGGAATATGGAACTACACCTTGGTCGAAGACTTGCTGAGAAGAGGATATTTCCGGCGATTGACGTTACACGATCTGGAACTCGTCAGGAAGAGCTTTTGTATGGACGTGAGAAACTTCCGAAGATTCATACTTTGAGGCGTATGCTTGAGATGATGCATGAGGATGAGAGGACTGAGACGTTGTTGGGACGTCTCGCGAAAACAAAGAGTAACGAGGAATTTATTGAGGATTTGAAGACTGCGTAAATTGAGTCGCTGACCTCTAGTATGTTATTCTGTGTCAGACATGAAACTGACACGATCTCAACAAGAGTTTATTGCTGACAAGTTGATGGATGGAGCAAATCTGGCATTGGGCGGTCTCGTGTTTGGCCAGCTGGCTGCTCGAAACATTGAAATATCTGTTTTTGTGTTGGGATTAATGTTTTATCTTTGGTCGTGGGCGATGTCGCTTCTTTTAAGAAAGGGGGTGCATTAGTGATGATTGGTACAATCTCAGGGCAGCTTGGAGTAGCCATTCTTTTTATTACTATTATGTTGGTGGGGACAGCTCTATTTTTGGTAATCAAACATTCGTAACTTCATTCCACTCCGCTCTGGAGCTACGCGGGACTTCGTGGGGTGTGGTGGTATACTTCAGGTTGATATATGACTTTCAAAGACATAAAAGACAGTAAACTTGTGCGAGATTTTATCGAGTTTAATCGAGAGTTTAGTATTTACTGTTTAAGATCTCTAAAACATTTTTCGATTAAAATGGATGCGCGCAAGGGGCTTATGGTTGCGACACTTTATCGAAGGCGAGGGAAGTACGCAAACCGTTTGATGCATTCTGGAATGGCTGGGATTGCTGCTTTGGGGGTAATGATTGCACCAATGGTGGCACAGGAATTTCCTGGTAAAGCCACTGACCCCTGGAGTGTTGCTTCTGGGAGTGTGCTCTCTCTAAGTTCAGCCGCAGACCAGACTGAGACTATAATTGCTGACAGGCAGTTTCGCGATAGTGTTGTTCATTATACCGTTGAGGAAGGGGATACCGTTGGAACCATCGCGCAGAAGTATGGAGTCTCTACTGATACTATCCGTTGGCAAAATGATCTTGCCAGTAAGGACTCGATAAAGGTTGATCAGGAACTTGAAATACTTCCTGTGACGGGAGTTATGCATAAGGTGCGAAAAGGGGACACTGTTTATTCTATTGCTAAGAAATATGACGTAGATGCACAGGCTATCGTTAACTATCCATTTAATACTTACTCTAATGATGAGACGTTTGAATTAGCGATAGGGCAGGAAATAATAATTCCTGATGGGGTGGAGCCTGAAGCTATCCCATGGTCTCCGCTTGCCAGAGTCAGGCAGATTACGCCTGATGCTGGGACTGTAGTTGCTTCCGGCAATTTCGTGTGGCCTACATCTGGAAGTATTACGACTAATTTCGTTTGGTATCACAAGGGTCTTGATATCGCCAATCGTGGGATGCCTAATGTTTTGGCAGCTGATGCTGGGACTGTAGTTGTGTCGGGGTGGCCAGATAACTATGGCTACGGTAATCGTGTAATTATCGATCATGGAAATGGAACGAGAACTTTATATGCACATCTGTCTGCTATTTATGTCGTATCCGGCCAATCCGTAAACCGTGGTGATGCAATCGGGAAGATGGGATCAACAGGGAGATCGACTGGGCCACATTTGCATTTTGAGGTTATCCGAAATGGAGCTCATGTTAATCCTTTGAGTGTGTTGAATTAAAAGGGGCTATAGCATAGTGGTAGTGCGGTCGCTTCGCATGCGATATACGGCGGTTCGATTCCGCCTAGCTCCACTGGGTTCCCCGCCTGCAGTCGCCTGAGGCGACAGCCGATGGCGGGCAGGGATTCCCGACAGGTCCACCCCGAACTACTCTGACGCACTGTTAGGTGCATCATTCGAGTTCAGGGCAAGCCCTCGTACTTTGTTGTAGAATTAGGTAATGCCTAAGCCTGTCCACATTATCCTTTTAGTGCTTCTTGCTGCTGTTTATTCGTTTGTTGTTTCGTTGAGATATGTTTCTGATGTGGATGCAGCGGCTGCGGCATGTAGCGTAACTGTGAGCCCAACTTCTGTCACTACTTATTCTTCTACAAGCTTTACAATTACGATCGAGAATACCGATTCCGCTTCTTACAGCTGGATGGAGATTACGAGGCCATCAAGCGATTTTACTATTACTGGCGGCGGTGTTGGTGGGTGGAGTTTTGGGGCGAGCGAATCGACCATTACTTTAACCGGTGGAACATTAAGTGCTTCAAGCAGTAAAAGTGTTACTGTAAATGCTCAGGTACCAGGGGGAACAGAGGGGTCACATAATTGGACAGTTAAAGTTTCAGATGATTCAGGCGGGGCGAGCCCTTATACTTGCACCGGAACATTGACTGCTCAGATTTCCGGGAGTGGAACTGATACATATGTGCCTCAGATATCCAGCATTGCTGTGGGCGATGTATCTAATCATGATGCAACAATTAGTTGGACCACGAATGAAGCCTCAAATTCTGTTGTCCAATATGGGACGACAAATTCGTACGGATCAACTGTGACTGAAACTGATCTTGTTACATCTCACGAAGTTGTCATACCCAGTCTCAGTAAAGACACAACATACCATTTTAAGGTCCAAAGCACTGATGCTGCGAGCAATATGGGGGAGTCGGACGATAACACTTTTGTGACTTCTTTGATTGAGCAGACAGTTACAGTGACTACTACAACTACAAAAACGGTGACAAAAGAGGTGACCGTGCTTGTTGAAGATACGACAGCTCCTGTTCCTAAATTTACAACTGGTTTTTCGAATCCATTTTTACTAAAGCCGGTTATTGAAGGGACTGTCACCGATAATACTGGAGTATTATCGGTCGAGTATTCTGTTGACGGGGGACGAAATTATTTGCCAGTTAATAGTGTAAGTAATCCAGAGGCGGAGAGCACCACTTACAGTTTTAGTCCGCTGGGGCTTCTAGATGGAAATTACAATGTTAAGGTTCGGGCTACTGATATTGCAGGAAATACTGCTGAGACGGAAGTTGAGACCTTGGTGTTTGATCGTTTGCCACCGCAGGTGGGTACTTCAGTTATCAGTATTGGACCTCAGGTGCTGTTGCCACAGAGCTCTGGGCAGATTGTGACTTTGCCTGGCTTGGATCAGCGAGTCGCTATGGATGCAATTGGAGGACCGATAGAAGTTCAAGTTCAAGCACAAGTTCAAGGTGGCTCAAGTCAGATATTTGCGCTTACGAAGAATACTGACAACGGGTTGTGGTTTGGGACAATGAGTTTTTCGGAGCCTGGGACATATAGTGTCATTGTTAGTTCAGTAGACGGCGCAGATAATCAGACTGAGCAGAGCTTGCCTTCGGTGGTGGTACTTGACCCTGGCAGGGTATTGTATAAGGGGGCGGGAGTGAATGGGGCATCTGTAACTGTTTATGCATATGACCCTGATCTTGCACGTTACATTGTTTGGGGAGGAGGAGGTTTTGGGCAGGAAAATCCTCAGAGTACTGATGAGAATGGAACTTACCGATTAATTCTGCCGAAAGGTAGATATTATCTAGAGGTTTCCGGGCAGGGTTTCAAAACCCTTAGAACTAGCATTTTTGATATTGAAAAGAGTCTTCCCATGACATTCGACCTTGTCTTGAGCCGTGATATTGGTGGGTTATTAGGGAATATTCCTTTTGGGCTTTCGGCCGCGTTTGATGATTTCGTGAAAGTTGACATTTCGTATCCCACGATTGCACTTCTTGAACATGAGCTTACAGGGAAGGAGTTAGTGTCGTTTCGTTTGAATGATTTTGATGACTTTGATTTGCGTGGCAAACCGACAGTTTTGACAGCCATTAACACTTGGCATCCGGCTGCATCTGAGCAGGTAAAGATTTTGAACGAGTTGGCTGACGACTCGGGCTTTAATGTTGTCGCGATTGTTCCGCATGAATCAGCATCAAGGGTTGAGGTTTATAAGGAGCGGGGAGGGTATGAAAACTTGCGTTTTGTGGTTGACACTGATGGTACACTTGTGAGTTTGTTTGGAATAAATGCAAGCCCGATGCATTTTTTTGTTGATAGGAAAGGACTAGTTACTGGCGTATATGTCGGGAGTTTGAACAGGGAGGGGATACTGGCAAAAATGTTTTGATGTATAGTTAAATTATGCTTTATCAATTTATTCTTGAGAACTTAAATTTTTCAGTGAATATTTTTGCGGCACTTGTTTCCTCGTGGGTATTGTGGCTCTATTTTGATGCGTTAGCCCTTCGAGTAAGCTTCAAGAATGTTGTAAGCGTTGTCGGCTTTGCATTACTGTCCTTATCTTTTGTTATTCAGTCTGTGCTTGTGGAGTCAGCGCTTTTGGCGAACCCGGTGCTTGCACCAGAACTGCATTTGAGTTTGGTTACCTTCGTCAGAGTTGGGGCGTATTTGGCACTTATAGTTTCGCTTTTGGTGGATCCGTTAAACTCACATCCCAGGCGAGATAAAGGTGTGCCTGCCACGCCAAAAGCTGCGCCCTCCAATTTGGAGGGCAGGCATTTAGGCGGGCGGCCTGCGGCCGTGGTGATTTATGCTGGGGGGGCGTTGTCGGCTTTGGTTATATCTAAGATTTCTTTGCCGATTTTAGCTATAGTGGTTAGCCTTTTGTATTTGCGTCGAGCCACCTTGGGGCTTGAAACTCACCTTAAACCTATCGCTTTGGCTTTCGGAATACTAAGTCTTTACGAGATTCTTGATCTTGGTATTTTGCTTCGGGAGACTGAGAACGCAAATATTTTCCTTGTCGTCCAGCCATTTGGAGCTTTGTGGCTCACTGAGAGGCTTACATTGCTGGCTGCTGTTCTGGTCCTTGGGAAATGGAATTTCACTTATCTTTTGAAGCGACTTCAGTCGCAGATATATATGTATTATTCTCTAACGGTGCTTATCATCTTTGTCCTGACAACTGGGGTATTTACTGGACTATTGGTAAAAAATGTTACTCAGGAGCTTTCTGCACAGCTATCTAGCAATGTTCGAGTATTGGAGCTTTCTCTTGACACAAAACGCGAGGAGCTTTTGAGTGATGCAAGAGTTTTCGCATCTGATCCAAAGCTTATTGAGGCTGTCAACAATAATGATCAACTACAATTAGCAGATTTAGCTCAGTCGTTTATGCTTCTGAAGAATGTATCGGGTTTGACGGTTGTTAATTCCAATGGGCAAGTTATTGCGCGAGGAGAAGAAGTTGAAAGGATTGGGGAGTCTCTGTCTACTGATTCACTTGTTCGTCGGGGACTTGAGGGTGAAGGTATATCATCTGTTTTGACTCGAGATGGAGTGTTGGCGCCTGAGGTTGCCTTGCGCGCTTTGTGGCCGGTTTTAGATGGTGAGGAAAGTGTTACCGGTGCCGTGTTGATTTCTGTGTTAATAGATAATGCATATGTTGATGGCATTAAGAGTGCCACTGATCTTGATACAACTGTTTATGGAGATGAGAGAATTTCTGCTACAACTTTTGTTGATGAATCTGGGTCCCGTAGGGTTGGCTTGAAGGAAACCAATAAGAATATTTTGGACCAAGTGCTAGTTAAAGGGGAGGCGTATTCTGGGGCCGTCGACATTGTAAATACACCGTTTTATGCGGCTTATTTACCACTTTTAGACTTAAATAGTGATCCTGTTGGAATGTTAAATGTTTCCGAACCACAGTCGGCTGTTTTGCGAACTGCTGGCCGATCCATTCAGCTCACATTTGTATTTACCGGTTTTCTTTGGGCTGTCGCTATAGTACCATCATATTTAATATCCCGGTCGATATCGAAACAATTGGAAAGGTAATTAATGGAGCAAATGCAACAAAAGCTTGAAGACGAAAGAAATAGGATGAAGGCGATTGTGGACTCTATGGGGGAAGGGCTTTTGGTTGTTGATATTCATTATGTGATTACCATGGCTAATCCTGTAGCTGAACGGCTTTTGGGACTTTCAGCTAGCGAGACTATTGGCTTCAAATGGTCTGAGGTTGTTACTGCTTACGAGGGCGATCGAGAGATTCCTTTTGATCAGCGAACTTCGATAGTTGTTATCAATACAGGTAGCACAATTGTTACCAATCTTGAAGCTGGCCATTATTATAAAACTAAAGCTGGTAATACTTTCCCTGTTGTATCGGTGACTGCTCCAATTATTTCAAGTCATGGTATAACTGGGGCTGTTAAGGTTTTCCATGATGCATCGGAAGAGTTGGGGAGAAAGAAGGGTTATATTGATAAGGTTGAGGCTCTCGAAAAAGAAATTTTCGAACTCAAAGCTCGCCTTGGGGAAAAGTAATAATTAGGGCTATACTGAGATATGGATGCTGCCCAGATCGGTTTTGTTGTGAGACTAAAGCAAATGGCAGCTTGGCTTCACGGAAGGAAACAGAGTGAATTGGTTGATATTGGTCATGGTGATCTTGAAAGGTTGCGTGTATTTCCTGAGTATAATCCTTACCCTGTCTTGGAGGCTTCTGTGGATGGGCAGGTGACGTACATGAATCCTTCTGCAAAGCGTGTTTTTGGAGAGGTAAACGTGTTGTCTTCACCTCTTGCCAGTTTGGTCACGAATCTTGACTTTTCTGGCATGAAGGATTCTGCCGCGCCGGTGTCTCGTGGGTTTGAGTTTGATGGTCAATTTTTTGAGGCGAGAATAATTAGTCTGGGAGAGAGTAATTTGTATCGTATTTATGTACTTGATGTCACTGATCGTGTGCATATAGAACGGGATCTTTCATTAAAACTAAAGGAGTTGGCTGCCGCCCAGACTGCGATGGTAAATCTATTGGAAGATGAACGGGTCTTGAAAGATGATCTGAAGGCCGAGCGAGATAGAGCGAATCAGATTATTTCTTCAATGGGGGAGGGACTTCTGGTTATTGATAAAAACGATCAGGTAACAATTGCCAATCCGACCGCTGCAAATCTTCTAAAAATGCGCCGTGAGGATATCATTGGTAAGAAATGGTCTGAGCTCGGGGTTACCACTAAATCTGGTGATGAAGTACCTGTGGCTGAACATTCGTTTTATTATGCTGTAAAGAAAGGAATTACTGTGTATACCAATGTTGATGATGATCACTATTATAAAACGGCGGCTGGAGATACTTTTCCAGTAGTTTCAATTACTGCCCCTTTGACTAGTAAAGGGGAGATTATTGGGGCAGTAAAAGTCTTTCATGATGCGACGTACGAAAAAGAATCGCGTGCGATGGTTGAGCGTGAAGTGGAGGAGCGTACACATCAGCTTCAGGAAGCAAAAGACAGAATATCTGAAGGCTGGCTTCAACTTCAGCAGGAGAAAGTAAAGCTTACTGCTTCTATAAATGCATTGCCTATTGGTTTTTTCTTACTTGATGAAAAACATAATGTAATCGTTGCGAACCGATCGCTTGCTTTGATCCTTGGAATCGATGAATCTGAGCTTAGTTATGACAAAGTATTTGGTGAACTTGGGAGTGTTATTTCTGACGCTGCAAATATTTGCCCGCATTGTAGAGGGAACAATGATGAGTATGAAGTGGAGGATGTGAAGTACAAAGCAAAAGTTCTTCGTGTATTTTCTGTCCCTGTGATGAAAGCGCAGGAATATATAGGTGCTGCTATTTTAGTTGAAGATCAGACTGAGGAAAAGATGCTTGAGCGGTCAAAAGATGAGTTTTTTGCGATTGCTTCGCATGAGCTCCGAACTCCACTGACAGCAATTCGTGGCAACACATCACTAATCAACGAATACTTTAAAGAGCAATTAAAAGATCCAAATCTTAAAGAAATAGTCGATGATATGCACGAATCGAGTATACGACTTATTGAGATCGTAAACGACTTTTTGGATGTGGGGCAGCTTGAACAAGGGAAGGTGGAGTTTAAGAAGGAAGTGTTTAGTTTGGTTGATCTAACCCGTGAGGTATATCATGATTTGAATTCGGTCGCTTCACAGAAGGGATTAGTTTTGCGGTATGAGGAGCCAACCGAGGGGTTGCCTGATTCGTTGGCGGATCAAGGAAAAGTGAAACAAATTGTTACTAATTTGGTCGGGAATTCAATAAAGTATACTAAGGCGGGTGAGGTCAATATAGGACTTTCTCGAAATGGGGCAAATTTAAAAGTAATGGTTCGTGATACTGGAATTGGCATTTCTGAAGCGAATAAACGAAGGTTATTTGGCAAATTTGTACAAGCCAGTGAGAGCTATCTTGCTCGCGATGTAACTCGTGGGACTGGTCTTGGCCTTTATATTTCGAGACTGCTGGCTACAGGAATGGGAGGGAAAGTTTATTTGGAGAGTTCCGAGCTTGGGCGTGGATCTACTTTTGTTTTGGAGGTGCCAGCCGTTGAGGCAGTTCAGGATTGACACTGTGGATACTGAGTAGATAATAGTTTATTATTGAATGTGGTTTATGGCAAAAGTATTGATAATTGAGGACGACAGTTTGATGTCGAAGTTGTATTCGAAGATTTTTAAGTTTGAGCAGTATGAGGTCGTCACTGCGAGCAATGGAGTGGAGGGCCTTGAGGCGGCAAAGCTTCATAAACCTACCCTGATACTTCTCGATATAATGATGCCTGAGATGAACGGATTGGAGGTTTTGGATAAGTTGAAGGCGGACGCTGAGCTTAAAAGTATCCCTGTGGTTGTTTTGACAAATTTGGCCGGTTCGCAAGATGCTGAGAGTGCTATGTCCAAGGGGGCAGTTCGCTATATTATTAAGAGCGAGCATGACCCTAAGGAGGTTGCTAATATGGTGAAGGAGATTGTCTTGGGGTATACCCGGCCTTCTGGGCCTGCTTCCGGTGCCCCTGTTAACTTACAAAACTAGTTAGAGCGCTTAAGATTTAGCGACGATTAGGCGAGCGGCGATTTCAACGAGTTGAGCTGGTGTGTATTCTGTTTTAGATAATACTTCGACAACTCCAGAATTTTTAGCCTTTGGGGCTATTTTGTTTTTGGCCAGGTTTGTTAAAAAGATGACGGGACCGTTTGGGGATTCTGGTGGCATTTTATTGAGCTCAGCTAAGACAGTGAAACCGTCCATGACAGGAAGCATTATATCCAGGATGATGATTGAATAGCCCCCTTTTTTGGCCATTTCGAGACCTTTTGCGCCATCTGTTGCAGTGTCGACAGTAAAGCCTGAGCTTTCGAACTTCATTTTGTACAGGTTGATGAGATCTGTGTCGTCTTCAACGATCAGGGCGGTGTTATTGGTGCTCATTTTTTGTTTCTTTAAGGATAGTACGAAAGTCGCCCAGGTTCAACGGTTAATGAATGGTGTTATAATGGTTTATGGCAAAAATACTTTTAGTTGAAGATGATTCGCTTATGATTCGTCTTTATCAAAAGACCTTTACTTTTGATGGATTCGATGTGGTGGTAGCGCAGGATGGGGAAGAGGGTTTGGTTAAAGCGAAATTGGAGAAGCCGACATTGATTTTGTTGGATGTTATGATGCCGAAAATGAATGGGCTTGAGGTTTTAAAGCGATTAAAAAATGATCCTGAGACTAAGAGTATTCCGGTTGTGATCTTGACCAATCTTGCGGGGGAGCATGATGCGCAGGAGGCGTTAAGTTATGGAGCAATACGCTATATTGTGAAGAGCGAGCAGGAACCTCGTGGAGTTACAAAAATTGTGGAAGAGATACTTGCTGGTTATACAAGGGGAGAGATCCCTAAGGCAGCGGTGTAATGAAATGGGTGCTACTTCACAACAACGCGCTCCAATTCCTTCAATAACTCTTGGGAATCCGATTAAGGCTGAACAGGCGGGATTGGGACGAGGCGAGGTAATTCCAAGTATAGATATTAAGAGCCCTATTGGTTATCAATCAGTTAACAATGGTAGTTCAACAAATGTGCCCGCTGTGCCGGTTGATAGCAAATTGCGTGTGGAAACTGTGACTGACAACAGTGATATTCCGGAAAGCGATTTGAAGGCTCCACTTAATTTTGATGCGACAAAGGAACCAGACCGCGCACATCGAGGGTTCAGGAGTGAAAATTTGTTGTTGATTCTTGGAGTACTGACTGCTTTAGTGGTAATTGGGGTGGTGATATTCGTTTACAGATTGATCTAGTGTATTGATTTGTGATTTTGTTTGTTGTATAAAGTCTCAGAATGGTTGATGAACAAAAAGTGGAGGAAGTGGAGGCTTCAAAGAGCGAAAGCAAAGTTGGTTTTTTTAAGATTTTTACCTTTGGTGTGCCCTTTATTGTTGTGCTTGTTTTAATTATTGTTGTAGCTCTTGGTGTCGGATACGGAGTTTATAAGTATCCATCAAAATTTGGATTAGCTTTGCCTTCGGAGACTCAATCACAGGTTGAGGTTTCGGAGCTCATTAGTAAAGTGAGCGCGCTTATTGAGTTACCATCAGATGAGCAACCAACGATAGCTACAGTTTCTGATGTGGAAGCCTTGAGACAGACTCAACCATTTTTTAGTAAAGCTGAGAACGGTGATCGTGTACTGATTTTTACTGGTGCTAAAAGGGCAATTGTATATAGGGAAGCTACAAACAAAATAATTGATGTTGGTGCTGTTAATATTCAGGCGCCAACTGATATCGGGCAAGCTAACGATTTGGGTCCAGTGCCAACTTCTACTCCTGATCCTGAGCCAAGTGAGGAGCCTGTGCCGACACTTCCTGCTGCTTCCTCCAGTGGTGAACTGGTACCTTAGATAGTTTTTCTTATTTATTCTTCGCTTTTGGGAATCTACCCATTGCCAATGTTATCTCAAACAGTATTACAAGAGGTAGAGCTAGGACAATATCTATCACAACTGAATCAGCTGGGAGGAGAATTGCAAAAATGAAGGCTCCTAAGTATACCCATTTTCTTTGTCTTGCGAGCTCCTTACGGTTCACAATTCCTATACGCATAAGAATCAGAAGAATTATGGGAAATTGGAAGCTAATACCCATAAATATTGAAGTCAGGAGCACCATGTTCAGGAGTTTACTTATATCCAAAATATTACCAATGCCAATTGCTGCTGATTTATTTAGAAATATTTCAATTTGCCATTTCATCGCTGCCATTCCAAAGCAGAAACCTATCAGAAATAGAATTATGGAAAAGGGGAGGAATCTAACAATGGTTTTATACTCTTTCTCTCTTAATGCTGGCTTTAAGAAGGACAAGATTTGGATAAGGAGGAGTGGAAGGATAAATATTACGCCTGTTGCAAGTCCTGTACTCACAGAAAGTGTGAGGTATTGAAAGGGGGAGGTAAAGACTAGATTTACCCCCTTGAGGCTCAAAATATTAATAAGTGTTTTTAAGATTTTTTCGCTTGATACAAAACCAACAATTGATGAAACACTAAAAACAATGAGTGTCAGTAGAATCCTTTTCTTTACTTCTTTTAAAAAAGGGGAGTACTTTTCTATGGCTGCCTTTAACTCTGAAGAATTAATAGGCTTAATATTTTCCACGGAGTATGCCTGTCTTTAAACTTCCTCTTTCTCGATATCTTTTGATGCTCTTCTAAACTCTTTGACTGCTTCTGATAAGCCTTTAAAGAATTCTGGAATCTTTTTGCCACCAAAGAGGAAAACTACAATGAATGCGACAACGAGAATTTCTGTGGTACCGATTGAGCTAAGCATGTTTTGGTTCGTCTTCTACTGCTGCGTCTGTAATTGAGCTTTTGATTTTTTTCATTTCTTTAAGTGTTTCACCGGCAGTTTTACCGAGGCCGATGACGAACTTTCTGCCGAAGACCATTGTTAAAATACCGGCGATAATGATGAGTTCAGTGCCGCTGATGTTTTTGATAAAATTGCCTATCATGTTTGGTTCACTATAGTATTCGAGATATTAAAAAACAAGAGGTAAAATGAGCTTTACCTTGATCATGACTCAGGGAATACCTGGTTGAAGTATTCATATTTAAGGTTATTGCGGTTGTTCCAGTTCTCGCGAAAGTTCGCATCGCCTTTGATATAGCGGAAAGTACCTTCGTTTAGATCCTCTTTCATAATGAACCAGCCATCACGTCTATCAATGAAGCCATAGAAGGAATTGACTCCATAATCTACTTCGGAAATCTTGTAGCTGTCAGTTGGATGATGTTCTGCAGGATTTATGACGTTTCCTTTCGAGTTTTGAATTGTAGTTAATTTGGAATCGTCTGTTTTGCCCAGAATCAGGTTCTCTGCCCTTTTTGTAAAGAGGGAGGAGACAAAGAATGCCAGTCCACTTGCGCCGACCAGTTTGAGAAATGCTCGTTTATCAAAATCTAGAATTTCGACGCCTTCCTCCGAGTTAGTGTTAGTGATTATTTGCGGAGCGGGTGTGTTTAAATTTGGTGTTGGGATACTTTGTCTATTTATGTCATCTATTGATGTATTAGGATACTTTAAGTTAGATTTTCGTGGGAACAGTTGGAATGCGAAATATGTCAGTGGGAAGTAGAGAAGGATGGCGATTGCTAGCTGGACATAGCTTGTAGTTGTTAAGAATATGGCTCCCTCGCCAAGACTGGCGATTGCAAAGCCGGTGTAGTTTACAGCTTTATTCATAGTCCGCCTTTTCTTTCTGTTTGTAAAAATTGTTCATTAATGTAGCCAAGTGAGCCATTAAATAGTTTTACCTGGTGCCATCCGTCAATTAGTGAGAGTGATTCGAATTTGTAACCATGTTTGGCAAGTCCAATTATTTTTGAAGAAGATTCCGGCAGGGCGTGGATATTGATGCTTTGGTCTATGTTGTAGGTCTTGATTACAACAATATTTGTTCCGAGAACTTGAGTGTTTGAAGTGGAGAGTGGAGACTTCCCATCGGAAGATTCGATTTTTATCAAACTATATGTTGAAAGGCAAAGGAGGATGAACATTGAGAAAATTATCTCCGGGATTCTTACATTTGATACGTTTTCTGTTTTTATATTGAGAGATGGTTTTTCTATTTTTTGTGCAACAGATGGATCCTTAAACAATGGTCCAGAGCGAGCATATTTTTTATTGAAATAAATGGCGTACCTTGTTGATAGTGCCCTTATGAATTTTTCAGTGGACCCTGCCACTATCTCTTTAATTGTAATGTCGAACCTTCCGGGTGTTAATTTATAATCGACGAGAACAATGTCGTTGGCGAAGTTCTTGGGGCGGTGAGGTGTGCCAATGTAATTCCTGCCTCTAATTGCAAATGTCTTTTTTTGATCTTGGTTTTGTGAGGAATATTCTTTTAAGAAACCAATAAACACCTCTCTATCATGATCGTCTACGAAGATGTCCTGATCGGTACTCTCACGATAAATATGGAAATACTGTTGGGCAGTCATAATTTAAGCTTACTCCCACCTGGAGAGATTGCAAGTAGGTTGCAAGTAGTTAAGAGCTGACTATGTTGGCTGGTAGAGCTAACCAATGCGATCCGTCCCAAAGTTCGAAGCTTTGGGTTTCTAGGTTGAATCCGATTGTGCCTGGCCTTAGATGTTTGGGTCTACCTGAGTTGTTCCAGGAAGGAATTGTAACTTGAGGCTGAGTAATGTAAGTATTTTTGCCTGTAATATTGTTGAGCACTAAAGTTGGATTGCGGTAAAAGATGGGTTCCTGCGGCAGTGGCGATGGACTTACTGAGGTTGATTTTGATGCGGAAATAGATTTAGATGCGGAAATAGATGAGCTTGGGCTTCTTGATGCGCCCGGTGCTGCAGCGGCTGAGGGTGATGGGGATGGAGTCCCCGATGTTGAACTGCTTGGGCTAATAGAAGGCGAGATAGAGCCGCCTATTGATGGGCTTACTGATTCGGATAGTGACTCAGACGGCGATGTGCTTACTGAGGGTGAAATGCTTTCCGATGGAGATGCTGATGGCGAGCCCGAGGCGCTTGGTGAAATTGATTCAGATGGACTGATGGAGGCTGATGGTGAGAGAGATGGTGAGGCGGATCCTGAGGGCGAAACGCTTACAGAGGGAGATAAGCTTGGAGAGCTTGAGCCACTTGGGCTTGTGGAGGCGCTGGGGGAGATAGAAACGGAGGGTGAAAACGAAGGACTAATTGATGGACTGGCGCTTGGACTAAGTGAGGGAGAGAGTGACGGCGAGATTGATGATATTGCACTTGGGCTTGTGGAGGCGCTGGGGCTGATACTCACGCTTGGGGAAATTGAGATCGATGGACTTATGGATGGACTTAAACTTGGTGACAGGCTTGGACTTAGACTGGGACTTTGTGACGGTGATAACGAAACGCTAGGGGAAGTTGAAGCACTTGGGGAGATGCTGGCCGATGGGGAGATGGAGACAGATGGACTGAGAGAAGGACTCAAGGATGGGGAAAGGCTGGGACTCAAACTTGGAGATAAAGATGGAGATATTGAACCAGATGGACTTATGGATGGGCTGATGCTTGGTGAGAGACTGGGGCTTTGTGATGGGCTTCCAGATGGTGACAGTGATGCACTGGGAGAGATTGATAGCGATGGTGAAACCGATACGCTTGGACTTACTGACACTGATGGTGAAACCGATGGGCTCAGTGATGGTGAGATTGAAACTGAAGGGGAGATGCTGACACTTGGCGAGATACTTGCTGAGGGACTTATTGAGACAGATGGGGACACAGAGATTGATGGGCTTTGAGAAGGAGAAAAACTTGGACTAAGTGAGGGGCTTAGTGAGGGACTTAGGGAAGGCGACAGTGACGCACTTGGTGACATGGATGGTGAGAGCGATGGCGACAAGCTAGGACTCAAACTGGGGCTCAGTGACGGTGAAAGTGATACTGAAGGAGAGATTGAGATAGAGGGGCTTATGGATTCTGATGGACTGATTGAAACCGATGGTGAAATGCTTGCTGATGGTGATATGGAGGCAGAAGGGCTTAGAGATGGAGAGAGCGATGGGCTCAGTGATGGACTTTCCGATGGTGAGAATGAGGGAGATAGCGAAACTGAGGGACTGATTGACACAGATGGTGATGTTGAAACACTTGGAGATATTGAAACAGAAGGAGATATGGATGGTGACAAACTGGGACTTAGTGATACAGAAGGACTCACTGATACTGAAGGTGAGATTGAGACAGAAGGACTGATGGATACTGAGGGTGAAAGAGATGGACTCAGGGATGGACTCAAACTTGGACTTAGCGATGGGCTTCCCGAAGGAGAGAGAGAAACTGACGGTGAAACTGAGACGCTTGGGGAGATAGATTCTGATGGTGAAATGGAAACTGATGGACTAATAGATGGTGAAAGTGAAGGAGATAGTGAGACGCTGGGGGATATCGAAACTGATGGCGAGATGCTTACACTTGGTGATATTGAAACAGAAGGACTAATCGAGGGAGATACGGACGGAGATATTGATGCTCCAGCTGATGGACTTTGAGACGGGCTTAGGGAAATTGAAGGCGATACCGAAACTGAGGGTGAGATGCTTACTGATGGACTTATTGATGGTGAGAGAGAAGGGGACAGAGATGCGGATGGACTAATCGAGACGCTTGGAGAGATGGATTCTGATGGACTAATGGATACTGACGGTGAGGTGGAGGGGGAAACTGATGGACTAATGGACGGAGATGCTGATGGACTTTGCGATGGTGACAAGGACACACTTGGTGATATTGAAACTGATGGGGAGATGCTGACACTTGGGGAGATTGAGACCGATGGTGAAAGTGAGGGCGATAGGGACGGCGATAGCGAGACACTTGGGGAAATTGATACGGAAGGTGAGATGCTAGCTGATGGTGAGATGGATACTGAAGGGGATAGAGATGGACTAAAGGACGGCGATTGACTCGGACTTTGAGATGGGGATTTGGATGGTGAAAGACTTACGCTTGGTGAAATAGAAACCGATGGGCTTATTGATTGAGATGGAGATATCGAGACGGATGGTGATACAGAAGGTGACAAACTGGGACTAAGGGATACAGAGGGGCTCACTGAGACACTGGGAGAGGTGCTAATTGAAGGGCTTACTGAAGCTGATGGGCTGAGAGATGGACTGAATGATGGGGACAAGCTTGGGCTTAACGAAGGCGAAAGGGATGGAGATAGTGAGGCACTTGGGGAAATGGATACAGAAGGGGAAGTTGAAACACTTGGTGAAATTGAGACAGATGGTGATACAGATGGTGAGTAACTCGGACTTAGTGAAACAGATGGACTCACACTTACACTTGGGCTTATTGAAACTGATGGGGAGATGCTTTCCGATGGACTTATCGATGGACTTTGCGACGGACTTTGTGAAGGGCTTAAGGAAGGACTGAGTGACGGTGATAATGAGGCACTTGGGGAAATGGATACTGATGGCGATATGGATTCTGAAGGGGAAACAGATACTGATGGTGATATTGACGGTGAGAGCGAGGGAGATAGTGATATGGATGGACTGATTGAGACTGAGGGAGAGACACTGGCCGATGGTGAGATAGAAAGGGAAGGGCTGAGGGATGGACTAACGCTTGGTGAGAGGCTTGGACTTTGTGAGGGGCTTAAGGATGGTGACAGGGATGCGCTGGGAGAAACTGAAACTGATGGCGATATTGATTCTGACGGGGAAATGGAAACAGATGGACTTATTGATGGTGAGAGAGAAGGGGACAGAGATGCGGATGGACTAATTGAGACGCTTGGAGAGATGGATTCAGATGGACTGATGGATACTGACGGTGAGATGGAAGGGGAAACTGATGGGCTAATGGATGGAGATGCTGAAGGACTTTGCGATGGTGATAATGATGCGCTTGGAGAGATGGATACAGAGGGTGACGTTGAAACGCTTGGTGAAATGGAAACTGATGGTGAGATTGATGGTGACAAACTGGGACTTAGAGATACAGAAGGACTGATACTGACACTTGGACTTATTGATATAGATGGGCTAATTGAAACTGACGGTGAAAGTGATGGACTTAGTGAGGGGCTTAAGCTTGGACTGAGGGAAGGGGATAATGATGGTGACAGAGAAACACTTGGGGATATTGAGACTGAAGGGCTAATAGATGGGCTCAAGGATGGCGAGATCGAGGGGGATACTGATGGGCTCAATGATGGACTTAGGCTTGGGCTCTCTGAAGGAGATAACGATGCGCTGGGGGAAATGGACACAGAGGGAGAGATTGATACGCTTGGGGATATGGATACAGACGGGCTAAGTGATGGTGAAAGGGAAGGTGAGAATGATGCTGATGGGGAGATGGACACTGAAGGTGAAATACTAACGCTTGGACTAATTGAAACTGATGGGGATACAGACGGTGACAAACTGGGGCTGAGTGATACTGATGGGCTGACACTGACACTTGGGCTTACGCTTACTGAAGGAGAAATTGATACTGATGGGCTAAGCGAAGGTGAGATTGAGGGTGAGATTGATGACCCTGCTGATGGACTGACTGATGGTGATAGCGAGGCACTGGGAGATATTGAAACTGATGGTGAAATAGAAACAGAAGGACTAATTGATGGTGACAAACTGGGACTAAGGGACACTGAAGGGCTCACTGAAACACTTGGAGAGATACTTTCTGAAGGGCTCACTGAAACGGATGGTGATAAAGAGGGTGATAGTGAAGGGCTTAGGGATGGACTCAAACTTGGGCTCTGCGATGGAGAAAGTGAGGCACTTGGGGAAATGGAAACAGAAGGGGAGATTGAAATACTTGGTGATATAGATGCTGATGGTGATACAGACGGTGACAAACTGGGACTAAGGGACACTGATGGACTAATACTTACACTGGGGGAGATTGATGCTGAGGGACTGACTGAAACTGATGGGCTAATAGATGGACTGAGGGAAGGACTCAAGCTGGGGCTTGCTGACGGGCTTAAAGATGGCGAAAGAGATACTGATGGGGAGACGGAGACTGAGGGTGAAATTGATGCTGATGGTGAGATGGAAACTGAAGGACTGAGTGATGGTGACGAACTAGGGCTTAATGATACGGAGGGACTCACTGAAACACTGGGAGAGATACTGGCCGATGGTGAGATAGAAAGGGAAGGGCTGAGGGATGGACTGAGAGACGGACTGAGACTGGGTGATAAAGATGGAGAAAGCGATGGGGATAGTGACACACTTGGGGATATTGAAACTGATGGAGAGATTGATTCTGATGGACTAACTGAGACAGATGGGGAGAGCGATGGACTTAGTGATGGACTTAGAGACGGGCTAAGGGATGGGGAGAGTGATGGCGATAATGATACGCTTGGGGAGATTGAAACAGATGGTGATATAGATACAGATGGAGAGATACTTTGTGATGGGCTTATGCTTGGGGAAAGACTGGGACTAAGTGACACAGATGGACTAATTGAGACAGATGGGGAGATGCTGACTGATGGACTAATGCTGACACTGGGACTTATTGAGACTGACGGACTTAGGGATGGTGACCTTGATGGGCTAATGGATGCCGATGGGCTAATTGAGACTGAGGGTGAAGTCGATGTGCCTCCACCAAGAGTTAATGTGTTCCACCAGATGTCTGGGGTGGCTGTTTCATCTAAAAAAACGTAGTCTAACTGACTAGACACTGAATCGGTAAACTCTGATAGGACAAACCTTAAATCATCAGTATCATTAGCTGCCCATGTATTGGGATTTTTGTCACTAAAATTTCCACCATGAACAGGACTAGTGGTAACTAATTGAATATCAAACCTATTAAGCGTATCCCCAGCAGTGCCTGAATATTCAATTGAAACACAATACTTTGTGCCATTTGTTGTTGTATAGGGAGTTGGAAAAGGAAACACAACCCATGTATCAGTGGTACTAATTTCAGCGTTACCTATCGTACTGGAGGTGGCTAAAGCACTACCAGTTGGAATACTACTTGTACCAAAAACTCCAGAATGCGCATATATTTTAGCCACCAAACTGCCAGGAGGTGTACCAGTTTTACCAACAAAAAAACTGACAGAAATTACTTTTCCGCCTCCTCCAGTAAATGACTGAGCAACAGCTGTCCTAGACGTAACTGTGGAATACATCATTAATGAGATTCCATCAGTCTCGTAAGAATCTTTATATAAGTTCCTTACATTTCCACCACTATCATTGTCATTTGTAAAAGACCACTTAGATTTAACAGTATTAAAAGTACCAACCTCCAAACTCGCCCTAGTGCCAGAATTGTTGTAATAATAAATATCATTGTCAGATGGATCTTCTGTAAATACATACCTATTTGTAGTATCAAACACAATAGAAGGCTGTTTACTGTCATTGGTCGTATCAATTTCTGAACCAGTCCAATTACCAGGTGTAGTCCATGCCCCAGAAACGTACTTGACTTGTACCAAATCCAAGCTTGTGGCTTCTACATATGCTACATAAACCGCACCAGTAGAATCTACACCGACAGTTGGGTTGTCTACAGAATCATTAACTGGATCATAAAATCCGCCCCCAGAAGAAAAAGATGTTGATTCAAATGAAGTTGGATTATTTCCAATGCCTTTACAAGCCCAAATAACGTAACCACCAGAAACCTGTTTTAAACCAACAATTGGAAAATCTTGTTCATTTATCGTTATGTCAGGGAGTTCACAATTTACTGAAGCTGTGAAACCTCTTACCTCGACCGCTGTGTTCCAGGCTCCACTTATCCTGTTGGTGTAGTAGACAGTGTCGTAGTTCGTTCCCATGTTGACATTGCTATCGACCCAGGCGATGTGGGGAATATCGTTGCTATCTATGGCGATTGCTGTACCTGGAGTAGTTGGAGTAGCTGCGCCAATGTCTTGGATTGATGCATCCCCTGAAAATGCATCGGTTGAGGTATTGTAAGTTACGTATCGTAGGGCTGAGCTTTTGCCGTTACTGTCGTAATAAGCGATATGGATGATACCAGTTGAATCTATGGCTGCTGAGGCGTGCCCGTAAGTTGAAGCGCTTGGGCCTGTGCCGTTACTGGAAAATGAAGTGGGCGTGGTGCTATTGCCTTTGTGAACATCAATGTCGTTTCCGTTATCGAGGATTACATAGGGGATACCGGCTGATGTCCTGACTACGACTCTTGCACCCCCTGCGATGGTGTTTGTATTGGCCGAAGTTACTGCTACTGCTGCCATGTTTTATTTTGTTTTATTTGGGCGTGATTATTTTGGGTCTGATGAATCAGACCCCTACGTGCGTTAATTGGGTTGTTTTTATCCAGATGCCATTTTAAGGGGTTTAAATTTATGTATTCGCGGATTTTTTCTAATTCTATTTCATTTCTAACAATGTGTTCGTAACCTGCCCGCCAATCGCTGGCGCTCAAGGCGCTTGCAGGCGGGTAATTGCGTTGCCAAACAATTTGATTAAACCCTGATTTGTGGATTTCGTGTGAACATTTTGCCTTAAAATATCTGATTATTATTCCTAATGTTTCTGTTTGGGCGTGATGAATCACGCCCAAACCCATTAATTGCATGTGTTTATGGGATTTGCCGATTTCGAACATGTTATTTGTGCTGTAGGGGTTTGATTCATCAAACCCGATCTGATTTTTGATTTTAATAATCCCATGGAAATGGTTTGGCATTAATTGGAATTCATCCAGGTTAATATCAAATTTGTTTGGTAATTTGACCCACCACCTGTTGATTGTTTTACCGATATCATTGGGGTCCATCTTGCCTTCATTGATATCATCAAATATTGGTTCGCGATTTTGAGAACATATCGTTACAAAATAATATGCAGAGAATGAATAGTCCCCCGCCTGCAGGCGCCTTGAGCGCCAGCGATTGGCGGGCAGGCAGGTTTTTAATCTGATCGATTTTCTTTTGTGTTCGATCATTTGTTTTTCATAAGTCATGGGCGCACACATATATGCGCCCCTACGGTTTCCTTAATATTTTTTTTCTGTTTTCGTTGCTTTGGAGGATCGTGCCAGGAGACCAGTCATATTTGATCCAGTCTTCAAGTGGCATATTAGTGTAGAAATTTGGCTTGATTTGCTCGTCAATGACGTGGAATTGGAACTTTGCGATCCGATTCATTTGGGTTATTAGCCAGGAGATATCGGAGTCGGGGATACACTCCATGAATCGTAGGCTACAAACTACATCAAACTCTTTGTTTTTGTATCGTGACAGGCCGGTTCTAGCGTCGTCTGTAGTTAAGAATGGTTTTACTTCGCTTGAGGCTTTTTTGACTGCATATTCTGAAATATCAAATCCGTAAGCTTCTACTCCCATATCACGAAGATCCTCTACAACAAAACCCTTGGCACAGCCTAACTCTAAAACTTTTTTTCCTTTGAGATGATATGTATTAAAGAGATCGTTGGCGTAATCCTTCCAAAATTCACCAAGGGATTTTTCACCGTCCTTCCTGTACCATCGTTCGTATTTATCATAACCTGCGTTGTGTCGATATCTTGCTTTTCTCCCATCAAAATAGCTGATGTCATATTCTTCTGGTTTTAAAGTTGCCATAGACTTAGATCTTTCTTTGTTTGTGTTAATCCTATTATATATAGAGTGATATTGATGGGGAGGGGGAGGTGGAAAATTCGAGGAGTTAATTAGCTTTTTCGCATTGCGGCTGTGAACCAATCCGTGCCGTTATAGTACTCCAGACTGTTTGTTTGACTATTAAAGCCGAAGGTGCCTCTTTTGGAAGATTTGGGCCTGTCTTTAGTGTCCCAGGAGTTTATCCTTGGCAGGCCGGCGATGAGACTAAGACCTTGGCCGATATCTATAAGGACTGTTGAGCCTTTTGGCATAATAGTTGTAAGTAGATTCTATAGTTTGTGGCCATTGAGAGCAAGCCTTGCAAGGTTTCTTCTTTGAAGTTGGAGTAACACACTTATTTGACGCACGTTAGGCTCTGATGAGTTTATATTTACCGCATAGATAGTGTGGTAACATGAGGCTTGTAAGGTTAGTTTGCAAGCTGGTAATTGTAATGACCTTGAAAGTCAAGGTACAAAGTTATTGTTTGATACGTTTTGCGGGAAGGACCATCCAATTTTTTCCATCCCAATATTCGAACATTTTTGTTTCGTGGTTGAACCCAAACGTTTGAGATTTCGGGGTTTGTGGTCTGCCGACTGTGTTCCATGACGAGATTCTTTTTTGAATTAGTGAGCTGACTACGCCTGGCGCGAAGGTCCTAACTTCTCTATCTATAATTACGGGGTTTTTGTATAGTGCTGGAATTTGCTCCGGGGATGGGCTGACTGATGCTGAAGGAGAGGCTGATGCACTTGGTGAGGTTGACGGGGATGCACTTGCACTTTTTGATGTTGCTCCTACCGATGGAGATGCTGATGCACCAGGAGATGCACTGGCACTGGGGGAAACTGATGGTGAAATTGAGGCACCTTGTGATGGGCTGGTACTGGGGGAGATGGATTCACTGGGGGAAATACTTTCTGATGGACTTAAGCTTGGACTTGTCGAGGGGCTGCCCGATGCTGATGGGGAGATACTTACCGAGGGTGAGAGGGAAGGTGAGACTGATCCGCTTGGGGACACTGAGACTGAGGGACTTATGGAAACTGATGGTGAGATTGATGGCGAGAGGGAAGCCGATGGCGAAATACTTACTGATGGTGAAATGCTTGGACTTGCTGATCCACTTGGGGAGATACTAACGCTTGGACTGATACTAACTGATGGACTTATGGATACCGATGGACTTAGGCTTGGGCTTTTTGAGGCCGATGGACTTACACTTGGACTTGCTGACGGTGAAATAGATGGAGAGATCGATGACACCACACTTGGCGAAACAGAAGCACTCGGACTGATACTGACACTTGGTGAAATGGAGACCGATGGACTCAGTGATGGACTCAGTGATGGGCTCAGTGACGGACTTATGGATACCGATGGACTAATACTGACACTGGGGGAAATTGAAACCGATGGGCTAATGGAAGCAGAAGGTGAAAGCGATGGGCTTATGGATGGCGACAAGCTAGGGCTTGTTGATGGGCTTCCTGATGGAGATAGTGATTCGCTTGGGGAAATTGAGATGGATGGTGATATTGACACACTTGGTGAGACGGATACTGAAGGGCTTATCGATGGTGAAAGTGATGGTGAAAGTGATACGGAAGGACTAATACTGACGCTTGGTGAGATGGATGCGCTTGGGCTGATTGAAACTGATGGTGACAAAGATGGCGAGACAGATGGTGAGAGAGATGGACTCAAGGAAGGTGAGAGAGATGGGGAAAGTGATGCGCTTGGAGAAATTGATACAGAGGGGGATACGGATACTGATGGCGATATTGATGCGCTTGGAGAAATTGATACAGAGGGGGATACGGATGGACTCAGACTAGGACTTAGTGATATAGAGGGCGATATTGAGACAGATGGCGAAAGGGACGCACTGGGGGATACAGAGACTGATGGGCTAATTGATGCTGATGGACTTAAGCTGGGACTTTGTGAAGGACTCTGCGATGGACTTTGTGAGGGACTAAACGATGGCGATAGAGACGCGCTTGGAGAAATAGA
>CAYHMW010000012.1:0-29949 GCA_964357925.1 uncultured Gammaproteobacteria bacterium
ATACGTAGTCTATATGGCAGAAAGTAAAAAAAGGAAATGTATGAAGTGCGGCAAGATGATTCTCGAAAAAGACGGGGTAAAACTCCTCCATGGCATCAACTTCATGTGCAAAGACGATTATAAGAAAGAAAAAGCGAAGCAAAAGCCAGCGGGGGAAGTTTGCGAATTCTGCTAATAAGTGGAGTATGGCAATGACAAAGTACAAAGAGTACGTAAAGCGCATGCTGGAGGAGGAAACAGAACTCTTCGAAAATTTCAGAAAAACCCATGACGCATATCTCTTAAATCCCAAGGCCATGCAGGAAGTACTAAACAGTGAAGGTGCAAAAGTAATGGAAGTCATAAGAGATTACGAGGATCGGCTCTGCCGACAGTCAGAAAAGGGAGGCTACGCAAGCTTCACCACAAACCTTGCAGAAAAATTTAACGAAGAAATCAAAAAGTACTTCCCAAAAATTGACCATATCGGCGTAGTCATCAAAAAAATGGAGCCATTACCAGCCTATCAGCCAACACCTCCACAAATAGTTGACGATATCGATAGTTTCTTGCTTAAAAAAATAGAACTACAATACAAGCATTAATCCGCCAGCGCTTCATTTTTGCTACAATTGACCGTATCTAACTATCGAAAAAAGGGGGGTACATTAAAATGTCCGTACACATATCCGGGCGCGGTCTCGGTTCCGTCAAAGGAAGCACTATAAAAATCTTGGGGCGACGAATATGGCCCAACCGCAAAGTTGCCGACTGGGTATACTTCATCCAAAACGAAGATCCACATCCAGTCTATGCATTAATCACTGGCAGAAATCTCGGTTTCTTGCTAAGGGGTCAGCACTACCTTCACGACATTTGTTTTGAAGGACTTTTCTTTAAAACAAATCTAGCGACAATACCTAAGTACATTTCAGGCATACAATATTGGCGCAAACAGCCTAAATTCAAAGAAGAGGTAAATGTGATCACAAGCTCTCTTCCAGGAAGAAACGGTATGCCAAACCACAAAACCCCATATCGGATTTATGCAATCGGTCACCTTGGGAATATCGCCATTATCACGGAACCAAATCTGACGCTATTCTTAACTGGCAAAAACAAACTCGCAGATTTGGCTTTTGAGAAGCTACATTTCCTTGATGTGCACCAACCATTTCTCAACGAATTAAGGAGGTCAAATGAACCAGCTCAAAACCACATATTTCAAACTCACCTAAAATAACTCACAAAGTCCCGTTCACCGGGACTTTTCTATGTTTTGGCGCGATACTCCGTGATTAGCGCATTTGTCGAAGAATCATGCTTCAACTCGCCCTGGGAAGCCAACTCCGGCAAAATATTATTAGCCAGTTTCTTCCCCAATTCCACCCCAAACTGATCGAAACTATTTATATCCCATATAACACCTTGGGTAAAAACTTTGTGCTCATATAACGCTATCAACTGCCCCAAGACACTCGGAGTTAGTTCCTTTGCCACAATTGTTGTGCTCGGATGATTTCCATCAAAATTACGATGAGACTCATCTTTATTTTCGGCCCCAAAGGCCAAAGCCTCCCCTTGTGCAACCATGTTTGCGTACAACATATCATTCGTTTGCAAAAACCCAATAAAGTCTATTGGCACCAAGTGAGTTCCTTGATGCAAAAGTTGGTAAAACGAATGCTGCCCATTTGTTCCCGCCTCTCCCCACACAACCGGTGCTGTTTTATAATCAACTCTCTCCCCTAATTTATTTACACCCTTCCCGTTGCTTTCCATCTCAAGCTGTTGCAAATAATCTGGAAAATGCTGCAAGTACTGGCTATACGGCAAGATAGCCTGCGTCTCAACGTTAACAAAATTGTTGTACCACACTCCCAAAACAGCAAGTATCACAGGCGCGTTTTGCGGGAGAGGTGCTTCAAGAAAATGCTTATCCATGGCCTGCGCCCCATCTAAAAGTTCATAGAAATTATTCGGCCCGATTGCAATCATGTCAGAAAGCCCAATCGCGCTCATCACCGAATATCGTCCACCCACGAAGTCCCAAAAAGGAAACATATTTGTTCTATCAATCCCAAATTCAGTAACACCCTGCTCATTTGTAGACATCGCTACAAAATGTCGCGCGACAATGTCGCCGACCCGCCCAAATGCATCGCTTTTTGCGTGGCCAGTTACCCATTCCCTCGCCAATTTGGCATTTGCCATGGTCTCGGCAGTTGTAAACGTCTTTGAGGCCACCGTAAACAAAGTCTCTGAAGGATCAAGGTCGAGAGTCGCTTCATAAAAATCAGCAGGATCTACATTTGAAACAAACCTGACAATTAAATCGCGCTCTGAATAATTCCTGAGTGCATGGTAAACCATTCTCGGACCCAAATCTGATCCACCAATCCCTAAATTCACAATATTCTTTATCCTCTTGCCCGTGTACCCAGTCCACTCTCCACTTCGTACTTTGTCAGAAAATACAGTCATCCTTTCTAACACCTCAAGAACCTCAGTGCGCTTACGCTCACGAAGTGCAACATGAAGCACAGCTTTGTCTTCCGTAGTGTTTATGTGTTCACCGTTGAACATGGCAAGCCTACGCTCTTCAAAACCAACTTCAACTAACAAATCCCAAAAAAGTTTCAGTGTCTGATCAGTTATTCTGTTCTTCGAATAATCAATATAAAGGTCATTTGCATCAACTGAGAACTTCTTTCCTCTGTCTGAATCATCTGCAAACAATTTTTTAAGATGAAGCTGCTTGATTTCTTCATAATATGCCTGAAGCGCTTTCCAAGAACTAAGATTTGTAATCATACTGCATTATAATATAAATTATCTTTATGGACACAGAACTTTTAGGCTTTGCCCTCACAACCTTCGGCGAAATAATCATCGGTATCTCAGTGATCAGGGTCCACTTAAAAATGGAGCTTGAACATAAAATAGACCAAAAAGTCATTCTCGAAATGCACAAAGAAAAGGCCGTAACAGCTGCAGGTATTATCTTAATATCAGTAGGATTCCTACTCCAGTTTTGGACTAAATACTACTAAATCCCAAGTATTTGGCTTATCTTCTTTCGGTCAAATCCCAAAATATTTATCTGACCACCATTGTCTGTCTCTATTACAGTAAAAGGCACTCCCATCTGACCTGATATATTCATCATCTCTGTAGCTTGTTTAAAGTCATCATCAACAAAAACTTCATCAAAAGCAACACCTTTCTCAGTCAAAAATTCACTTTCCATCCTGCAAAATGGACACGTATGAGTTTTATATATTTTTACCTTAGCCATTAAAATTTCACATCCCAATCCAGAAGTGGCACGCGCAGTGCATCCTCTCGAAAAACGGTCCCAGCCATATTCTTATCAATTCCATCCAATCGCTGAGAAAATTTCAAAACTTCCGCATCATCTACATAAGGTGACGGATCCCGCAAAACATCTTCCCTGATTGAGCCACTAGGTGTCGCTGTAGGAGTAGGTGTCAAACTTCCAGTTGGAGTTAAATCAATCCCTGGGGCTTTCGGCACGCGAGAAAACAACATACCCACTAGGGGGAAAATTGCAAAAATCAACACTAAAATTAGAACACCGACTATCCCAAGCACCTTAAGGCTAACATGCGGTCTTTTTACTCCAGAACCTGGTGGCAAAACGGGAGCAATCGCACCAGAACCAGAGGGCGGCTTGCTATCAACCGTAACAGGCGTAGGCGCGACTTGCGCCTGTGCTGTCACTTTTGGACCAGTTCCCACAGACGAACTCTTCTTCGGCAAGAAACCCATAATAATACCAACCAATGGACCGAAAATTGGAATCGGCGATTTACTAGATTTCGGAAGTACTGGTATTTGTGCAGCCGCCATATATTATTCTTTTGTTCGTATTGCCCTTATTATCTCACGCATATTACTGCTAGCCTCCTTCAAAAATTGAAGCGACTCATCTGCCCGCAACAGCACATTCGTATACACACTCGGTCCTCGCTTGGGCTCTATAATTTTTTGAACCGAAATTTGTGCTTCAATTTCCTTATCTAGCGCACGAGTTATTTTATTCTCAGCAGCCAATATCCATCTCTCCACTGTCTGCACATCATGATCGCCCTTCAATCTAATCAACGACGTTTTTACTTTTATGTCTCCTAGCAGCAATCCAATATCCTCACGAACAAGTCCCAGCTCCCCAAGTGCAATTATGCTAAGCACCTCATACGACAGTGGTTCAGTCACCCGTGCAAACTGTTCACCAGCTTCGTTCGAATCTTTCACCACATCCTGCAACGTCCCAACACTACTTATCCGCTCCTCGTGACCGAGAAACCAACCAAGCTCTGTATCGAGTCTTGATAGATATCCATCACGAGTCACGCCCGTCACACCTTTAACTCCAGCAAGCTTCATTCTCAATGTCCTCAAATATGTAATCACCACATCATCTCTAGCCTCCAACATAGAAGAAGCAGAATCACGAGCACGAGTCTCCGCGATCAAAGTTTTCGCCTGAAGGTACTGAGCACGAGTCAGTAAATAATCTGAATGGGCAGTTTCATAAACATCCAAAGCAAAAACATAGTCTTTGTATGCTCGTTCATAATCAAACTCAGGAGTAGCCTGCCCGCCTGTCCCGCTTTGCGTGGACGGCGTGGGACTTGGCAAAGCACTGGGTGAAGAAGTCTGCGCATTGATATTTGCGCCAAACGCACCAACCAAAAAAGCCAACACTACAACAAAGATACCAACAACTCTAATCATACAGTTAACTATACAATATTAATTACTAACCTTCATCTTTCCCCCACTGTAAGTAACCTCAAAACCATTTAACGACTTCACCTGCACTTTATACAAATTCTTTCCCTTCCATAAAGGCAAATTCCCACTAACTACAGTTTCATAATTCACATTATTTTTGGTAGAGATTTCCGATCCATCAACCGCAATTTTATTAGTATCATCCCAAATTCTGGCATATGCCTGGCCATTTCCATGAGCAACCTTCAAGGAGGTGCTCCAAGTCACAACCGCCCCACTACCATAATCATTCAATAAGTCTATCCACACGGCACTATCCTCTATTGTTTCCCATTGAGTATTTGTGATCACTTTTGTCCCATTAAGTGGAATAAAACTAGTTGATACAGACTTCGTGGCGCTTGGTGCGCTCACCTCAGTTGTTTTCTCGACTACAGTGGTTGTACTTGGTGCAGATGTCGGCAAGACAGAAATCTGTCTCGCCACTTCTTTAGTGACCATCTCCTCCAAATCAATATCAGTGTCATTCAATATAACTTCCCTGCCCGTCTGTCCCGCCTCAGCGTAGACGGCGCGGTCCAGCCTTCCAACCCTTGTATATAAACCGTACACAGTCAAAGCCAACGAAATAATTGCTGTAAACATAAGAAGCGAGGCGAAAAACAATAATATACTATTCGTTTTTGACATTCTGGGCAGGTTTCAGTTTAGCTCCACTATCAGTATCGAGGATCTCAAAACCCTTTTCCAATATCTGCTCCCGAATCTCATCCGCCCTCTCAAAATCCCCACTCTTCCTTGCCTGTTCCCGCTCAGTTAGCAAACCTAAAATTACACTATCAATATTTTCAGTCGGGTCAACAGCGACTCTAGTTTCTGAAAGTTTCAAGCCAAACACTTCATCAAACTGCAAAATTAAATCCAGTTTATCTTGATTCGGAATATTACTTTTGATAACTTCCCAAGCAACAGCCACGGCCTGAGGCATATTCAAATCATTTGATATGGCATCCCTAAACCGAGCATTATATTCATCAACATTTTCCAGTTTTTCCTCAGATAACTTAGTTCGAGTGTTTTCTTGCACTAATTTATACCCACTTACAAAACTACGTAATTTATTGAGCGCCGACGCGGCTGCCCCTAAACTCTCCCATGTAAAGTTCAATTGCTCACGATACCCACCAGTCAAATACAAATACCGCAGAGCCATCGGTTCAAAACCATTTTTTTCAATATCGTGAAGCGTATACGCATTCCCCAAACTTTTCCCCATCCGCTTACCATCAACCTTCACAAATGCCCCGTGCACCCAATACTTTACAAAAGGCTTCACACCAGTCGCCGCTTCACTTTGAGCAATTTCATTCGGGTGATGAGTACTCCTTAAATCCTCTCCACCCACATGGATATCAAATTTCTCCCCCAGGTATTTCATACTCATTGCAGAACACTCAATATGCCACCCAGGAAACCCAACTCCCCAAGGACTATCCCACTCCATTTGTCTTTTCGCACCCTCGGGGCTGAACTTCCAAAGCGCGAAGTCCCGCGGATCACGCTTCTCTGCGTTCGGTTCTACTCTGGCGCCCTCTTTTATAGAATCAAGTGTAGAAAGCTCCCCATATTTATTTCCCCCCTCTTCATAAGCACCAACATCAAAATAGACCCCATCACTAATTTGATACGCAAAACCCTTCTCAAAAATTTTCTTAACCAAATCAATTTGCTCAGGAATATGCTCAGTCGCACGGCAAATTTTCGTGGGGATAATCATATTAAGGGCGGCAAATCCATCTAAAAAGTCCTCAGTATAATGCTCCGCAATGTCCCACACAGTTTTACCCTCACTCTTTGAAGCTTTCTCCATCCGATCTTCACCAGTATCTGCGTCACCCAAATTATCTCCAGTCAAATGCCCCACATCAGTTATATTCATTACATATGTAACGTGATTGTCAAAATAGGCAAGTGTCCGCACAAGGATGTCCCCGAGGACATATGTCCTCCAGTTACCAACGCTTACATAGGAATAAACCGTCGGCCCACAGGTATAGATTCCAACACGCTTTGGATCGCCAAATTCCAAGTTTTCAACCTTTCTAGTTAGTGAATTATAAATTCTCATCAACTCTTATTTTTTTGCAACTCACCTTTTTTCTGCCCTCCTTGCGGCGGTCCACCAGGCCCCTGTGGCCCACTTTTCTTCCTGGTATGTGCCACTACGGGCTGCCTCTGTTGTTGTTCCGCAGCCAACCTCGCTTGCTCCTCTTCCTCCTGTGCAGCCCTTACCCTGTCCTGCTCCACCTGCACCCTTTTCTGCCTAGCCTGGTCAACTACAGCATCAATTTCCTCTTTAAGTTTGCGCCACTTTTCTTTTTCTTCCTGCTTAATTTGCTCAGCATCCCATACCTCTCCGTTTTTAGTTTGCCCAGCCTTCAATGCCTCGTCAGCACCATTTGGTACTTCACCTTGAGGAACATCAATCCCCATCTGTCCCAAAACATCCATTCCCATCCCCTTTGATTCATTTCTGACACGTTGTGCCGCTGCCGCTGCAGTATTTTGTGCTGCCTGTCGAGCCATGCTGTTCACAGCTCCCTGCATCCTACCAATAGGCCCTGCAGCCATTTAAAGAACCCTCCTTCCCTCGAGAGCCTGAGACAAAGTTAGTGCATCAGCATATTCCAAGGCAGCACCCGTGGGTATACCCATGCCCAACCTAGTAATTTTAATCTTTTCATTTAGAATTTTTAATTTTTCTGTCATATACATCGCAGTAGCCTCTCCCTCCATTGTAGGGTTTGTTGCAATAATAATCTCGTTTATCGGGTTGCCATTTGCCGCGCGGACTCGCCGCAAAAGATCATCAATATAAATTTCATCCGGCCCAATATTCTCCAAGGGACTTATGCTCCCATGAAGAACATGATAATGTCCTTTGTATTTTCCAACACGCTCAAAGGCAAGTACTTCAAGGGGGTGTTCCACAACAAGAATTGTGTCAGAATCTCGCTCGTCATCATCGCAAATTGGACAGGGATCAGATTCCGAAACATCACGACAATTTGAACAAAGCACAGTCGACCGCTTCAATTCGCTCAAGGATTCAGCAAAGTCATCAAGCTGTGTTTGTGGTACATGTAGAAGATAATACGCAAGCCTCTGCGCACTCTTCGGCCCAACACCAGGAAGTTTAGAAAAAGAATCAATAACATCCTGCAGCGGTCGTGCAATTTTCATCACCACATTCTACCAAATTTACTTGGTCACGCTCAGGCCAAATTGACTCCAAAGTCCTATAATGTTACTATCCAAACAGGGCTGATCTAAATCGCAAATTAAAAATACCAAGAGGAGTCAAAATGAGCAACCATTTTAGCATAGGTGGTGTACTCAATGATGTGGTAAATCAGTTGGAGAACGGAAAGGGACGCTTACTTTATTGGACCACCTGGTCCAGACCTAATCTCTGCCTGATTCTAATCTCGCCAACCAACTACGTCATTTTGATCAACGCACAGGGCGGAACAAAAAAAGCAACCGTCTACAATGGCCATACTTTCAATATTCGTCATGCCTACACGAAGACAGACCAGGCAAGCCCAATCAAGATTTTCGATCTCGATACTGACAGTGCGGAAACTCTTACAAGAGACATTTACCTCACCATCGGGTGGGTCCTTGCACAGCCAACGCTACCAATTGAAGCACCAGGTACGGCAGTGCTACGACGACAAACAAGCGTGTAAAAAATCAAAACCAGATCAGCCCTGGTTTTTTTGAAGCTATCTCCCACCCAAAAGCGAAGAAAGTCCTCCACCCATCTCCATCATCTTTTTTGCAGCTTTTTTCTGAGCTTCTTTAAAAGCCTCGTTCAGTGCATCCTCAATAATCTCCATTCGCTCGCCGTCCACTGCAATATATTGAACTTTTTGATCAGCAGAAACTTTTACATGCACGTCCCCCTTGTGAACACTCTCAGTAATTTGTGAAAGCTCATCCTGCATTTTTTTTGCTTCTCCACGCAACTTCCGAAGCTCATTTACTTGTTGTGCCCCAGCTTTTAATTTATCAAACATAATCTATCCAAATATTTCCTCAGCAGCGTTAATTATATCTTGAGGCGTGGCAGGCGTCAAAGGCAGGTCAACAGGCTCACTCGGACTTGTCTCTCGGTCCTGAAGCACATAACTAATCTTTAGAGGTGTCCCCAAGATGTCCGAGCATATTTCGTCCAACAGCTTCCTGTTCTGCACAACTTCCAAACGCTCTTTATGAAACTGATAAAAAACTCCTACCTGAATCTCACCATTATCTACACCCATAAGCTTAGCAGACCGCAAAAGCGCCTCGATCTTCATATCTCGCTCCCGAGTCTTCTCCAATATCTGAATCCAAGAAGCGTTATCTAACGGTTTCTGGACTTTTTTTTTAACTGGTACAGACAAGCTTTGCTTACTGTGGTCCACCGAAGCTTCATGCAAAGGCGACTCCCGAACGATCACTTTGTCATCCTGGAAACCGCCCTGCCCGCCTGTCCCGCTCTGCGTGGACGGCGTGGACCACTTCACAATCGCAATCTGCAAGGGCAACTGAGGATACCTCGTTCTGTTAGTTCTCGATGTCACAGCAAGCAACATCTCAAGTATTTCAACTTCATCACCCTCACCAACAAAATCAAGAATCTCATGACCGACAACACCCGCTCGGGCAAGCATGCTCCCTCGCAACAACCCAACCAACTCCTCTATAAATAAAGCAACATCCCCACCATTTGTGACAATCTGCTCAATCATCGATAAAGCCGACTGAAGGTCACGATCGACCAATAACTTCAAAAAATCAGTCGGGCTACCTTTCAAGTTGTTCGCTAAATACTCCTTTGCTTCACTTTCCGTCTTCAC
Organism: uncultured Gammaproteobacteria bacterium; assembly: GCA_964357925.1. Classification (GTDB taxonomy): domain Bacteria; phylum Patescibacteriota; class Microgenomatia; order UBA8517; family UBA8517; genus CAYHMW01. The sequence goes on from CAYHMW010000012.1 coordinate 9,648, forward strand.
TCCCTGCACCATCACCAACTCTTCAAAAATCTTCACAGCCTCACGAAAGGATCCATCCGACACCTGTGCAATGGTCATTAGAAGCCCAACCTCAACCTTCACGTTTTCCCCTTTTGCCACTCGCTGAAGTTGTCGCACTATCTCTTCATCTGTGGCCCGAGTAAAAGGCACATTATAAAGCCTGGATCGCACAGTCGCCGGCAGTCGATGTGCCTCCGTCGTCGCGAATATGAATAGGACATGGGCTGGTGGCTCCTCTAAAGTTTTTAAAAATGCATTGCTGGCCTCACTCGTCAACATGTGTGCTTCGTCAATTATGTATATTCGCTTCCTCCCCATGCTTGGAGCCAATAGAACACTATCTCGAAGTGCACGAATATCATCAATCCCGCGATTACTAGCAGCATCCATTTCAACAACATCAATATGCGATCCATTTGTTATTGCGGTGCACTGATCACACTTATTACAAGGCTCGGTTAATTTCTCCCTATTCTTTTCACAATTCACAACCTTCGCCAAAATCCTTGCAGCGGATGTCTTCCCTGCCCCCTTCGGCCCGGAAAATAAAAATGCATGAGGCAGATTATTACTGGCAATTACTTTCGTGAGAGAATCCCGCACAGAAGCCAAATCCAGCTCATCAATAGTCCTCGGCCGATACTTCAAATACAGAGTCATATGGATAATATAACACCTAATCGTGATGGATACCGACTAAATGAAGTGTCCCATGTTCTGCCCAACCGACCAGATCATGCCCTTCTGAATAATCATTATTAAGAATAATCTCCCCCAAATCTTCAAGACCATCAGGGCGAGCAAACTTTTCATCAACTTCACGAGTCGGAAATGATAAAACAGGATGCTCCTCATTGTCCTCCACATAATAATCACGAACCAATCTCTTCATCTCTTCCCCATCCACGACCGCCACAGAGACATAAACATCATCCTCCCCGTTCTCAGTCAACACCTTCACCATGGAAGACTCAATTTCAGAAGCATCTACTTCAAACTCATCTGGATATTGGATATCAACCTTTATCATCAACGACTACACATTACCTTTAGTAAGTTTTTCCTTAACCAAGGCTGCCACACGATCACCAGAAGCCTTGCCTTCTACTCTCTTCATAACCTCCCCCATTACTCGACCCATATCCCCAATGCTATCTGCCTTCATATAAATGATAGCCTCGTGTACTATACTTTCAAGGTCACCCTCATTCATTTCAGCAGGCAATAGTTCCTCCAAAATTGTAAGCTCAGCAGTTTCTGCGTCAACAAGATCCTGCCGACCGGCCTTGCTATAAATATCAATTGAGTCTTTACGCTTTTTAACTTCCCGTCGTACAACGGCAATCTCGTCAGCCTCATTCATGTTCGGTTTATCAATTTGAGTATTTTTAAGCTCACTTATCAGCCCACGCAGAGTATCAGCCCGGGTCTTTTCGGCAGCCTTCATGGCTATAAACATTTTGTTTTGAAGTTCATCTACTAACATGCATTGATTATACATTTTATATAATAATTATTATTACCAAATGATCCAAAAAAGACTCCCCATCCTACTCTTAATAATATTCACAAACCTGGCTATGCTCTTCCTCGCGATATTTTGGTGGACGAGACCAAAATCTCAAAACAATTCAACTAACCCCCAGACACAATTCAGATATTTACCTACCGCCTCAAGTAGCACCAAACCCTCAGCAACCCCAATACCCACACAAGATCTACCTACACCAAACACTAACCTAAAAATCTTAAATATATTCTTTATTCCAGAATCAGTAAGTCCCACGTACGATCCAGCATTCCTCACCGACCAACTAATCATTTGGTTTCACAACTCCACTCCCATCAAATATATAGTAATCGAAAGTAACACAATCAAACGCTCCACAACAAAATACGACAACGGCAAGATGGACTATAACGCACTCCTAGATGAATTTAATATTTGCGAAAAACTAAACTCAGGAACCATCGATGAAGTTTGGATTTGGGTAAACGGAGCAGACGGCGCGGGATACGAGTACGCCATATCAGGCGAACACCTTAGTGACCCATTTTCTAAGATGAGGACATGCAAAGAGAAGACGCTTACAGTCATGGGTTTCGACTATACAAGAACATGGGATTTAGCTCTACATAGTATGGGACACAGAATGGAATTTGTTGCCAAAGCTGGAGACCAAGATGTCTATCTACAATTCGACTCGAGAAATCATCGCTACTTCCAACAAGATCAAAACACACCTCTTGAAAAAGATATTACTGCCTGTGGAAATATACATTTTCCACCAAATGGAGCCTTCGACTACGATTACGGAAACACAAGGCAAGTTACGACTAATTGCTACAACTCAACAGCTCGCAACATAAACTGCCAGGAATGGAGCTGTACCCAAGAGGGCTATCTTCTTTGGTGGTTTGGAAAAATCCCGAAAGATTCTGAATGGTGGACTTACTTCACCAACTACTCAAAGACATCACCCACTCTCAATACAACTCAATCCACCATTGACTCAGTTAAATCCACTATCGACTCAGTTAAACCCACGATCGATTCTATAGAAAATATATTCGATTCAATGTTCTAATCACACCTTCCTACTTTTACTAATCCCAGATAAAAGGTGAATGTGAAGATGGGAAATTTCAGCAGCTTCGCCGTTATTATTCGAAATCCTATACCCTTTCATTCCTCGCTCCTTCGCCAAGCCAACGGCAATATTCTTCGCCTCCACCCAAAGCTCATCAGGTAAATTTTCCACGCCAACGACATGTTTTTTGGGAACTATTAAAATGTGAATCGGTGCAGAAGGACGAATATCGTCAAACACCATGAAATTTTGGGTTTCTTTTATAAAAGAAGTCGGGATTTCCCCATTTGCAATTTTACAAAAAACACAATCAGCCATATTTAAAATCTACCTATTTCTCTTCTAGCCTCGCCTTAAGTCTTTCAAGCGCCCTTCTATTAGGAGTTTGGCCAACTCCTTTAGCAGCATCAAGTATAACTTTAACACTATCCGGATCATTAGTCTTCGAATCCACCCTCTGAACAACATCTTTTACATCTACACCACCCCGGTCCCCTGTTCCTCCACTTCCCCTTTCACCTTCAGGATTATCTGACATCTAAATCACCGCCTCCCATCATAAAACACATAATATCACACCCACCTCTGCTTACACAGAACAAAAAAAGCGGGTGCCGATACTTCGACTTCCCGCTATACTACTATCTCTGAAATATCTCACGAAATGCTTGCTCCAAGGCATCCGGATTGTGCCGCAATAGACTCCGAGGAATGTCCCCAGGGACCTTGCTAAACAAACCGTCATAAAGCATATTGCCTCGTACCGTCAATACTTCTGGCCTCCTATCCAAATCGTCTATAACCTGCTCAGCCTTTTGCAATCGATACATTTCTCTGGCTTTTGCTGGTATCGGCTCATTGTTAAGAACCGCTACCCGAATCTTCCGCATTCTCAAATAGGACTCCAATACCTCAATATGCCCCGAAGCAGTCATCCTGTGGGTCTGGCCCAATTTGGTCATGATATTCATAACCATCACAAGAGGTGCCCTCGAACCACTAATTGCCTCCACAATGCCCCTCGGAAGCAAATTTGGAACAATAGAAGTAAAAAGGTCCCCGGGTGCGAAGACAATAAAATCAGATTCAGTAATCGCCTTCAAAACATCAACGCTAGCATCCACAGGCGGAACCAAACGCAACTCAACAATCTTGTTCGTCTGCTGCCAATCTTTTTCAGCAGCATCAATCCTGTGCTCCTGAAAAATCTCCATCCCGTTCTCATACATTGCAACCAAATCAGAACGAAACTCAGTCACCCCCAAAACGTCTCCCTGAATTCTAAAAAGCCTACTGGCAGCCACTGCGGCTTCCCTCTCTCCACCCTCGATTTGAGACAATGCCAACATCATCAAGGTACCCATGGCCATCCCTGACAAATACGAGCTACTATGAAAGCGATGTGTAGCCAGTTTTAATAGCACATCATCAATATCAGAAGGGGCCATTGCCAATGCAGCCTTCCACCAATCGGATTGCGGCAAAGGTGCCCCAAATACATTAAGGGCAATTCCAGCAGAGCCCCCTGTATCAAACATTGACACAACGGCCGTTAAATGATCAGAGATCTGTTTCAGCGCTTCAATTGCAGGACCAATACCGGTCCCTCCTCCAAAGACAACAACCCTCACAGCACACCTCCTTTATAAACGTACTTCCTCTATACTCTCAAGTATTCCTATCCATCTTCAATATCGCGATTTCGGCTCTCAAAATACCCGTTTTACTGACTTTCCTTGGAGAAGCAGCTTTGCCATCTTGCATTAACGCCAAGAACTCCTCAAAAGCCTCCTTTTTATATTCGTAACTAACATCACTTAAAGTCGGCAACGGTTCATCGAGACCTATACCCTCTTGCCTCAATAACACTCTCTTAAGTGAAAGTTGGTATATCTCTCGTATCCTCGCAAGATTCAAGAGCTCCTCCACACCTAACTCCTTATACACTCCCTGATCAGGCACTAAGTCTAAAGTCCCCTCCAATACCTCATCCAACAATTGAATTAAATGCGTCATCTCATCTGCCTCTTCCGTACTTGGGTCAACCGCCTTTGTTGCATCTTGTTTCCTTAGCGCCACAATTTTAAACACATCATCGACTAGTGCACGCCCCTGCTCAGCAGCGCTCATCTCGCTTCGTTTATATTGTTCACGACGCCTCCCAACAAATTTACCTAACTCTTCTTGAGTTAGACCCTGATCACCTGGTAATCTTTCTGCGTTCATTTTCATTACTAATACGCTTGCGCGAAATACCATACCTGACTCGCAGGCTTTTTGCAATAAACACATTCTCCTTCATTCACATTCTCATCAATTCTTCGAAGGCGAGTGCTTGCCTTGGTTTCCTCTTTGATTTTAATTTCACATTCTGGATTTCCACACCACAATGCCCTGATAAACCCTCGTTTTTCACTCATAATCCCGCGAAACTCATCATAATTTTTCGCTTCATAAGTATGATCACTTAAAAACTTTGAAGCCTTTTGATAAAGCGAGTCTTGTATTCCATCAAGCAAACTATTTACTTCATCAATCAGCGATTCCAACTTTACACTAAGTTTCTCCCCATCATCTCGTCTTACAACAGTCAAGCTTTTATCAGACACCTCCCGCGGCCCGATTTCAACCCTAAGAGGCACACCTTTTACTTCCCACTCATTAAACTTCCTCCCCACAGTCTGTCCATCGCGATTGTCCACATACACACGGATACCAGATCCACTCAACTCTCTTACAACTTCCTCAACGTAACCATCCAAGCTTGCCCTGAGCGAAGTCGAAGGGTCATCGGTTCCCCCAACAGGAATTATCACAACCTGATACGTTGCCACACGAGGTGGCAAAATAAGCCCGTGATCATCACCATGTGTCAAAAATAGCCCACCCAATGCTCGCCACGACATTCCCCACGAAGTTTGCCACACAAAGTCAGTAGTACTCTCTCTGTTTTGAAATGTTATCTCAAAAGCCTTGCTAAAATTCTGTCCCAAATTATGCGAAGTCGCGGCCTGCAGTGCCTTTCCATCCGGCATTAAAGCCTCGATTGTATATGTAGTTTTAGCCCCAGCAAATTTCTCACTGTCACTCTTTACACCCAAGAGAGCCGGGAGTGCAAAATAATCTTCATAAATACGTCTATACCACTCAAGAGCAAGAAAAACCATATCAGTAGCCTCTCCTTCAGTCTCATGAGCAGTATGGCCCTCCTGCCATAAAAATTCGCTAGTTCGGAGAAATAGGTGAGTCCTCTTTTCCCACCTCACGACACTATTCCACTGATTAATTTTTAGAGGCAAGTCGCGCCAGGAACTAACCCATTTTTTGTACATTTCATACATTATGGTTTCACTGGTCGGCCGCACAACAATTGGCTCCGCCAAATCCTCCCCACCAGCTTTTGTAACAACAGCAAGCTCCGGCGAAAATCCCTCAACATGCTCCTTTTCCCGATTGATGAGAGACATCGGAATAAACATGGGGAAGTAGGCGTTTTTAACATCTGCCTCTTTCATGAATTCGTTAAATGCATTCTGTACAATCTCCCAAATTGCATAACCATATGGCCGAAAGACCATAGTGCCGCGTACAGGGCCATAATCAGCAATCTCTGCCTTCTGAAGTACATCTGTATACCACTCGCTCAAATCAACACTGCGTTTTTTCAGTTCCTTTTTCTCTCGATCCTCCATAGGCGTATTCTAACATGAGATTCTTCCTGTTTGAAAACACTTTGTTAGGATTACGATTGTAGAAAGGCAGCTTTATCCACTTGAAGTAATTTTTATACTCCCAAAATATTCTCCACAAATTGAGTTAAAGAACCTGCTCGTATAAGCTTCGGAATTTCAGTTGCAGTCATCAGAAGAACCAAGCCCATAAGAATCGCCATCCCGGCAGTTTGCATGTAAAGCTCAATCTTTGGTGCTAATTTTTTTCCACCTGTTAAAGCTTCGACAATAACCAATAAAACTCGTGAACCATCAAGTGGAGGAAAAGGAATTAAGTTAACAAGCGCCAAATTTACAGAAATCACGGCCGTAAACTCCATTAGTGGTAAAAGTCCAAACCGTACAAACTCTGCCAATACGGCAGTCACGGTCAGTGGACCACCGACGCCCTGTGGCACATCTCCCCGACTCGCCTCCTTAAATATCCCTCCGAGTCCTTTCAAAATTCTTACACTCAAAAAATAGGTCTTATCAATACCATATCTGACATATGCAAAAGGCGCCTGAATCAGTGTCGGTTCTACGATTTCATTCGCAGTAAACACAATTCCAAGTGCACCTTGGCCCTCCGGGGGATTAATCCTCGGAGTCAGTTTAAGAAAATGATATCCATTTATTCCTTCAATAGTCCGCAGAACCGTCAACTCAATCTCCCGATTTTTTTTCTCCTCAAGAAGCGGCTGAAGATACTCCGTATACGTCAGATTAACGCCATCGATCTCAACTATTCTATCGTCCGATACAATCCCAACAACCTGAGCTGGAGACCCCTCCGCCACCTCGAGCACCTTTATCCCCTTTGGCAAACTACCAACGACAGCACCAACTATTGCAAAAACGACCGCAGCAAAAATAAAGTTAGCTGTAACCCCAGCCAGCGACACCGCCAATCGAACACTCTTCGACTTATTCAAAAAAGCTCTTTTAGGCTCTGTCACACCATCAGAAGTTGTCTCTCCATGAAGTCTTACAAAACCCCCAAGTGGTAACCAGTTAATAGAGTAAATAGTTTCTCCTATTTTTTTGCCGAAAGCCCTTGGAGGGTATCCGATCCCAAATTCCTCCACCCACACTCCACATCGCTTAGCCACAATAAAATGCCCTAGCTCGTGCACCAAAACAAGGATTGAGAGGGAAACTAAAGCACCAAGAACCAAAAACAAAGTTTCCATCAGATTTGAAGCAATTCCTGTTCCTTTGCCCGTCCAAGCTCCTCAACTTTGTCTGTATATTCATCCACCATTTTCTGAAGTTCCTTTTCAAATCTCATCTTTTCATCCTCAGAGATTTGTTTTTCTTCAAATCTCCGCTTAATATCTTTCATTTCATCCCCGCGAACTTGACGAATCATTACGCGTGCACTTTCAACCTTTGTCCCCAGAAGTTTAACAAATCTCTCACGATCCTCACCAGTCATAGGCGGAACAACAATTCGGATAACATCACCGTCAATATTTGGGTTTATCCCAACATTTGCAGCCAAAATCCCTTTCTTAATATCACCAATAATCGACTTATCCCACGGCTCAATAACAAGTGCGTGCGGATCTTGAACATTTATCGAAGCAAGCTCACGTATTTTAAGTCTCTGTGCACCGCCATAAGCAGGAACATCAATATCTTCAACCATAGACGAAGCAGCCCTACCAGTACGAATCGAGCGCATATCAGCTAAAAGTGCAGCCAGCGCCCCCTCCATTCGCCCCTTAATAGTTGGCGTATCCATTCTAAGAAGTATAACAGAAGTTTTACTCCCCAATCTCAAACCTCTGAAGTCTCCCCAACCTCACATTTTCTCCCGTCTTTGTTATTACTTCTTTTATCAGGTCCCCAATAGTTTTGGAGGGTTCCTTTATAAAATCCTGACTCAAAAGTTCTTCTGAGTCTTTAGGATTCATAGAAGCCACTTGCATTGCAATAGAATCTGCGAGCTCTCGAAAAAGTTCATTCTTTGCCACAAAATCTGTCTCGCAAAGTAGCTCCACAAGCGCAGCAATTTTTCCTGTGTGATGAGTATAGGCAACCACAAGACCTTGCCCGGTAGTCCTATCGGATTTCTTCTCAACTTTGAGAAACCCTTCTTTTCTTAAAATTTCTACAGCCTTGTCACGATCACCGTCAACTTCCTCCAAAACCTGTTTTGCGCGCAAAATAGGAGCCCCACTCTCAACCCTCACCGCTCTTATTAAATCAGCCGTAACTTTATTATTGCTCATATCGCTTGTCATCCCGGACTTGATCCCGGATCTAAATCATTTCTTAACCGCCTTTTTCTTAGCTTTCACCTTTCCAGTTTTAACAACCTTAGCTGGCTTTGTATTCAACATAGCATCTAGAAAAACTTGAAGTACATACTCAATCGCACTCGTAGCGTCATCGTTCATAGGCACAGGATAAGCCACCTCTCCTGGATCAGAATTAGTGTCAACAATACCAACAACAGTAACTTTCCTTTCCTTCGCCTCGCGGAGAGCAGAGTGTTCCCGATGAATATCAACAATGACCACTGCATCCGGTAACTTCTCCATTGTGGAAATTCCACCGACTGCTAGCTCAAGCTTCTCAATCTTACGCTCAATATCAAGTCGTTCCTTTTTGGTGTAGTACTTATATTTCCCAGAAGCCATGTCCTCCTTTAACTCAGCAAGTTTCCGAACTGATTTTCTAATCTGATCGAAATTAGTCAAAGTCCCACCAAGCCATCGCTCATCCACATATGGCTGCCCCAAGAGCCTCGCAACTTCAATAATCTTCGCTTTTGCATTTTTCTTGGTACCCACAAACAACACAACCTTGCCTTCTCGTTGAAGCTCTTGAAGATATTGAGAAGCATTGAGTATGCATTCTTTAGTTTTCAAAAGATCAAAAATATGCACCCCACCACGAGAACCATAAATATATGGTTTCATTTTTGGATTCCACCTTTTGATTTGATGCCCAAAATGAGCACCTGCTTCAAGTAAAGCTTCCAGTGATACATCAATATTTTTCATGGTCATTGTCATCCCGCACTTGTTGACGCAGTCTTAAGCTACGCTTATGCGGGATCTAATTTTCTTGGTATTTTTATCCCCTTTTTCGTCCACTCGCCAGAAGTATCAGGGGAAGACTGACAAGTGTGTGTATTCCTAACTAGCCCTAGTATACGCTGCTTCTACCAAATTCTCAAGCAAACACATCACGGTAACGGGTCCAACGCCACCCGGGACCGGAGTTATAAATGAAGCTTTTTCGGAAACACTTTCAAACTCAACGTCCCCATTCGGAGCCCCAACATCAATCACAATTGCGCCATCCTTCACCATCTCACCCTTAATAATCCCCGGCACCCCAGTGGTACTTATTACAATATCAGCTGCTTTTACACGCTCAAGAAAGTTATCAGATTTACTACTTAGCCCATCCACCTCGAATCCCATCTCCGACAATTCCTTAACAAGTGGTGTCCCCACCATCCCTGTCGCCCCCACCACCGCCACGTTAAGCATGTCATCCCGCACTCCGATGCGGGATCTTAAAGCCTCTTCTAATATTTCAACCACTGCCTTACTTGTAGGGTGCAAAAATAGGCTATCCTCCCGAAGCCCATCGACATCCATCTTTCGAGGAATTAAGTTAATTATCTCATCGGTTAGATCTTGAAGTGGTGCAGGCAGCGGCAGCTGAATCATAGTCCCATGCTCCCCGTGTTCAACAAACTCACCAATTCGCTTTTTCAACCTGATTAAAATTTCCTTTTTATTCTCCTCAATTTTAGAATCATCCCATTCCGTAGCGATACCAAAAATATGCACTCTCGCCCCAAGTTCATTCGCCTTTTTCATCTTGAGGTCCGCATACATATGGCTCGCGGGATCACCACCAATAACAACCGAAGTCATCCTCGGCTGAATTCCTTTCTCCAGAAGCACATCGATCCGCTTTTTCAACTTTTCCGCCATAATGGCAGCAAACGCCCTTCCATTAAATATTGTCGTCATAATCTGAAGTGTAAAATATTCCCTATTTTTAGGCAAATTTCTTGGGGATCGGATGAGCCTTACAAAAAATTTTAACCTCCTTAGCAATCCGCCTTATCTCGCGCTCATTCTCCATATTCTCCACCGTACTATTTATAAACACCGCAATCGTCTTCATATCTTTCTTTACTAAACCCCTCGTAGTCAATCCAGGCGTCCCAATTCTAATACCTGATGGATTCATTGGAGGATTCGGATCATTGGGCACCGCATTATAATTAACAATTATCCCTACTTGTTCAAGTGCAATAGCCACCGGCTTTCCAAGCGTCCCCTTGGTCCGCATATCCACAAGCATCAAGTGGTTATCTGTCCCCCCACTACTGATATCAAAACCCAGCTTAATCAATTCCTCAGACAATACCTTCGCGTTTTCAACCACTTGTCTTGCATAAAGCCGAAAAGCTTTACTCTGAGCTTCAAGAAGGGCAATCGCAATTCCAGCTGTTTGATTATCATGCGGCCCACCCTGAAGTCCCGGAAAAACAGCTCGATCAACCTTCTTGCTCATTTCAGGATCTCGTACGAGTCCCTTTTCAGTGACCATAATCATGGCCCCTCTCGGCCCACGAAGTGTTTTGTGAGTAGTTGTAGTCACAACATGAACATGAGGAACGGGTGACGGATGCACACCGGCCGCCACAAGTCCTGCAATATGGGAAATATCAGCCATTAAAATTGCATTAACACTCTCAGCAATCTCGCTAAACTTTTTCCACTCCAGTATCCGAGAATAAGCGGTAACTCCAGCAACAATCAATTTCGGTTTGTGTTTTTTCGCAAGTTTCTTAAGCTCCACATAATCAATCAATCCTTTATCGTTCAAACCATACTGCACACTATTAAAATATTTCCCTGAAAAAGTAATTTTTGGATGACCGTGAGTCAAATGGCCTCCTGCAGACAACGACAAACCCATGATAGTATCCCCCGGTTCCAATAGCCCCATGTAAACCGCTGAATTCGCAGGCGATCCAGAATAAGGTTGAACATTCGCATGAGGGACACCAAACAAGCTCAAAGCCCGCTCAATCGCCAAATTTTCGACCTCATCAATTATCTGATTCCCCTGGTAATACCGCCTCCCAGGATAACCCTCCGAGTATTTATTTATTAAAACTGATCCAACTGCGCGTCTTACATCAACTGAAGTGGTATTTTCAGAAGGGATCATCATGAGGGTCTCCCTCTGTCTCTTTTCTTCTTGTTTAATTAGTTGAAGTACACGATCCATGCTTCTATTTTATTCCAAAAACGTCATTTAGCACTATGGAAACCTGTTTAGAGACATCATCAATCGATGCCTCAGCATCAATCTTGTACCAAGGCACACCACTCCAATTTCGTTCAGCCATTCCCCGATAGCCATCAACCACGCGGCGGGTGTACTCAATTTCCTCATCATCAAATGGATCTCCATCTTTATGATTGGCATTTCTCATATGAGATGTTTCTGCTGATATATCAAGGAGAATTATTGCATTTGGCATATATTCTCCCATCACCTCACGCGCGATCACCTCAATTACGCTGGGGTCGCCACCCTCACCATAACCCTGATACGCAGCAGTGGCCGCATAACTTCGATCAGACAACACACTTTTTCCATCACTCAGATTCGGCGCAACCAAATTTTGTACCCACAAGCTCCTTGCCGCAAAAAACAACGCCATCTGATGATCCGCATTAATAACACCTTTACCCTTCAGCTTAAAAATCAATTCTCTAATATGCTCTGCTGACTCTACCCCCCCTGGTTCTCTTGTGACAATGTGTGGCACAGTCTTCTCCAAAAGATATCCTGAAGCGATCGGCAATTGTGAAGTTTTACCCGACCCCCCAACACCCTCAAAAACAACAAATTTTTCCTCCCGCTCAATCATCATGGCCATTATAGACTAATCTCGGAAAATACAATATATTGCTTTGAGATGGCGCGCACCAAGCATCCCGAGTATCAATATTTAAATCTCCTTTCAGATATCCTCAAAAACGGAATCGCGTCAGGCGACAGAACCGGCACCGGCACCAAAAAAGTTCATGGCCGAATGCTCAAATTTGATTTAGCAAAAGGCTTCCCTCTTCTAACCACCAAAAAAACCTGGTTCAAAGGAATTTTAATTGAGCTCTTATGGTTAATAAGTGGCGAAACAAACATTCGCCCACTTGTGCAAGAAGGTGTCCACATCTGGGATGACTGGCCATTCCAAAATTATTTAAAGTCAAAGAGTATTAAGCTAACTCCCAATACTCCAGAGTGGGACGAGGAAATTAAAATTTTTACAGACAAAATAATTTCGGACGATAAATTCGCGAAACAATTTGGCGATCTCGGACCAGTCTATGGTAAGCAGTGGAGGAATTGGGAAGGGAGTGCTGGTAGTAGGGTGGACCAACTCCAATTAGCAATCGATAAAATTATCAAGAAACCAGAAGACAGAAGGATTATTGTAAATGCCTGGAAAGTCGACGAAGTAGAAAGGATGGCACTCCCACCATGTCACGTAATGTATCAATTTGGAGTCCAAGGCGAAAAATTAAATCTTGGCATGTACCAACGCTCTGTAGACACTTTTTTGGGGCTTCCATTTAATATCGCCAGCTACGCGTTATTACTCACAATGGTTGCACACATTACAAACAAACGCCCAGGTGAGCTAACGCTATTCCTTTGGGACACCCACCTCTACAAAAACCATCTAAAGCAAGCCCGCGAACAGTTAAAACGAAAACCCTATAAGTTTCCCGCAATAAAAATTAAAAGAAAAGTTAAGAACATCGACGACTTTAAATTCGAAGATTTCGAGTTAGTTGATTACCAATCCCACCCAAGCATCAAAGCTGAAATATCAGTATAAAAAATGTATAAATTATTTCATCCGCCTCTGGCGGGACCAATAGCCGTATGAGAATCTCAATCATAGCAGCCGTTTCTGATAACGGCGTCATTGGAGCTGAGGGGAGATTACCCTGGCACCTACCAGCCGATCTCAAACACTTCAAAGAAGTAACAACCAATCATCACATTATCATGGGCAGAAAAACTTATGAATCAATTGGAAAGGCCCTCCCGAATCGCACGAATATTGTTTTGACAAGAAACGAAAAATTCAAAGTCGACGAAGGGGTATTACTATTGAATTCACTCGATGACGCCATCAATCTTGCTAAAAGTAGCGGTCAAACCGAATGCTTTATAATCGGGGGAGAGAGCCTCTACACCCAAGCTCTCCCAATAACAGACAGAATTTATATGACTACGGTACACACAGAAGCAAAAGGCAATGCCCACTTCCCAACTTTTAATGTTAATGATTGGAAAATTTCAGAAAAAGTTGACTATAAATCCGATAGTAAAAATCCCCATAGTTATTCGTTGATAGTACTTGACAAAATTTAATGCATAAAATCGTCTGTATCACAGGCCTCCCGGGAGCAGGAAAAAGTGTCGTCTCAGAGCTGTTTCCAAAAAATAAATTTGCTTATGTCAGATTCGGCCAAATAGTCGAAGATGAACTTTTAAAGCAAAGCTTGCAAATAAACGAGGAGAACGAGAAAAAAATAAGAGAAGAACTTCGCAGAAGATATGGCATGGCTGCAATGGCCATCCTTAACATCCCAAAATTTAAAAGGCTTCTTAAAAAGGGAAATGTACTGGGCGATGGCCTTTACAGTTTCGAAGAATACGAAATTCTCAAAAATGACTTTAAAAAACAATTAATTGTAATTGCAGTCTATGCACAACCAGAGCTGAGATACAAAAGACTAAAGACCAGAAAGATTCGACCCCTTACGAAAAAGGAGGCAGCCTCCAGAGACTACGCAGAAATAAAAAATCTCAATAAAGGCGGCACCATCGCTATGGCAGATTTCACAATCACAAACACCGGCACACTAAAGGACCTAGAAACACAAACAAAGGAGGTGCTAAAAAAGATTGAAAAAAACAGATAAAACAATGCATGTTCGCCCCACATGGGACGATTACTTCATGGAGGTGGCAGATGCTATTTCCAAAAGGGCTACCTGCGATAGGGGAAGAAGCGGGTGCGTCATCGCCAAGGATAAACAGATATTGGCAACGGGCTATGTAGGCTCACCAATTGGGTTCCCGCATTGCGACGACGTCGGCCACCAAATGAAAAAGGTCACACATGAAGATGGCACAGTCACAGAACATTGTGTCCGCACTGTCCACGCAGAACAAAACGCAATCTGCCAGGCTGCCAAAAGAGGAGTAGCTATCGATGGAGCGACAGTTTATTGCAGGATGACGCCGTGCCGCGTATGCGCAATGCTATTAATAAATAGCGGAATAAAAAAAGTGTATGCAGAAAGAAAATACCACGCCGGTGCCGAATCCGAAGCTATGTTTAAGCGCGCAAAAGTAAAAATAACCTACAAACACAACGAAGTCCAAACCTACAAAAACTAACCCAACAAAAAACCGGGGAGTAACCCCGGCAAATAAAAGTCAAGACCATTTCCATTAGGAGTCCTCTTTGTGATACGTTAACACCTATAATATCACATGGCGAAACTATTCCAAAACCTCTTCCTCCTCAACAACAAGCTTGTTGGGATCAACCGGTTTCTTCCAACTGGCAAAGTCACAATCAGGGTAGCGCGAGCACCCGTAAAACGTCCTCCCACGCTTTGTTTTCTTAACAATCACATCACCCTGTTTATCTAAAGTTAATCCATCCTCAATACACTTTGGACACTTCATATCAATCTTCTCAACATACCGATCTGTATATTCGCAATCGGGGAACATGCTACAGCTTATGAACTTCCCAAATCGCCCCACTCGAATAACAAGCTCACCTTTTTCCTCTTGGGGAACTTCATCCAGTTCACACCGAGGACAGGGTATGCCAAGTTTCTCAGTAGGAATGCTCACCCGCTCGGCATTTTTCTCTACATCCGTTAGTAATTTACTAAAGGGTTCCCAAAACTTTCTAATGTCTTCGTGCCAATCAATCTCTCCAAGTGCAACTTTATCAAGATTCCCTTCCATGTTTGCGGTAAACTCATATTCAAAAGTATCAGGGAAATTCTTAACTAAAAAGTTAACAACAGAGGTCCCAATCGGAGTAGGGTAAAAGCGCCCTTCTTTCTTCTCAACATAATTCCGAAGCTGGATTGTAGAAATTGTTGGAGCATAAGTTGACGGTCTGCCAATTCCCAAAAATTCAAGAGTTTTTATAATTGAAGCCTCGTTGTAACGAGCAGGTGGAGTTGTAAATTTTTGTTCACTCAAAACCTCTAACAGTTCCAACTTTTCACGGGTTTTCACGCTTGGGATGATTGGTTCGTCAGATTTACCATTCGGAATAATTTTTCTCCAACCATCAAACTTTACAACTTGTCCAGAAACTCTCAACTCATAATGTTTACTTTGAGCATCACGAAACGCATTAACAATAATTGTTGTCCCATCATAAACACTTGCAGACATTTGACATGCCACAAACCGGCTCCAAATCAACTGGTAAAGTTTCTTGGCAGCCGCATCCAATTCACCGTTTGTTTCTTGTAATTTGTTACTTGTAACTTCCACGTTAGTGGGTCTGATTGCCTCATGAGCTTCTTGAGCCCCTTTAGAATGCGTCTTGTAGCGTCGCACATCGACAGGCAAATATTCAGACCCAAAAGTATCTCGAATATATTTTCTAGCAGCGTCAACAGCACCCACAGATAAGTTCAAAGAATCTGTTCTGTGGTACGTTATCAAACCTTGCTCATAAAGTTTTTGCGCAACACTCATGGTGCGCTTAGCAGACCAACCAAAAAGGTTAGCAGAAGCTATAGTCATTGTAGAAGTTGTAAAAGGCGGATACGGACTTTTCTTTACCTCGCGTCGCACAATATCTGACACAATATGTTCAGCGACTTTTAGATCACTAACGATTTGCGCTGCTTGCTCACCATTATTAACAGCAGCCTTCTCCCCATCAATTTTGGAAAGTGCCACCACAAATGGCTCTCCTTCCTCACCCTTAACTTTTGATCCTATCTCCCAATACTCTTGTGGAATAAATGCCTCAACCTCCCTTTCTCTTTCAACAATCAGCCTCACAGTGACTGTCTGCACTCGCCCAGCAGAAAGCCCTCGTCGCACTTTCTTCCACAAAATCGGACTAAGCTTGTACCCCACAAGACGGTCAAGTACACGCCTCGCAATCTGTGCCTCAACAAGATCAATATTTACTTTTCCCGGGTGCGCAATTGCCTCCTCCACAGCAGCCTTCGTTATCTCATGAAAAGTAATCCTTCTTATGTTTGTTTCTTGTTTCTTGTTGTTTGTTTCTTCCAGAACATCTTTAACATGTTGCGCAATCGCTTCCCCCTCACGATCAGGGTCCGTTGCCAAAAAAATGCTGTCAGCATTTTCGGCAGCTTTTTTTATTGTTTTGATAGTATCCACCTGCCTCTCAACCACTTGATAGTCGGGCTTAAAATTATTTTCAACTTCAACGCTAATTGGAGACTTTGGAAGATCTTTAATATGCCCGCGAGTTGCCTCCACAATATAGCCCTCCCCCAAAAATTTGGAGAGAGTCTTAGCTTTAGTTGGTGACTCAACAATAATTAAATTCATAGCTTTATTCTTAACAACAAGAACATATTCTACAATCACTTGTCAAGTGAGTACCAAGCTCTGCTTGCTAGAGAGTTTCAATCCCCCCAATTCAAGACATCCAAAATATCTTGTGGTTTTCTGGCCACGCCCGCCCCAGTCTCGATTAAATAATTAGGCAGTTCAGACAGCGGCGAATCAATCGGCCCAGGGACTGCAAACACATCAACTCCAAGATTCGCAGCATGATTTGCGATAGAAAGTGTCCCACTCCTTTTTCCACCTTCAACTACAAGCACCGCTTTTGACAGTGCAGCAATTAATCGATTTCTTTGTAAAAAATTGCGGCCGAAGGGAGGAGTCCCAGGCGGAAATTCAGTAACAACAGCACCATACTTGATAATCTCATCAAACAAATTTTTATGTTCTCTCGGATAAATCACATCAATTCCGGAGCCCAAAACTGCGATTGTCCTGCCACCTGCATCAATCGCTGCCTTATGCGCGACGCCATCAATCCCCCTTGCCATCCCGGAAACAATAGTTACGCCTTTTTTTGCTAGCTCATACGCAAATTTATAAGCCACCTTCTCCCCGTATGGACTCATCCTCCTACTACCAACAACTGCCACAGCATTGGTATCACAATCCAAAATCTTCCCTTTAATCCAAAGATTACCACTCATGGATTAAACCAAAAATCAAAAATTTCTCTCGCAATTGGTGCTGCATCACGAGATCCCTCCCCACCTTCCTCAATCAAGACAGTAACTACAATTTGAGGGTCGTCAATGGGTGCAAAAGCGGCAAACCAAGCATGTGTGACGTCCTCCTCCGAAGTTTCAGCAGTCCCAGTTTTACAAGCTACCTCAACCCCAGCCTTCTCTTTAAAATCAAAAAATGGAAACGCAGTTCCATCCGGCACACAGGCACCTTTCATTCCATCAATAACCTCTCGCAATGTCTCATCTGAAATTTTCAAATTAGTACAATGTGACGGCTCACTACTGTTAATTCTCGGTTTACACAAATCTCCCCGTGAGGCAATTGCTGATACAAGAACATTTAAGGATAAAGGAGTCGTTAATAAATCTCCTTGCCCGATTGACAAGTGATAGGTATTGCCCAAAAACCACCTCTCCCCCTTCACAGCCCTCTTCCATGCGGGCGTAGGCACAAGCCCCACTGTCTCTCCAGGCAAATCGATTCCTGTTAACTCGCCAAGTCCAAATCTCCCGGCCCACTTAGACAAGTTATCAATTCCAACTCTCGCTCCAATTTCATAAAAAAGTGTATCTGTTGATCTCGCAATCGCGCGTGGAAGATCAATCTCGCCTTCTTTACCACCATATTGAGTGAAATACCAATTAGTGTAGGTAAATTCATTCACAGTAATTGCCCCTGTATCTATGTATGTATAGTTCTCGTCAATTGCCCCCTCCTCTAAAGCAGCCACAGAGGTCACAATTTTGAATATCGATCCTGGGTGATAAACGCCTCCAATCGCACGGTTAAAAAGTGGTAGATCCGAATCAGAAACATAGGCAGATACATTTGATGGATCATATGATGGTGAAGAATAAATTGCCAAAATCTCACCCTCCGTATCTGAAACTATCACAGCACCAGGCTTCCCGCCCATCGCCTCAGCCACCCGACGTTGGAGTGGCAAGTCAATATTAAGCTTTATGTCATTTCCTGTCTGAGTTGGTTTTGACCCAAGCACCCGAAGTTTGCGCCCCCTGGTGTCTACTTCCAAAAGTTGCTCCCCATCGCTTCCCCGGAGTAAGCAATCATATTGAAGCTCAAGCCCGGTACGTCCAGTATTGGCTCCCAAACGCCTGATGCCTTTACCAAGGCAGTCTGGATCGACCTTCCCTACCTCATCCACATTAACTTCACCTATATAACCACTTATATGTGCCAACTCCTTCGGATAATTGTAAATCCGCTCCCATTCAGTCAGAATTTCCTCAGCTGGCGTCTCTGCTCCAGCCTCCACCTTAATCGCACCCTCTAATTCATCAAATATAACCTTCTTTTTAACTTCAAAATTACCTACAATTTCCTCCCCACCACGGGCGTAAATATTACCACGAGGCGCATTGACACCAATTCTCCTTATGCGATTCCCTTCTGATAATTCACGATAGTACTCACCCTTAATGATTTGAAGATCGAACATTCTCCCCACAAGAACGAGTACACCAAAAAATAAAAGCCCTTTATAAAACCAAACAAGCCAGCTCTGAGTTCGTGAATTTATATATGTCTCCATGCAGGCT
The DNA here is from genome assembly GCA_964357925.1 of uncultured Gammaproteobacteria bacterium. Taxonomy (GTDB): domain Bacteria; phylum Patescibacteriota; class Microgenomatia; order UBA8517; family UBA8517; genus CAYHMW01. The sequence goes on from CAYHMW010000012.1 coordinate 28,878, forward strand.
CTCTAAAACTCATAAATCAAATTAATTCCCAGTAACATGTATTTTGTTTAACAGGACTGGATCTGAAAGCAACATTCCACAACCCTTCACAACACAAGTGATGGGTTCATCAGCAACAATCACGTTAGTCTTTGTAGCCTCAGCAATAACTTTATCAATCCCATGAATCATTGCCCCACCCCCAGCGAGAATAATTCCCTGCTCCATAACATCGCTAACAAGCTCAGGTGGAGACTCCTCTAAAGTATCCTTAATATGCCCCACAATCTCATGAATTATTGGTGAGAGTGCCTCACGCACCTCCTCACTTGTTATTTTAATAGACCTTGGTAACCCAGTCTCAAGATCCCGTCCTCGAACAACAGAGTATTTAATCTCAGGAAATGGAGTCGCAGTACCAATCGAAATTTTAAGTGTTTCCGCTGTTGGCTGTCCTAATAGTATCGAGTATTTCAACCTAAAATAATTCATAATTGCCTCATCCATCTTATCTCCCGCAATTCGGACAGATCTACCAATCACGATCCCGCCGAGCGAGATAACCGCAATCTCACTCGTCCCCCCTCCAATATCGACAATAAATATCCCTTTTGGATCCGTGACGGGGAGTCCTGCACCAATCGCAGCAGCCATTGGCTCTTCAACAAGATAAGCCCGACGAGCACCAGCATCAATCGCTGCATCCACAACAGCGCGCCGTTCAACCTCAGTCACCCCAGACGGAATACCAACTATCATTTTTGGGCGCGGGATCTTCGGAATCAAAGTCCCCGATTCATGAACACGCCTTACATAGTGGGTTAACATTGCAGCAGTTGCATCAAAATCAGCAATCACTCCATCCCGCAACGGCCGCACAGATTCTATAGTTGACGGAGTCCTCCCAACCATTTTTTTGGCAGCTGTTCCAATAGCAAGAATTTCCTTCGTTTTTTTGTGTCTCGCAACAGCAGAAGGCTCACGAATAACAATCCCCTTTCCGACAACATATACCAAGGTATTGGCGGTCCCAAGGTCAATCCCAATGTCATGACTAAAAATGCCAAGTAGCCAGTTAATCATATATACTTTT
>CAYHMW010000012.1:30049-34904 GCA_964357925.1 uncultured Gammaproteobacteria bacterium
CATATTTTACTTTTTCTAACCCCTCTAATTTTCTTCACAAAAACATCCGAACTTTTCGAATTTAACAAAATAATCACAGTTTATTTCATAACGACATTAATAGTATGTACATGGCTTATCGACATGATCTATCAAAAAAAAATTATCTTCAGACACACTCTTCTTGATATCCCAATAGCACTATTCTTACTTTCACTCACCTTCTCAACCATGGTATCGGTTGATGTACGCACCTCACTCCTTGGTTATTACGGAAGATTCCACGGCGGACTGACAAGCTATATTTCTTACTCAATTCTATATTGGGCATTTGTCACCTATTTTGACAAAAAAAACACAGGCAACATAATTCGTACACTATTAATATCAACAACTATCGCTGCGGTTTATGCTGCTCTCGAGCACTTCGGAAAAAGCATCAGTTGCCTTTTTGTAGACGGTACCTTTTCTGTTAACTGCTGGGTCCAAGATGTTGCTTTCAGAGTCTTTGGCACTTTTGGCCAACCGAACTGGCTCGCCGCCTGGCTGGTAGCAATAATTCCTCTAACATTTGTAGTCAAAAACCCAACCAAGACGGCGCAAAGCATAATGCTCTGGCTTTCTACATTATTCTTCACAACCTTATTATTCACCAAATCCCGCTCCGGTCTCCTCGCCTTTGCAATCTCCTACATATTGTACTTGTCTTTCACTCTTTCGAAAAAAAGGGTCACAGCATTAAGACCCTTCCTGGTTGTTTCTTGTATTTTGTTCGCTATTGCTTCAATAGTGGGTACTCCCTGGACATCATCAATATTAGATAAATTCAACAAACCAACAGAGGTGACAACGCAAACAACCACTGGAACAGTGCTTGAGGCTGGTGGTACAGAATCAGGCGACATCAGACAAATTGTCTGGCAAGGCGCACTAAACCTCTGGAAAAAATATCCTCTCTTTGGAACAGGCACAGATACTTTTGCCCTTGCCTATTATGAAACACGCCCCATTGAGCACAATAACGTATCCGAGTGGAATTTTCTCTACAACCGCGCCCACAACGAATACTTAAACTTCATGGCCACAACCGGGACTTTCGGAATCGTAAGCTACCTGATCTTAATTGGAACAAGCCTCTACATGCTCCTTGATAACAAGCCGCTCCTCGCTGGCTATACATCAATTCTAATAACTAACTTCTTCGGATTTTCAGTCACCCCCATTGCCTTACTTTTCTTCCTTTTCCCAGCCTTAGCCATTGCCTCCCAAAACAAAATTAATGAACTACAACATAAACCACTCACCACCGGTCAAAAACTAACAACACTTGCCATACTCCTAATTGCTGGTTACTTGTTACTTTCTATCGGCAAGTACTGGCTCGCAGACCTTAAATACACAAAGGGAGTCGACCTTAATAAATCAGAAAGATATACCGAAGCATCTGAAGCTCTAAAGTCCGCGATCACTCTTTCTCCCAACGAAGCTCTATATCATGACGAGTTGGCAAGTAGCTTCGGAGAGCTAGCAATCGCCTCCTTCATTGCAAAAGATACGGTCAATACCAATAAATATATAAGTCTAAGCATCGATGAAATAAATAAAACTACAGAGCTTGCCCCTCACGATATCAAACTTCTAAAGACAAAGACTGCCACTCTCGCAAATCTAGGAGCCATGAATCCCGATTATTACGAAGAAGCAATCAAGCACCTAAAGACTCTTACAGCGTTGGCTCCCACAGAACCCACAGCACACTTCAGACTTGCGCTAAACAATGCAAGGCTTGGCAGAAACGAAGAGGCTCTAGAATGGCTTTTGGAAGCTATCGAGCTGAAACCAAATTACGAAAATGCCAGATTATTTCTCGGCTTACTATACGAAGATCTAGGTAATAAAGAAAAAGCGAGTGAGCAATATAGATACATACTAGAAAATATTACAAGAAACAACAAAGTAGCAGAAGAAAACCTAGACGCAATCAATAATTCCCAATAATATGGTATTATTCAGCCTATGATACAGAAAATCGTTGATGTCAAAAACCCATCTCTTAGGGAAATTTCAAAAGAAGTTGCCATAATCGACAAAAAAACTCTTCAAATCATTGGAGACATGAAAGAAACATTGGACGCTCAAAATGATCCTGAAGGTGTTGGTCTTGCTGCTCCTCAAATTGGCAAGAACGTTCGCATATTCCTCATCAAAAACAAAGGCAAAACACAGATCGTAATAAACCCTGAAATTTTAAGTAAGGCTGTACCTCCCCCGGGAGCCAAAAAAGCCTCCCCTGGAAAACCACTGGAAGGGTGCCTCTCGCTTCCTCATTATTACGGTCCGCTAAATAGAACCAGTAAAATCAAAATTAAATATATGGATGAAACAGGGGCAATTCTCGTCAAAGAATTCAGAGGCTTCGAAGCTCAAATAGTAGATCACGAAATCGATCACCTGAATGGAATTTTATTTGTAGATCACATAGTTTCCCAAAAAGTACCCCTCTATAAGTTCAACAAAGAAGGTGATTGGGAAGAAGTTAATTTGGTATGAAAGCAATATTTTTCGGAACTCCAGATTATGTGGTCCCTATCGCCCAAGCCCTCCATAAAGCATATAACCAAGGCCGTGAAAAACAATTCACAGCAGTTGTAACTCAAGAACCAAAGCCAACAGGCAGGAAAGGCTATCTCACTTTCTCTGCAATTGACGATTGGGCACACAAAAAAGGGATAAAAGTTCTAACAAACCCTGAAGATGTTTGGGAATCAGATCTCGGTATAGTTGCAAGCTACGGTAAAATCTTAAGTAAAGACGTAATCAAGCGTTTCAAACATGGCATCCTTAATATACATCCTTCGTGCCTTCCAGACTTAAGGGGAGCCACCCCAATCCCCGCCTCGATCCTTCGCGGCGACACGACAGCATGCGTGACTATCATCAAGATGGATGAAGAGTTGGATCATGGACCAATTCTCAGTAAGTTTAAGGCAGAAATCCTGCCAACAGACACTACAGAAACCCTTCGTACAAGGCTTTTCGAACTCTCAGCAGAATTCCTTATGGAACTAATTCCCAGTTACCTGTCCGGGAAAATTAATCTCAAATCGCAAAACCATAAAGAGGCAACCCTCACGCGTCTCCTCAAAAAAAGTGATGGCTTTATTCCACCACAATATTTGAGTCAAGTGCTGGAGGGAAAATCGGTCAACGAGGACTGGACAATAAGATTTATGAACAACTACAACTTGAAGCCCGCCCCGCAAACACTATTTAACTTTGTAAGAGCCATGCACCCCTGGCCAGGAGCTTGGACAGAAGTTAATCTTGGTGGTCATTCTGGAGCCGAAGGCGATAGAATCAAAAGCCTAAAAATTTTGAAAGCCCATGTCGAACCAAATGTCATCCCGCACGGAGATGCGGGATCTAAATCTTCTAAATTAATTCTTGATGAAGTCCATCTCGAAGGCAAAAGCCCTACAACTTGGAAGCAATTCCAACTCGGCTACCCTGAAGCTAAATTTGTGCAAACCTGAACTCTTGGCTCCTCTTTCGTCTCTTTATACACTTCGTGCAAAGTTTCATCTGAATTTTCTTTCCAGCTTTCACAACTGTAAAACTCTGAATATTGGCCACAAAAAGTCTAGGGGTTGGAGTAACCCGGCTCATCCAGCGCTTCCCAGCAACACCACGTCTATGTTTTTTGCTGTGCCCTATCACTGTTGTTTTGCCACAATCGGCACAAATTCTCGACATAATCGTGTATTATAGAGAAATCCGATACAATATTCAAGGTAGCTATGCTCGATTTTCTATTCACAGACCCAACCCTATTCCTAATCCTTGGATTAGCATTACTCGTGGCGATCACAATCCATGAATTTGCCCACGCGTTAGCAGCCGATCAACTTGGAGACCCCACCCCAAGACTCCAAGGCAGACTCACCCTCAACCCATTTGCACACCTCGACCCTCTAGGTACTTTGATGCTCGTAATAATCGGGTTCGGTTGGGGCAAGCCAGTACAATTTGACCCGTTTAATCTAAAAAACCCACGTAGAGACGCTGCAATCATCAGCTTCGCTGGCCCCTTAAGCAATATTGCCCTGGCAAGCATTCTATCAATCATCCTTAGATTCGCAACTACACCATTCTCCCCAGCACCTCTAATAATCATAACTTCATACTTCATAAGCTTTAATGTCACCTTAGCTGTATTCAATTTACTCCCAATCCACCCTCTTGACGGAGGAAAGATTTTGGTTGGGCTTCTACCCCCAAAAGAAGCTCACGAAGTAGACATGTTTATGCAAAGGTATGGGATGATAATTCTACTGCTTCTTATTTTCCCAGTCTTTGGAGGAGTAAGCTTAGTCAGCAATATAATATCTCCTATAAGAAATATACTTCTGAATATATATTTGCCACAAAACCTCATTTAACCACCGCTTCTGAATTGTTAAGCATGGTATAATAAGACGACCCTGCAAAAGGGGGTAGCAGGATACATTTCCTGATCACTTTCCTCAGGGAGAACGATTCCGATTCAATCGGGAGCGTTCCCGCAAAGCCTCGGCGATGTGGGACAGTTCACCCACCTTTTTGCGAACCAGGAAAGAGCCTGTCCCCGATATGCGGGGTCACGCGTGCGCTAAAAACTGCCACCTTAGCCCTGCCCGCCATTGGCTACGCCGCAGGCGTTGGCAGGCGGGTCAGTGGTAGTAACATAATACATATGCCACCTTAGCTCAGTGGTAGAGCATCCGCTTTGTAAGCGGCAGGTCCTGGGTTCAAATCCCAGAGGTGGCTCCAAATATACAAATATCATCTTATCTGCTGAGGTGGTGGAGTGGCCAATCACAACAGTCTGTAAAACTGT
>CAYHMW010000013.1:0-32159 GCA_964357925.1 uncultured Gammaproteobacteria bacterium
ACTTAATCGAGCGCACGTATCTATTGTTTCAAATCTAACTGTTTGTGGAGTGTTATTAAAAAGCCTGATCACAATTGACCCTGTATCTGTGTACTTTACCGCGTTGCTTATAAAATTTGTTACGACTTCATGAATTCTATCCTTGTCTACGTAAACAATGTCGTTGATTGGGCTTGATATATCAATTGTAAGAGTAAGTTTTTTCTCCTTTGCAAGGCTTTCGAAACTTACAATCGCTTCCTTTACAACTTTACTTAGTGAGACATCGCCCATTTCGAATGTCTGCCTGCCTTCTTCAATTCTTGCAACGTTTAACATATTATTAACAAGTCTAATTAAGCGTTCGTTTGCGCTAAGAGCTGAACCCAAAAATTCTGTGACTTTTGGAGTTGTTTCCCCAGCGTCGCCCTCCTCTACCATCGAAAGGTAGCCCTTTATGGCGGTCATTGGAGCACGAAGTTCATGGGCGGCGACAGAGATAAATTCGTCCTTTCTGGCATCAAGCTCTTTGAGTTTTCCTGTAAGCACTTCGAGTTCTTTTCTTTGCTCAACCTCATTCTTGACACTTCTGATCAAGAGGATTCCAAATATAAACCCGAATGCGAAAATAACAGAATTTACGATTCTCTCACTTGGACCTCTGGACAGAAAAATGTTGAAAAATAATACTAACCAAAGAACGAAGGTGAAGACTTGCGTCGTAATAACTCGAAGGTCGAAAAGATTATGTTGCACAATTGAATATGCCGTAAGACCAAGGAAAACTAATGCATAGATAGGAGTCAAAGGAACAAACAATGTGCTTCTAAACATAATGACTGGCACAAGGACTGTCCCAATTATTAGTCCAAACATAATAAGGATTCCAATCATTACATATAGTATTTGCTTCTTCTCCGTCCCAACTGAAGTTCTAAATCTTATAATAAATGTATATATCGCATTAAAACTCGTTGCGAGCGCAAACAATGCGAAGATGCCCATTCCAAATCCTGGCACTGGGTTCACAGCCCCATCTGAAACATTAACACTTTGGAAGGTGAATGGTGTTAAATTGATAATCATTACGAGAACGGTTGTTAGAATAACAAAATACAATGTCCTTTTTTTTAGATTAACTTCTCTTCCTGGTAGTGTGTGTGCCAGAAGGTAGACCGATGATATTTGAGGAACTGCAAAAAATACACTAAACCTGCTAAGCCATAAACTATATTTCGTAAAACTTGGATCGAGCGCAAAATGGTTAACAACAAGCCATACTGAAGTAACCCATGCGAGCGTAGTAAAAATTAAGTTTGTTTTGCTTTTTTCGTCTTCTTGGATGACCGTCAAACCCAACAGGAAACTAATAATTGATGCAGCTATTAGGATCAATAGCTCTGGGGCAGACCATATATCCATACATCTAGTATAGGAGAGTTAAAGAAGGAAATCGAGGACGATGGAATTAAACTCTCTAGCTTTTTCTATTGAGATTATGTGCCCTCCATCTTTTATTAATTTTGTTTGAGCATTGGGCAGAAATTTGATGGATTGTTTGTTTTTTTCAAAAGACAACAGGCTGTCTTTTTCTCCCCAAATGACTAACGTAGCGTTTTTAATTTTCGGCAGATCCTCTACCAATAATAGATCCTTCGTGGACCCAATCATTTTACTGATATACAAGGCATTGTGAGATGTGAAGGTTGTTTCATAAAAATAGTTAATAAATTCACGGCTTAAATTAAGACTTTGGTTATAAAAAGTACTTCTAATAAGCATTTCTAAATTATCATTTTGCCAAGAAGGCTTAAACAATGTTTTTGTAAGAAGTTGTGTTAAAGGATAAATTCCCATAATTTTAGATTGCGTAGTTTGGTAATCACTAAAACCTACTGGGTCTGCAACAACTAATTTTCCAAAACTATCATAATTTTTAGCAGCAAGCTTTAAAACTAACCATCCGCCTATTGAAGTTCCCATTAGATGTGGCTTTCTTAGTTTTAATTGCTTAATAAAGCCCTCTAAAATTAATAATTGGTCTTTGGTGAAGTCCATTTTTTTAAAATCAACTTTCGTTGATCTGCCAGCGCCGGGCATATCGAGAGCATATACTGTGAAGCGTTTGGCAAATTCTTTTAAGTTTGGATAAAATTGTCCCCAGCCAATATTGCCCCCGTGAACCATAACAAGCGGATGGCCACTTCCTGTCTTGATATAGTTAATATTGTATTTGCCAATTTTGACACCTCTTTTTTCTATTGGAGAGTCTATTGTATTTATTAAATCACTTTCAGTATCGATAACCTCTCGAATGTTCCTCCTTGGAGTATGATAAGCTCGATTGCTTGCATAGCCCATTCTGAAGAACATTTGCGGTGACAGATTTTTACCAAGACCAAAAATCTTTGCGATTCCAAGCGATGTCTCTTTAACTTCTACAACTGAATGCATTGGCGTAATGTGCACATCATGAGCAAAACATCTCAGGGCTAATTCCTGAAATGCCCTGCCTGTATTTAGCCAATCAGTTTTGCCTTTATTGCCATTTACTAGGATTGAAATCAGCGGACTGGATTGCATTTTTTTGTCGTCTGCACTTGTAATTATTTTTGCACCAATGCGACTTGGTAGAATGCTCATAATAAATTTGCCAATTTTAGTTTGACTTGGCGCAAACCCTTGTACAAAACCAGGCATGCCATCTCCATCCGTTGTGTGATTTGGCTTAATCCATTTCGCGATCTCTTTTGTAATTTCTGCTTTCGCCGCTAAAGCGTTAACAGATTCGATGTAAAGGCGTGAAGAATTTTTAATATCCCTCTTATTGCTCGAAAAATACACTTTTGTTTCTGTATCTAAAAGCTGTAATTTTTGCATAACAGCAGATGAAATTGGTTCACCTGAGTAAGGCAGCCTATTGGAATATCTTTTTGTGATAAACGGGGCGAGTTTTGAGAGCTCGGTGTTTTTACCATTTTTGAAAGCAAGGATGATATCTTCTGATGATTTCGGGAGTGAAATTGTAACTTTATAATTATGATAAGCAGCTGCAACTTCTATATTTTTCACAAAACACCCGAGGCTTATATAGAGATTTTTTCCTGTAGGATCAAGTTCTGGAAGTTTTCTTGCCCAGTCTGGAGTTATAACCAAACTGTTGGTAGTTATTTTTAATTTCCAAGGCTGGGTATTGTGGATATTGGCTGCCAATAAGCCATATCTGCTGAAATATTTTATCTTTTCTTCTAATGAAGCGCTGCCGGGATAATCCCAGGAATTTATAGCCCAAGCTTCATAATTTTCCATTTCTAGCCTAGTATTAGACCAATACTTTATCTAAGTCAAGCAAAATCCTACCCTTTAGTTTTTTATCTCCTAAAATAATTTTTCTCGCTATAAAGGCGCCGACTGCTCCACTGATTGTAACCGTTGTTGAAAGTTGAGGCCTGCCAACCAGTGAAACTCCAATTTGTTTGACTGAATCGATAGCTCTTTGTGGAATATTCTCAATGCCCACTATTTGAATTGCATATTTATTTGGATTTTCATTAGGATTTTTTAGAACTACTTCTGGAAAATCTCCCAAAATTCCATTAAAGAGCGGGGTGTTTTTGTTTAAATCAAAGCGCTCAATATCAACTAACACTCGATCGCCAAGATTTGCCATCATCACCACAGGAATGCCAAGTTTTCTTGCCATTAGTCTTAATTTTATCTTCATTACAAAGTCATCAATTATTTCAAAAACTATTTTTGGCCTTGGCTTCCTAAGAAAGAACTTTATTGAAGTGTCATCCAATCCAGCTGGAAATTCTAGTGTGTTTGCATAAGGATTAATCTTGTAAATTTGATCGATAGCAATATCTAGTTTGGACCTTCCAATATCGGTTATGTTCGCACGAACTCTATTCAGATTTGTTGTCTCAAGAGTATCAAACTCGGCTAACTTTAAAGTTTTCGCGACACCGTGATATGCAAGTGTAGTTGCAAGATTACTGCCAACAGACATTCCGAGGATGCCAATGCATGATTCGTAAAGTTTGGATTGCTCAGTTTTGGTTATTAAATTTTTGTTTCTATTTGTTCGAAGTTCAAAATATTCCTTTTCATTAACTGTGTGCAGCAGCGTCCCGTCGTTTGGATAATATAACCAATTTCCAAGCTTATTTGACTGAAGTCTGTTATTGATAAAAATTTGCTGCTTTTTTTTGAAGTTTTGAGATTTTAAAAGCTTAGGGTTTTTTATCTCAAAAAGCTCTCTTAGCTGATTTTCGAAGCTATTGATTTCTTTAAATATTTTTCTTTGCTTTTTAAACAGGGAGAGCTCTTTGTTACTGTATTTTCCTTCATATAGAATTTGTGGTTTTATTTCTTTATCCATTTTTGTTTGATTTTACCAGGTGGGAAGTATTCTGGGTGTTCGTAGTTTAGTAATTCTATTGCCGGTGCGACTTGTTTACCTTCAGTTGTAAATAAGTAATTAAACTCTGAATTTTCAGAACATAGAGTTTTAATTAGCGTGTCGTAGATTTTCTTTTCATTAGCTGAGGTATTTTTAGCATTTTTCTTCAGCTCGATAAATATTTTTAAATATTCATTGAGATTTTTATCTTCTTTTTTCTGCATAGTGAATTTACCAGTGACGATTCCGGTAATTGCTTTTTCCTGAAGTGCGCTTCTAATATTACCAGGGTAAATATTTGCCCCTCTTACCACTACAACAAAATCGCTTCTTTCGTAGGTATATACAAAAGGAAGTTTAAAGATATATTTTTCGATGCCCGCTTTATTTGCTTCTTTTTCGATATCTATACCGATACTTGATAGTCGACTAACCATTTCATTGAAAGATATAACACCGCCCTTGTCAGAAAACTTATATCTAATTAACGGAAATGATGACCCATAGCCTGTGGCAATTACTTCACCACCAACTTCTTCAAAATATACTAAGCCTGGGTGATATTGCACCAAGGTTGGAATAACAGAAGCACCTGGAAACAGTTCATCCCAAACTTTATTATTGTCGACTGCAATTTTTCTGATCAATGTAGTTAATGGAGTTTCATGAGACATTGTCCCAAGTTCTACGCTTCCATAAATATTTAATATATCTGTGTAGATATTTTTAACTCCTGCTTTCTCGGCAATATAATCTCTGAATTTCTCAGTAAAACCTTCGGTTGCGGTTAAAATTTTAATGTTATGTTTTTTCCAATCAATACCAGAGCCCGCACCTTCGTCAATGCAATCTTTAATGAAAGGGGGGTAGCCCATAAGAATAACCTGGTCCCAATAAGGGGCCATTTCTCGAAAGGTTGTTAGAAAGATTTCTTTGTTAGTGCCCACTGGAGCAACTGCAATTTTATAACCCTTACGAGCTAGTTGATTAAAATTCTTGTATGTAAATATACCCCCTATCCAAATACCCAGACCAAAACCATTTATGGCTAGTGTCGTTTTTTTATCAATTTCGAACTGGTTCTTTAAAAACAACTCGGCCACAAATTCGTATTGTGCATCTTGTTCTTCGCCTCTCGGGAAATAAAATGGTTTGCCGGTGGAGCCAGAGGTAGAGGAAACAGTTGTTACTTTTGATATTGCGTTTTTAGGAAAGAGATCTCTGTATATGCTTTTCTTAAGATAGTCGTTCTTGCTTGTGAACGGGAGCTTTTTAAATTCTTGTAATGAAGTAATTTTTGCGATGTGTTTCTTTTGGGATCTTAAAAATTTTTCGTAAGCTGGTACATTTGAAATGGTGAAGTTAGTGAGAGATAGTGCTTTTGCTTTACCTCTATCTTCCCAATAGTTCGGATCTTTTGATTTATATTTTAATAACGAATTTGTGATGTTATTGGGCCGCTTGAAGTAATTGAAGCTACTTATCATAACTTTGAAATGTTTTTTCTGCCAATTCTCGAGCGATTTTATCTGTGGATCTACCAGTCCTTTTACTTTTTCTAATTATTTTTTTTATGTTTGTTTTTATAACCTCAACGCGTTTTACAACTCTTTTAACTCTAAAATTACCATATTCATATTCATCAACGACGCTAATGAGCCCTCCAGCATTAACTACGAAGTCTGGTGCATAGAGAATTTTCATCCTATAGAGTTCGTCAGCAAGTGAGTCGCTTTCCAGTTGATTATTGGCACTTCCACATATAATTTTAAATTGCAGTTCCTCCACGTTTGCTTTGTTGATTGTATGATAGAGAGCGCATGGGCTAAACACATCGGCCTTAAGAAAGTGTATCTTATCTGGTGATACAATTATCACCTTTGGGAAGAGCTTTTTAATGTTTCTTAGGGTATCTTTATTGAGGTCTGTAACATATATTTTACTTGACTCCTGATATACCAGTTTAAGTAATTCAGACCCTGTTTTACCAAGACCTTGAATTGCTATGGATTTATCAAGCATCGTTTCGTCTCCAAATCTTTCCTTTAAACATGCTTGAAGAGCAAAATAAACACCTAGCCCTGTATATCGCGCAGGATTAGTTTTTACCCCTACAAAAAATTTGCTTCTTCTTCGCATTTTTTTTACATCAGTGTCAGATATTCCAACGTCAGTTCCTGTTACAAAGTGCCCAGAAAGAAAATTTACGCGTTCAGCATATGACTTAAGCAATTTGTCTCTATTAATATGGCCGTTTTTAAGGAGGGCAGCTTTTGCTCCCCCATATTTCAGCCCTGCGATCGCAGCTTTGTAGCTCATCGTACGTGATAGGCGAAGAGCATCACGAAGTGCAGATTCTTCACTGTTGTAATCCCATAAGCGAGTTGCTCCGAAGCTTGGATGCTTGCCGTTTCCTCTATGAATGGCGATAAAGCCTTGAAGACCACTTTCTTTATCGAAGACGAAGGTTACAAGCTTGTGATTATCAAATTCCTCTAACTCACTTAAAGATTTTAAGTCGAACACACAACAATTCTAGCACCCTTTAGTTATTTTAATAGTGGTTGTACTGGACATCTCTTTTGATATCTCTCTTACTATTTGTCTTGTAAATCTATGACCAGGCAGATTCAATTCGATTTCTGAAAGAAGCCTGTAGCCGAGTAAGCTAATGTCACCAATAAAGTCTAGTACTTTATGTCTTGCAGGTTCATCCTCTGACCGAAGAGGTGTAATGAATTTGTTATCATTGTAAATAATTATTGGTGAATTTTCGGGGTCAACTGGGATGAAAGGAAATAGCTTCTTAACATGATCCCAAACTTTACCTTCATCATCTAAAGGAGACCTTAGAAATGTTCTTGCAAAGCTGATCTCCTCAAGATATTTATTTTCATCCCACTTGTAATCAACTGTTTTTGTTCCGACAATGTTGTCGAAAGATGTTGTTGATTTAATCTCCGTCACTTTGGATGGTCTCAATATTGCGAATCTTTCACTAGATGGGCTCTCTTTAAACTTTCTTTCATTAATTATTTTTATATATTTACGCAACTTGCTTTGAGATCTTATTCCAGTGTTCATTATCTCATTAGCATAACCAATCGCGCTCGCGTCCAAAAACGGCAGGTGTGTGGTGTGCATTTTAATAACAGCGTTATCTACACCTAGTCCCCAAATTGCTGAAAGTAAATGCTCAACTGTTTTTATCTCTTCATTTTCACTTACTAAAGAAGTTGTGTGAGCATCATTGTCGCTCTTAGCATTGTTAATTAAAGAAGCTATTTCAACACCATTAGGTGTAATGAAAATAATGCCAGAATCTTCATCTTGGGGTGATATTTCAATTTTACACTGTTCTTTTGTATATGGAGATCTACCAGAGATTGAGAGTTTATCTGTGATAGTTTTCTGAAAATCACATTCAAGCTCCACAAATTGATATGTATTACTTTTTGACATAATTCATTGGATCAGGGTGAACAAGTCTAATGCCAACCGTGTCCATTACAGCAGCAACATCAATAATACCTCTTGTGACGATTCTTGAACCATGAGGGCATGTTCTGAAGTTGCCTCCAAAAACCACCACATATGCCCCATCGGAAGCGGCACCCCAATGTCCTTCGGTCCTGTAATGACCCAACGTATACACCGACACGTTTCCTGAAGAGTGATGCAAACCAAGATAATTAATCGGAACTCTGGGATCGTTCACTTCTAAAGTTGATCCCAACTCACCTTCAGGGTAAAGATGAGGATAGGACTTATACACGTTCTCTGCTTCTCGAATAGGTCTCCCATCTTCTTGGTATGAATATTCCCAACCATCTGGGGCTGCAGCTTTGACTAATTGAGGTTCGATTGGAAGGGAGAAATTCATTCCAGTTTTGTCATTTAACCAAATCGCATAACTTATAGCGTGACCGTATGTGATACAGGTTACAGGGCTAGCATCTTTGGAGGAAGTAAGTGTCCTCGCATGATTAGGGTCAAACTCTTCGAATTGCGTATTTGTAACAGTAGTTTTAGAAACAAAAAAAGATTCAAGGTCAAGTTGTCTCACGGGAGTTTCATTTGCTCTTTTACCTTCTATCGTGCATTTTAATCCTTTTTCAACTCCCATTGAAACTAGACCTAGTGGGCACCTGACAAAGCCAATTGATTCTAGAATCTCTATTGTTTTTAAAGCTTCCTCTTCAGTAGTTTCAGGTATTGGTTTAAAAAATCTTGCTTCTCTTTCTGAAAGACCAGAGATAACACGCTCAAGTTCGTGATTAAAGTCAAGTGTGAGAATTTCATCTGTTCGTCTTTCTCTCATTTTAACTAGATTCGATTGTATGCCAGAAGTGCACCAGGCACAAATCTTCCTTTCTCTCCTGACCAAACAGGAGGTTTTTGTTTGTAGTCTAAGTAATGCATGTTCCCATGTACAAGAAATTCATTCTCCCCTGAATAAACTATTCTGCTTGATTGACCTGCATCTGTGATAAATGCTTTCTCAAAATTGAAATTATTACTTATAAAGTCATGGAGTTCATACGCATTGAGACCTTCTTGTCCCTTGACTTGAGGTCTTGCATCTATAACGAGAAGAATGATTTCATTCTGTTTTTCTATAACAAGGCTCCAAGCTTTTTTATACTTTTCTATAAATTCTGAAGTTAATTTATTATTTATTAGATAATTTTTAAAAACACCTAATATATTATTTTTGTTTTTAGGAAGTTCTGCTATTAAGCTTTGTGCAGAATGATCCTTAGTAAATTCAAAACCACCTACTTTAGCTGAGTGAACTAGATCCGTTATATTAATTTTACTGGTAATATTTTTGGGGCAAGACATAATAAAGAGAAAGTCGAATAAATTTAACCGTTCACTACTAATTTGGCTTACTGCGACCTCCTCGTTTTTCAGAGAAAGACCAACCAACAATTCATTTTCTTTTGGAGCTATCCACGCATCGTTATAATCACTTGTGATTATTGTTCTTCCACTTCTAATTTTTCTTTTCTGGGGAATATCAAAGTTTCCATAAACAATGGTATTTACACCAATGTCAGAATGTGAACCTCTCCAATCAATAGTATTATTACCGATTTTCAACGAACCATTTCCTCTCAAATAATCAAGTTTAATCTTTCCATTCCTCGTTATTAATGTAGGACGTTTGTTAGTTGGCAGTTGCAGAGGAACTCCGTGTTTAATATCGAGGTTGAAAGACCAACTAGTTGGTCTGGTCCCTTCTTCTGCCATGAAGAAAGCGTTGGTATTAATTCCAATCATGAAATCTGTTTTTTTAAGAGTATGTGTCCTTTTAACAATTTGAGAAAGGGGCTGTTTATTAATAGAGGAATAAAGTTCGAATACAATTCTACTTTTTGTCAGGGTGTAGGCATGAAAATTTACAATTGCGTCACCATTTATGATCGACCCTTGCTCATACACGACACTATTGTTAATAGTATTGACTAAACTCTTTATTGTAGATAGCTTTCGATATCGCATAAATGGCTATTGTAGTTAATGATAGGTATAAATGGAAAGAAGTACGTAATAAGTATCAGGTCTAAAGGGTCACTAGAAAATTCAAGATAATACTCACCCGCTGAAATTTTTAATGACATCCTGGTAAAGTTGAGATGATTTCGCTTAAACTGAAATAGACTCGAAATCATCAATCACAGAACACCAAAAACCATCTGAGGGTTGCCCCTAGATGGTTTTTGTTTAGATTACCAACAGTTATCTCTGGATAGAGATACTTCCAGTTAGCTCTCCGCTTGCAGATGCCACTACTCGGCCGTCTGTATTTACATAAACTGTATAGTCAGTATTACCATTATCTCCTGTGGATGGATCAGTTGGTATTGCAGCGATATACGTTGGTACAACGTTTCCTGCAGCTGCCACATGCTCCCCAGCCTGGAGGCGCTGTGGGACTTGGGGTGCTGATGAGATGAGGAGTGGTGGAGAATCCCAACTGAATTGGCCAGAGATTGGATCTCCTCTACTATTAGTCCATACATACCCAAATAGACTGCGTATGCTGGGTGTAGCGCCAAGTTGCGCGTATAGAAACCAATGCCTCTTAATTTGACACAAATGCTACCACGCTCCCCTGGATTTCAAAACAGCTGGAATTGTTTTGAAAATCAATAATATATCAAAAAAAATATTTCTTCTTTTTGCATAGCTATAGTCCATAGCAAAACGTTTTTCAAATCCTATTTCAGATCTACCGCTTACTTGCCACAAACCAGTGAGTCCTGGCCTTGTTCCGATAATCGTCACTGCATACCTATTTAACTCTGGATGAATTTTTAATTGGTTTTTAACCTCATCTTTTTTGTAAGCTCGGGGGCCGACTATCGACATCTCGCCTTTTAAAATATTGATTAGTTGAGGAAGCTCATCTAAACTAAACTTTCTTAAAATTTTTCCAACTCTGGTTACTCTTGGGTCCTCTTTTATTTTGTAATTACTCTTTTTGTATATTTCCAACAATTCAGGATTGTTTTTCAAAATTTCTTCTGCATTTATGACCATTGTTCTAAATTTAAACATTTCAAATTCTTTCCACCCTATTGAAACTCGCTTCTGTTTAAAAATAACTGGGCCTTCTGAATCTAGTTTTATTAAAAGAGAAATTAGAAGTAAAACAGATGAGCCAACAATAAGACCAATTAAAGAACCAAAAATATCAATCAAACGCTTTATTTTGTAGTATATAAAAGTATTTATA
Source organism: uncultured Gammaproteobacteria bacterium (assembly GCA_964357925.1). Lineage (GTDB taxonomy): Bacteria > Patescibacteriota > Microgenomatia > UBA8517 > UBA8517 > CAYHMW01. The sequence continues at coordinate 11,130 of CAYHMW010000013.1, forward strand.
TTATCTAGAACTAGTTTTAGTTTTTGAACTTCTCCGCCAATAATATGAAATAACCAGAGTAAAAAAGCTAGAAATAGTGGTACGCCCTCTCTTACTGGCATCACTACTGCTCTGTTAAAGTTATTCAAATCCAGGAGTCTCTCGCCAATTCCCATCCTAACATCTCCTTGTGCATGTTTATATTTTTGAAAAAGAATATCACTTAATTTGTCGGGGTCTTTATGTCTAACAATAGCCTCGGGTTCAAAATAAATTTTGAAGCCCATTTTTTTTATTCTATATCCTAGCTCTCGATCTTCACCACCTGTTCCTTTGAAGGTTTCATTAAAAACAAAGCTGTCTTTTTGTTCTATCTTATCCAATACATCCTTCTTTATTGCTACATTCCTTGTAACTATAGTTTTTATAAAACCGTTTTTGTCTCCAACTTTATTTATAAATGCAACCCTTCTCCATTTTGCATGAGCTCGTGTTAAATCGGTATTTATTATTTGTTCCCAAATATTCCCTTGCACAACATCTGCATCAACATTTTTGAAAGTACGCTCATAAACTTTCAATAAGTTTTCGGCGACTACTACATCTTGATCTAATAAGATAAGGGTTTCACCTTTTGCATTTGCAATCCCAAAATTTCTAGCTGTGGGAGCTCCTTGATTAAAAATGCTAAATATCTTTAGATTTCTTACTTTAAGCCTTATTAATCTAGAAACAGAACTATCTGTAGAACCGTCATCCACTACAACAATTTCGTATTTAGACTTATCGTATTCTAGAGCTGCTAAACTTTTTACGCACTCAAGAATATCCGAACCAGAATTGAATGATGGTATTACAAATGAAAATAGTGTCATAGATTCAAATCTCTGTTAGAATATTGTACAGTATGCTTAGATTGTTTGGGACAATAGGCAATAATGTACCATCAGATAAACCTAATGACAATTTTTATGATAATTATAAAGATTGGAAAGATGTATATTACAGAATATCCACTTGCGGTCTAGATTCTGTTAATAATTTTTTTACAGAGGAGGGAGGTTCCATTGTTGTTGTTCAAGGAAATCTCTTTGAAAGTGCAAATCATAAAAAACCTGCAAACTACATACTAGATTTATATAACAAAAAACAAGACATATCCTTTGTCAGACAACTTAACGGCTCTTTTAATTTTTTTCTAATAGATAAAAGAAACCGACTAATCTACCTCGCAACCGACAAATGTGGTTCCAGACCTCTGTTCGTATATCAAAAAGACAATCAACTTACTTTTGGTTCTGAAATAAAGTTACTACTTTCATTATTAAATAAACATCCTGCTATTAACTGGGGAGCGTGGGGTGAATATCTAACTTTTAGATTCACACTCGGAGAAAATACATTTTATAAAGATATCCGATTAATACCCAATGGCACGTTGTTTAAAATAAGTTATGGAGATAAAACTAAGATAAGCGAAGAGCAATATTGGGACTTTCCTGAAATTGAAACAGATCTTGATTCAAGTTTTGAACAAAAAATACATGAAGGAACTGAAATATTCAAAACTATTTTTCAAAGTTTAGGTGACGATATTAAGGATTCAATAAACATCGTTGCTCTGTCAGGAGGCTACGACTCCAGAAGCATAGTATCGGGTCTTAAGAAATTTTCCCCTTCTAGCAAATTCGATACTGTAACAACACTACACCCGGCAGGTTCGGAAAAGGAAATTGTAAACGAGTTATCTGAGGCCTTGAAATTAAAAAATAAGTATATCGACAGACCTACTAATATATACAAACGATTCTTCATCAGGAAAGCGTATTTAAGTGATTGCTTAGTCCAGGAACACCTATGGACAATGCCTATGTTAGATACTATTAGTCAATACAATACCTATATTGACGGCATTGCCGGCGACATTGTAATGCGCTCCACCAGAGTCCGACCAATACATATCGAGAAGAAGGATGATACACACTTTTTAGTTAAGTTGTTTAAAAAACAATTCGGTTTTGACTATATTTGGCTTGAAGATTATATAGACCCTAATATATGGAACCACATTAAATTTACCGATGATTGGACCTCTCGCGAATTAAGTAAGATTCCTACAACAGAAAACCGGATGATGACCTTTTTAATCAAGAACAGAGTCAGAAATGGCATTAGCATTGCTCCTAATAATATTATTGGAAATAATGTAAAGATGGTGATCCAACCATTTTTTGATGATAGATTGGTAAGATTTGGATTCAGCATACCACATAAATATAAGTTTAAATTTATTTATAGGGAAATATTAAATGCAGCATTCCCTGAAATAATGAGCATACCGTCAACAAGTGATGAAAACACAGATAAACTAAAAAGTTATGACAACAGAATCTTACAATTTGATCAAAACCCCAGGGAATTAATAAGTGATTATTCTGATATCTCCAAGGAGGATACTAAATATCTATTTAATCTATTGAGACAACTTGACTTTCCATCATTCATAAATAAGCAAGTCTTTATTGATGACATGAAGATAGACCTTAAGGTAAATAGAATTAATACGATATTAGATATCGTTTTGTGGTATAACATGTTTGAACAAAATAACTTACCTATTTAACCTTATGAAAATTTGCTTTGTCTCGCATAGTGGTGACATAGGTGGAGCCGAACTCTCTTTATTATATTTACTGAAAACATTAAATAAATATCCTTCTACAAAAGCACTCGTTGTTCTCCCCTCTAAAGGAGGCCTTACTACTAAATTGGATGAAGCAAAAATAAGCTATATAATCCAACCATATAAATGGTGGACTGTTAGAAGAGGAGAGAAAATAAATTCTGTTAAAACAACTTTCCGACACCATTTAGACGATGCCCTTAAATTGGGAGCAAACATAAATAAATTTAAACCAGATTTGATTGTAACCAACACCAGCGTTCTTTGTGTCGGGGCGTTAGTAGCAAACTCTTTGAATATTCCACATATCTGGTACGTAAGAGAGCTGGGTGAAAAAGATCATGGATTTATATTTGAATATGGACTGGCTTTTACATCAAAATTTATTAATGCTTTTTCATCTAAAGTGATATTTAACTCTCGAGCAACAGAGAAAGAGTTTGATAGATATGTATCAAAAGATAAATCGATTGTTATATATAATTCCATTGATACTGATAACATGTTGCCCAAGGAGCACTCTAAATTTGACTTTAACTTCTCTAAAAGCTTTAAATTACTAATCGCAGGAACAATTTCCAAAAAGAAAGGTCAACTGGACGCCATAAGAGCAACTACTTTATTACTTGCTGAAAAAATGAACATAGAATTACTGATTTTAGGAAGGTGTACCGATAAAAAACTTACCGACAAAATAAATAGTCTAATCAACACAGGCGACAGAAAGACGTACATTCAAATGAAAGATTTTGTCGATAACCCTTATCCTCTATTCCGAAAATGTAACGCTGTTCTTGTTTGTTCAAAAAGCGAAGCGTTTGGGAGAACAATTTTGGAAGGGATGTTGCTTAAGAAACCTGTTATAGCAACAAATAGTGGAGGTGTACCTGAAATAATAAAGAATGGAGAAAACGGACTATTGTATCGCCCCGGGAACTATAGAGAACTTGCAAATAAAATCAAACTTCTAATAAACAATCCCAAACTGGCCAAAAAGATATCTGCAAATGGTTTCCATATAGCAAAAACAGAGTTTTCTAATAAAAATTATTCTTACAAATTAAAAAGAATCTTTGAGTCAGATGATCTTGTCGTTCCTAAAACGGCAACCTCTTGGATCAAAAAGTTAAGAGTTTAAATACTTAATTTTTTAACAATTCTAAATACGATTTGGCTAAAGATTCCATTTCCATTTTTAAAGTAAAATTATCGCGCACACTCTGCTTTCCATTTCTACCCATTTGAGATGATTTTTCTTTGTTTTTATAGAGATAAATAATTTTATCCGCTATATCTTCCGCGTCTCGTTTTTGTGCAATTAAACCCGTTTTTTGATTTACGACACTCTCGATCAGCCCACCAACATTAGTTACAACTACAGGCAATCCCATCAATTGCGCTTCTAACACCGAGATCCCAAATCCCTCTATAACTGATGTTTGTAAAAACATATTTGAGTTCCCTAGTTCTTTTCTTATTTCTTTCAACGAAAGTGCACCTTTAAAAATTACTGTGTTATTTTTTATCAAACCAAGTTGTTCTGCAGCATAATAAATAGCATCTTTATATGGGCCATCACCAATTATTGTGTATTGAATTTTTAGTCCAGATTTTTGAGCTAATGCAACCGCTTCCAGGGCAAACTCATAACCTTTTGACCACGCCAGTCTAGCCACTGAAGTTATTTTAAATTTCTTATGTTTAGGTTTATTTAAATTTGCCGTATTCTCTATATCAAAAAACGGATTAGCACCACAATAAATTACTTTGTTTTTTATACCTTTATTGAATCCTAATTTAAAACTGTTGTTCTCTAAAAACCTAGAAGCAAAACGGAACATATCGGAATAATCATTTAAGTAAGTAAGTATTTTTGGATTTTTTTGGTATGTATTGGTAGCTTGTGCAACTCCTACCGTGTTTATAAAAATCTTGCACTTTAGTAACGATTTTAGATCAACTACTTTGTAACCAAGTGTATCGAACTCTATGCTTAGTATATCAAGATTAACCCCATTAAAATTAAATCTTTGAAACACCTTTTCAACAGGTGTAAGAAATTTATTATTACTTTGAAACAGATTATAAGCTAAGAACTTCAATGTGCTTAAAGGGTGTAACACTATTTCAGAGACTAGTCTATTAAGTGCTATCCAATAATCACTGAGAGAATCTACAGATAATCCAATTCGAACTCTCTCTCTAACATCAGGTATCTCTTTGATTAAATCTGGGAAGAATTTCCACTGAACGCTTTCTTTAAGACAAAATATCCTGACATCATAACCCATTTTAAAGAGATAAAGAATTTTATTCACGATAAAAGTCTCAGAAACTACCGGAAAAGTTTCGACAAAGATCCCAATTTTTATTTTGTTGTTACTTAACATTGATATATTTACTAAGTGTTCGAATACTTCTAGTTGGTATTACATTTATGTTCTTGGATTTCTGTTTTGCTAAAAAACTATTCACATTAGTACAAACAATTGATTTGTTAAGCTTAAATGCCATCTCGTCAGCCATAGCAGGTTCATACTTAACACAAAAATTAACATAAATATCAGATTTATTAATTAAGTCACTTAGTTCTTCTAAATTTGGAGTTTTATTAACAAAACAGACGTTTTTATCTATTTTCAAATCTTCAACTGTATATTTGATAGCACTGTATAGAGATCCTGTGCCTACTATAGTTAATATCAGATTATCTATAGAATGGGTTTTAGAGAATGCTGTTAACAGGTAATCATAACCAGATTCCCAAGATAAATTACCAACAGCCAACATACATATTGTCCTTCGTTCTAGCATAATATTAACAAGATACGCTATTTTAGTATAAAACTAAATTGAGGCGCATGCTGCTCAAGTAGTGACTCATTTGTGAGGAAGTAAATTAAGTGGGTAATCTTTCTTCCAACCCAGTTGCTACACTTGTACAAGACAACAAAAAACCACTTGGAATGAACCAAGATGGTTTTTTGTTGGATTGCCTATGGATTATCTCTGGATAGAGATACTTCCAGTTAGCTCTCCGCTTGCAGATGCCACTACTCGGCCGTCTGTATTTACATAAACTGTATAGTCAGTATCGGCAGCGGTACCCGTCGATGGGTCCGTTGGCATAGCAGCTATATAAGTTGGTACTACTGTTACCGTCGCATCAGCAACGTTTCCAGCTGCGCCGAGGTTGAAACAGCCTGCACCTGTCCCGACGCATGTAGATGCCGTTGGGAAGTTACTTGCTGCATCGTCTGCATCTGTATCTGGCAAATTGCCATTGTGTTCCGCAGCGTACTGGTATATCGAATCGGTGATCGCAATAAGGTCACTTCTTCTTTGTGTATCTCTAGCGCTTGCGAATTGTCGACCAGGATTAACTGCGACAAGCACAATTGCTGCCAAGATACCAATGATTCCGATGACTACTAAAAGCTCGATAAGTGTAAAACCTTTTGTAGTGGCAGTATTTTTTAATTTCAAAATAATCTCACCTCCTAAACCTTACATATTATTTGTACAAGAATTTGACTTCATAAGTCAAGTGGTATGGATTCGTCTTCTATTATGGCTTTATAGACTTTGTTTAGCGCCTCTCTGTTTAAATGAGGAGAAGGCGCTTTTAGAACTTCTGCATCTATTTCGTTTGCTCTGCCGATTGATTTAAACACACCACGAAAGATAAAGCCCGAGTAGAGAGCGAGCACAATAACTATTGCCGCTAACACTGCGTAAAACTGGTCAATTTTTGCTGAGATTTTCGTCAACATAGAGGATTCCTCTTAATCTATAAGTATATGTTATTGTTTCTGTATTATCTTCAGACACTCCTTTGTCTACAAGAATCTCAATATTTTCGGTGCGAATTAAAAAGTGAAGACTGTTGACTTTGCTGATTGCAGCATTGATTCTTTGCAGGTCGCCGGTAAAGTCAATTGCTATTTTCAAGCCGAAGTTTTTAGTTGTATCTTGGGCTACGTCGTTGCTTTCGAAACTAAATCTTGTAATAACGCCTTCTTTTTTGAGGACATCAATTTCACGTACAAATTCTAAAATTCTGTCTTCATTCGCAAATAGCGACTGGAGTTCATCTAATTTTCCAGCGTTTTCAGCAAGTTCTGCTTGTAGCACTCTAGAGTCTGAGCTATTTGGAGCGGTAAGTTCCAGAGTTCGCTCTCCTTGAATTTTAGTGGAAAGTGGTTCAAGTTTGGTAAAAATGAAAATTGTCACAATAACCAGCAGTAAATTCAAGACATTTAAAATCACAGATCGTAGAATCAAGCGTGAAGCTATGCGTGCTCCTAGATCCAAAAATCCTTTTTTAAGGGAAGGTGTTCCCTTTTTTATTGGTACACTTTGTGCAATCGGTGCTGGTATCTCTCCTTTTTTTTGTGCTTCAACTGAAATTTCCTTTGTCATATTTGCTGTTTGTGTGGGCTGTTCGCTTTTCTCCATTAATCTAAATTAACTTTGGGAACAGACGATTTGATTGCCGTTGCTGGCAGATAGTCAAGCTGTAAATCAAAAACTATTTCAGCCTGCTGAGTTATGTTTCTAATTGGAAGGCTTGGAGTTGAAAGGTCAGGGTGTTCTTCGAAGGCCTGCCTGAAATCAAAAAGGATTTCGCTTCGTTCGGCGACCCCTTTTACGTTTAAGTTTCCGTCGACAAGTGACAAAGCGACACTTGTAATCTCAACGCCTGGTGGTTTGAGATCAAAGATTGTGTTAATAACCGTTTCTGGTGAATGGAAATTCAATGCAACTGAGTCGACCTTCTTGATTAAATTGTTCGCGCTTCCAATTTCTTCAATAACTTTTTTAGTTGCAACCTTTTCACCATTCCCTGTTTTTTTGCTAACATCTTCGTAGCGTGTGTTCAAAATTATGTACGTGCTCATGACTCCTAGAAAAGTTATCCAGAGGAGTGCTGAGGCAAGTAGTGTTACTCCCCAAACTCTGATATCAGTTAATTTGTCTTTGTAGTGTTTCACCCAGTCGGAAGGCAGAAGATTGATATTGTATTTATCGTTCACTTCGATGTTTTCTTTTAGTTGAAGTGATAACGGAATGATGTATTCTTGAATTTGGGCTGGAGCCAGTCCGCTAAATTTTTGGTTTATGAAATCAACAGGCCACCCCAAACCATTCAAAGCCTTTGTTATTTCCTCTGTGATTCCTTTACCTCCAACAATAATGGATTTTATTTGGGCTTCCTCATAATGACGCAATATAAGTGATGCAGTTTGGATGATGTCGTTCAGTGTTGAGACCCTGATAACTGAGCTGCCTATGATGGCTTTGTTTTTGGCGATAGTTAATACGGCTTCGTTGCCATCGACGAAAATTATTAACTTCGCAACCGAGGAATATTCTGTGGCTCGCATTAAGGAAATTGATGGTGTCTCTACAACTAGAGGCAGAAGTCCTGCAGCGCCAACAGCCTTAACATAGCCTGCCAGAACACTTTGCTGCACTGCTATAACCAATATCTGGTTTTCAGTTCCTGTCTCGTCGATAATTTGCCAGTCAATAACTACATCTTTGTTTTGTGTCGGAAGAAACTCCTGAGATTGCCAACGAACTGCTTCGTCAAGTTCTTCTTCCTCGAGCTTAGGCATCTTCAAAAGTTTGGTGAAAGTGGAAAACTCTGGAATGACAATCCCGACTGATTTTTCTGTGATATTTTCTTTTTTCCAAAGATTTTTAAGAAGTGTTGTTAACTCTGAGCTATTCTCAACTTGATAATTAACAATAACCTCCGGAGCCAAAGGAGTTGTCACTACCTTCTCGACCTTGTCTTTTTGGTTATTTAATTTCAGAACCTGGACTTTATCAGGGTAGAAGACTATGGAAACAAACGATTTACGTTTCATGGGCAGTTACTTTTTCATTATAGACTAGATCGGTTTTCTTCGCTTCACAACCCTAAGTAGGTTTACTGACTTGCTCTAACGCGTGCAGGAGAGATTCTCATTTTCTGATAGAATTAGCTCGGTGGACTTTAAATTTGAAATTAATAAAGGGCAGCTCATCTACTCAGCCTTACTTGGCAAAAAACACGAAAAGTACTTCTCTGCTGCTATAAAAAATTATTCAAAGGATTATGCCTCAGCTTATATGTTGTTTGAAGATCCAAGAATGGTTTTTTTAGATGATAACTATAAAACTTCTATCTCTCAAGCTAGTGAAAACTTGAAAGATATGTTCGCAGCCTTTGAAAAGACTACGGAGTTTAAGGAACTTCTAACGAAAACAGAAGAATATAAAATATGGCTAGAAAAGGAGTGGGAGCAAAAAAAAGAAGAGATACAAAAACATTTGCAAGAAATTTTAAAAGTTGAGTTACCAAATACTACATCCACAGTTTTTGTAATCGAAAGGAGTATTGGAGGAGGGTCTTATCTTGGGAATAATATAATTTATTGGGGGCATACTGAGGACTGGTCTAACTACAGTCTTGTCTATTTGTGCCATGAATATCTTCATACTTTTCTTTCAAACGGGGATCTTGAACATGCTGTAATTGAATTAGCAACCGATAATGAACTACGTATAAGGCTAAATGGCAAAGGAGAGTATTTTAAAGCAGACGGGGAAAAAGTTGGACACCAGCATCTACTAGATTTGGAAAAAAATATTTATCGACGATGGCTTGCATACCTTGACAACCCTGAAAAGAATATCTTTAGATTCATTGAAGAAATAAAGACTGACAGTCCATTTTGATTTAACTCAAATGAACTGTCAGCTAAAATAAGCTATGGTTTAGAGATCGGGCCCACAGCTAATCGGGGGATCAGGTGGATCGGAACCACCCTCATCTGGGCCACAACCACTATCAGGACTACAGCCCTGTGTTGACCCATCTGGCGAACAGTAAAAATCAGGAGCACAACTTCCTGCCTCAGGATTACAAGAGGCTAGCAATTGTGCCTGTTGAGCGCTAACCAGTACGAGAGTTGGTTCAATACCTTCTAACATGAGCATATCTCCTTTTAATGACTTTCCGATTGTGATGGAACTGAAATAGAGTCAAGTGGTACAATTTGCTGAAGAACAGGTCCCAGCGAACGATCATACCACGTTTCTCCCTCATCATTTACACGCCAGACACCTTGTGCCCATTCTCCAGTGTATGGATTATATGTGCAGCGTGGATATGGCGCATGTAAATAATCAGAATTTCCCATTGCCGCAGCTTCAGACAATGGCCGACAGTCAAAACAGACATAACGATATTCACAGTCCTGACAAACTAGAACACTGTCTTTGGTGGTACTCCATATTTGTTGAATTGCAGCCGACAGAATCACCTCCTCCAAATTTAGATTAGAGACATTACCAATGGAATGATTTCGGGAAAAGATACAGGGCAGTACGTCGCCTACATCAGTAATCGTTATTTTCCCTGCTAAACAACTGTGACCGCTCGAGTAATGAGCTACTTTAGACTTCTCCGCCGTGAAGTTAGGTTTGAGCTTGTATCCATACTGGGCGACAATCTCAGTAGATGGTCGAATGGATTCATTACCACCCCTTCCTTTTGGTCTTAACGGGTCAGGAGATTTTCCAGAAAAACCAATGTCTTTGATTAAGACCTGAGTATCATGGAGAGTATGTTGATTTTGTCTCATGATTACTGTCTCCACTCTGGTTGGTACTCCAAGTTGCTTTAACAATCTCAAATTTGTAGTTGTCTTTACAAAACTGCCAGGAGTTTGAGTTATTGAATCATGGACTTGTGAATCACTGGAATACAAAGACACAGCAATCCGAAGACCTAGCGACTTTATACGCGAAATTTTATCAGGGGTCAGGAGTGTGGCATTTGTGAAAATTTCAACATATTCAAAACCCAAACTACGAGCATATTCTGCTAAGTCCAAAACAGTATGATCGCCATCTCTATACAAAAATGGCTCTCCACCGATGAATTGACAGCGTCGGCATCCCAATTTATAGGACTGGTCGATTAAACTACACCATTGCTTGAATGTCAGTTTTTGCCTATCAGCGATTTTCTCTACCTCTAGACCAAGTGCTCGACGATGAGCTGGTGGCATACTCTCAGCGTAACAATGAATGCAAGACTCATTGCAATCGTCAGATATAATCTCGAACCAAACGAATCCTAACCCAATGTTTTCCATCCTTGGAAGTTGGGATTCAATATTCTCCGAGTCTCGAGTAGCTAAACCAGCTACAACCAGCCTATTCCAGTAGTTGCTGTTTTCTTCCTGACCACTGAGAATGGAAACTGAGAGATGATTAATCGAATAAACATTCCCCGTGTTCGTATCAAGGAGAGCACCGTTAAGTGCACCTGTGATTAGATAGACACCTTCCTTCAAGGCATAATGATGGGACATTTCTACTCCTTTAAAAGTGCAGACTGAAAAGATACGGGTATATTATCATACTTGTTACCCAACCCCGACTGACAGACATGGGCTGTAGTGGTGATATACTTTATATGTGCGTATAAAATATCCACTGTCGGGACAAGTTTATATTGGAATTGTCATCTCGATTGCACTTCTTCTGATCCTCAGCCAGACGATATTTACTTTGGTTGTTTCCGTCTTCGATCTTGTTAGTTTTACAAAGGCGCGCACTGCGGCTACACAACTGGCTAGCGAGAAAATCGAGATAATCAAAAATCTGAATTATTCCGATGTTGGGACAGTGGGTGGGATCCCAAACGGAATCATTGAGCCTGAAGAGATTGCATTGCGCGGTGGACTTCCCTACACGATCTCAACAAGAATAGTAAATATTGATGATCCGTTTGATGAGTCTGCTCCAGTTGACACTGAGGCGGCTGATTATAAGCATGTTGAGGTTAGTGTTACTTGGGGAGGAACGACAGGAAGGCGTGCCAGTCCGATTGTTTATACGACAAATATTGCACCGCCGGGATCGTATGTTGGTACGGGCGGGGTACTCGCCATTTCTGTCGTTGACTCAAACAGTAATCCTTTAGCCGATGCTTCAGTAGCTATTGTTGCAAGCGGCGTAACTCCACCTGTTAACACTCAGTTGCAAACTGATGTGAACGGTGAAGTTACTTTACCTGGTGCACTTCCCTGCTTAGGTTGTTATCGTGTAACCGTCACGAAAGCCGGTATGAGTACTGACAGAACTTATAGTACAACAGAGGTCACAAACCCATCTAAACCACATGCGACTGTTAATGAGGGACTCATCACTAGTCTTTCGTTTTCTATTGATACCCTTTCGCAGATTGATATTACATCAACCTACGACCGAGAAAATGATTTTGCGATTTTCCCTGATCAATCTTTTGTTTTGAGAGGAGAAAAAACTATTGGAACTGATTCATTTAGCGCACCCGTTTTTAAATATAACGAGGTCAATATTACAAACGGATCTGGGACTCTTAGCCTTCCCAATATGGAGTGGGATAATTATCACATTATTATCCCATCTGGTGGTGTATGGGATATTACCGGCACTAATCCAATTTTGCCTGTGTCCTTGCTCCCTGGACAGACGGCGGATGTGACTTTTTCTGCTACACCAAGCTCTACCCACAGGCTTTTGACAATTTTTACAGATAGCAGTAGTAATCCAATTGCTTCTGTCTCTGCAACTATTGATAATGGTGGGCCATCTGAGAGTGTATTAAGCGGCAATTCAGGGGATCCAGATTACGGACAAGCGTTTTTCCAGAGTTTATCTGAGGACACATATACAATAACTGCAACAGCATCGGGATACCTTAATTTTACGAGCGAGGTTATTGTAACCGGATATACAACTGAGAGGATAATTATGGAGGAGGAACCATAGTCAAATGAGTAAAGAAATAACGAAAACTTCTAGATCCCGGATCTGCTCCGCCTGTGGCGGATTGTCCGGGATGACAGGGGGCGGGTTTACGTTGATAAGGAAACCTTATGACGGTTTGCAAGGCTTCACCCTCATTGAGGTGATGATGTCGGCTGCCTTGATGGTGGTGCTTGGGGGATCTGTACTTGGGCTTCAATATATATTGTCCAATAGTCAACTGACTGCATTTAATAGTTATACTGCAGTGGAGGAGGCGAACAGTATTGTTGCTTCCTTCACATCTGAGCTTCGGGCTATACAACAAGCTGATACCGGTGCTTACCCTATAGAGGTTGCTGATGACAATCAGGTGGTTTTCTTTAGCGATATTGATTACGATGGGGTGGTTGAGCGAGTTCGCTACACTGCAACTGGTACACAAATGGTTAAGGGAGTGACTGAGCCAAGTGGAACTCCATTGACGTATGACCTTGGGACAGAATCGACGAGAGTAATGACTCAGTTTCTAAACGACAGCATAACGACGCCAATATTTTTATATTTTAATGGTGATTGGCCAAATGATTTGACAAATAATCCGCTTTTACCTGGGTCAAGATTGTCGGACACTCGCCTTGTGAGAATTTCGATTAATATGAGAATTGCGTCACAAGTTTCGGAGGATACATTTGCGCTTGAATCGCATGTGCAACCTAGGGCTTTAAAATATTGAATATGAAAAAGGGGACAATAACACCAGCGTTACTTGTTATAACAGGAGCTTTCATGGTGGTTGTTTATGGTCTCTTGTTTTTACTTTCCCTTCAGCTTGATTTTTCGAATAGAAGGGTTTCACGAGAGAGGTCGCTTCAGATTGCTGAGGCAGGAGTTGAATACTATAAATGGCATTTAATTAGTGATAACACTGATTTTCAAGATGGGACGGAAGCTCCAGGACCCTACTTGCATGAATACTTTGATAGCAGTGGGGAGAGTGTGGGGTACTTCAGTATTGATATCACTCCCCCAACTGACGGCGTGACACCTGTAATCGTACGCTCAACAGGCTGGACGAATGAACACCCTAATATGAAGCGCAAAATAAAGGCAACTTTTGGGCAACAACCTCTAACAGCATTCGCTTTCCTTCATAACTCAAATATCTGGTTTGGCAATGAGGTGACGATTACCGGGCCGGTATTTACCAATGGCGGCATTAGAATGGATGGGACAAATAGTTCAACCGTCCGGACTTCGAAGGCAACGTATATTTGCGGGATCGAGACAGGGTGTACGGAACCGACTGAAAAACCGGGGATTTGGGGGCATGGTGGCCCCCAGGAGTTGTGGGAGTTTCCTTATGTGAATGTTGATTTTGATAGCATAGATGTTGATTTTAGCCTGCTTCGGACGGCTGCACAGACAAATGGGCTATATCTAGGGCCGTCCGGCGAGATGGGATATCGACTCGACTTTCAGAGTGACGGTAGTGTGGATGTTTATCGTGTGGATATTGCCCAATCATTTAAGGGATATTCGCTTGAAAACGGGTGCGAGAATTTGTTCCAAGATATTAAAAATGAGACTTTATTGGCAACTTACAATATCTCCGCGCTTAATGTTATTTATGTTGAGGATGATGTATGGGTGGGGGGGGTCGTTAATGGCAAAATTACGGTTGCCGCAGGGCGCTTCCCGATTGACACCGACAATGCCGATATTTGGATTACCGATAACCTGACTTATCTTGCGAAAGATGGAACAAATAGCATTGGGCTTGTGTCTCAAAAAGACATTATTTTCGGGCGCGATGTGCCAGATTATTTTGAGGTAGATGGTGGGCTATTGGCACAAAAAGGACGTGTCATTCGACACCATTACAATTGGTTTAAGTGTAGCCATGGACCGGAGGGACAAAAAAGCGAACTGACGATTTATGGATCTGTCATTAGTAACTTGCGATCATACTGGAACTTCAGCCAAGGGCCACAATCCCCTGCTGCTGGGTTTGTAAAGACTACCATCTCGTATGATCCGGCACTTGAGGCAGATCCACCAAGTTATTTTCCGGCAACTGGAACCTTGGAGCTTCTGAAGTGGGAGGAGGAGTGATTAACTTTTTTCTGGTTACCTTCTTTTATGTTTTTCGGATCTCTCAACGCTATTGATAATATAAGCTATCACAACTGCCATAATTACCAAACCGATCATAAAAAATTCGAAGGGCTCTATTGGTCGCAACACTAATTACCACCCCCTTTCATAACAGAAAATGCAGTCGCATATAGAGCTGCTGCTAGGAATAGCCCTAATCCTGCTAGTTGCATGTCGAAATCAAAACCACCAAATGCCTGCCCAAAAAGCAAAGCACCTGCAGCGATGTTTCCTAAAGATATAAAACCTTCAGCAAAAACTTTCCTGGTATCTGATACCTTGCTTGCACTTTTTGTCATTGTTGGCTCAGGATAGCATAGGTAAAGTTATAGATTCAATAGATTTTAAGCTCCTTGAGCTTCTGAAGTGGGAGGAGGAATAGGTAATTATTCAGTTATGCAGACGGTGTTGTTGATTACCGTTGCCTGGCTGGTTTGGGCGTTCCAATCTTCACAGCCTGATGCTTCGATTACATTTTCCCCTGGAATAGGAGTGGGTGTCGGGGATGGCGATGGGAAATTCACACAATAACTTAATACCCAAAACAGACACGATGGGTGACCACCACCTAGCCCTGTTGGCGGAGGAGGCTTCGGTGTAGCTGTTTCCCAGCCACCACCTAGCCCTGTTGGCGGAGGAGGCTTCGGTGTAGCTCCTGGCGCAGATCCTCCTCCACTACCGCCAGTTGCTTCATTTATTACTGCACCTGCAAGCTCATCCGAGCCAGCGTAATTTGTACTTTCACTGCCACTTTCCCCGTTTAGTGTGATTGAGTTATCGCCTGACGAGACTCCACTTTTTGACTTTTTTAAAAAGTAATCAAAAAATGCATTTGTTTTTTCTTCGCTCCATTCATCTGTAAATAAGCCATCATTGGTTAGAATTTCAACTGAACCATTTCTCCTAACTGTTAATGTCGTGCCGCTTTGAGACACTTTTATCTCATCTATATTTTCTGGGGCTTTACTGCCACCAAAGGAGAAGAAAAAATAAATAACTGTTATAAGTAATAAAATTCCGACGACGACTAATACTGGTTTTTGGAATTCTTCAAATTTTTTCATGGCTTTTGGATGGATTCTTGCAGCCCTCCGATAAGACTATAAATTGGGGCTATCATAATTATGACCATAACGCCGACGACTACTCCTATTAATAGCATAAGGACTGGCTCGATAAGTGCCGTTAATCTCTTGAGACTAAATTCAACTTCTTCTTCATAGAACATTGCGAGCTCTTCGAGAACTTTCTCTAAGGTTCCAGATTGCTCCCCTGCACGAACCGTTTGGACCATAATTCCTGGGAAGACCCCGCGAGTGCTGACGAGTATATTTGACAGTGACTCCCCTTTTGAAATTCGCTCGCCAAACCCTTTGGCGACTTTGCGCATTTTTGGCTGTGTTAGGGTGTCGGCGGAAACTTCTAGTGCGTTAACTATTGGGACGCCGCTTTTGAGAAGTGTGGAGAAAGTGCGCGCAAAGCGGGCAATATCGATAAACATTACAACGTTCTTGATTACGGGAAGTGTAGACATTCCTTTGATTAGCATGTCGCGAGTTGTCTTTATGGAAACAAAAAGGCCTGCAGCGATGAGCATAGCAACCGTTGCCAAAATCACAAACAGCGAGTTGCTTCCGAAAAATTCGCCTGCTCCCAAAAGCACTCTGGTGTACCCAGGCAGTGGAAGATCAAGCTTTAAAAATACTGAGGAGATTCTCGGAAGGACAAATATTGCCATCATAAGCATGTTTGCAATCATGGCGAGGATTATTACAGCCGGATACATGAGTGAGCCTTTGATTTTTTGTGACAATTCGTGGCTGGCATGAAGTTGAACAGAAAGATAATCGAAAGATTTATCGAGTGTCCCTGACTCTTCCCCTACTTTTACCATTGTTAAAAATATTGCATCAAATTCTTCATGATAATTTGCAATGACGGAGCTTAGGGTTTTGCCTTTTTGGGTTTGATATGAGATATCAGTTAGGACTCTATTTAATTTTTTGTTTTTGCTTTCTTGTTTGATGATATCTACTGATTCCGGAAGCGATAGACCGGATCTCATCATTGTGGCCATAAATCGACAAAATGAAGCTTTCTCGGAGACTGAGATATTGCCTGAGAAAAGGTTCCCGAGTTTGCTTTCCGGATTTTTTATTGTGAGGACTTGGAGACCGCGTGACTTTATATTGGCAACTGCATCGGCTTTACTCGCGGCCTGGATAATATCTTTTATGATTGCGCCGTCTTCCTGTTGAGCTTTATATGTAAATATTGGCATTTAACTTTCGAGAACTGCTTTTAAGACTTCTTCAATTGTTGTGTGGCCGGAGGAGACTTTATCCAGTCCATCTTCTAACATTAAAGTCATCCCTTCCTCATGGGCAGTTGCCAAAATTTGGTCCTCTGTACCTCGTTTATTTATTAACTCAGCCACTCCTTTTGTAACTTCCAGAACTTCATAAATACCGATTCTTCCGGTGAAGCCTGAGCCCCCGCATTCGCTGCAACCCGCACCTTTGTAATACTTTTGATTTTTCATCTTGTCGGTATGTTCGCTACTTAAGCTCCCGATCAAGCTTGGGTCTGGATGATATTCGACGAGGCATGCTGTACAAATTTTCCTAACTAGTCTTTGGGCAATAACAACATTAACAGTTGAGGCGACAAGATAGGCTTCGACTCCCATATCAAGTAGCCGGGGGAGCGCGCCGATTGCATCGTTTGTATGAAGTGTCGAGAGAACAAGGTGTCCAGTCAAGCTTGAGTGGATTGCTATTTCTGCTGTTTCTGCATCTCTGATTTCACCAACCATAATAATATCTGGATCGTGACGCAGGAGCGCACGAAGACCGGCGGCAAAGTTTAACTCTGATTTGGGACTTACTTGAATTTGACTGACCCTGTTGATGCCGTATTCGATTGGATCTTCTATGGTGCAGATTTTAACTTTGGTTGTGTTTAGGATATTTAGGACCGAATATAGTGTAGTTGTTTTACCGGAGCCCGTGGGCCCTGTGACTAAAATCATGCCGTGTGGGCGAAGAATATTCTTTTTAATAAGCTCCAGGTTTCTACCAGTCAGTCCCAGTTCTTCTAAACTTTCTGGCCGGGAGGATTCACGGAGCAGTCGCATGACTGTGTTTTCTCCGTAAAAGCCTGGGATTATTGAAACACGAAGGGAGATAGCTTCGTTGTCGATATTAAATTTAAAACGGCCGTCTTGTGGAATTCTATGTTCGTCGAGCTTTAAGTTTGAAAGAATTTTAATTCTTGCTGTGAGTGAAATTTCCAAACCTCTTGGGAGCTTTACGATGTCGCTTAATACACCATCCACGCGATAGCGGACAATGACTAAATCACCCAATGTTTCAATGTGAATATCTGATGCCCTTTCGGCTACTGCATATTCGACAATTGTGTCGAGGATTTTTATAACTGGAAGGTCTTCAGCGGCCTTTCTTGGGTCTTCGTCGGCACTGGCTTTTTTAATATTCTCCTCAATGACACGATCGAATTCTGCGCGAATATTTCTCTTATATTGTCCTAGTGCACGACGCATATTTTCCTGGCTGGCGTAATATGGGACTACGCTCAGGCCGGTGTGACGTTTTGTAAACTCAAGCGCTTCGAAATCGCTTGGATCCTCCATTGCGAGCTTTAATTTATTGCCCTCACGAGCGAGGGGCATTATCCGATATGTCCTGGCTAATTTTTCTGGAATTAGACCAAGTGCCTCATTGCCAACGACATAATGACTAAGGTCAATGTAGGGAACTTTCAGGCTTTGGGCGATGAGTTTTGCGAGAGCAACGGGGGTAATCAGGCCACGAAAAATGAGGATATCCTCGACCTTTTTACCGAGATCTAGAGCTGATTGGGCAGCTTCATTGTATTGGGCCTCTTCTATATACCCTGAACTTACAAGGATCTCGCGGAGTTGGTCATGACTTAGCTTCATTTGGGCAGAGTAATACTGGTATCAGTATATAACAAAAAGCGGATAGATCCCGCATCAAGTGCGGGATGACACTGTTGCTCAATAATCCTTTGGGGGGCGCTCGATCTTGTGCTCTTTTTTGACAAGCTCTGGAGTTTCTACTTCTATCTGAATAAATCTCGCTTCCGGAACTTTTCTTTTTATTTGATCTTCCAATTCATCTATCAGTAATTCAATTTTTTTAATATCGAGCGTATTTACTAGATAAATCTCACAGTCGATGAGAATTGTGCCCGGGCCAAAATACACAGTACGAAGTCCAAGTACTTTTTGAACTTCTTTGTGGGCTTCGAGCACTTCCTTGATTTTTCTTTGATCGCCTGGCGTTGCACTCTTGCCAATTATGAAATCACGAAGGCTCACAATAAGGACCAATGAGAGAACGATTGTAATAAACCCAATTATTGCTGCTCCAAAACCGTCAAAACGAATGTCACCTCCAATTTCATAAATTGCGAGAGAGACTATACCGGAGAGGGCAGCGCTTAAGCCCATTGCGTCAAGAAGGAATGCGACTTTTGTTTCAACCTGTGGATTTCTCAAGAAGGCTTTCCAGATTTCTGTAATGCCCGATCCCGAGAGCAAACGGCGCGTACTTATAGAAAGTGCATAACTATTTGTGATGACTGCGAAGGTGAGGACTGCAAAAGCAAGCGGAAGATTTTCAACAATGTGGGGATTTATGAAGCGCTCGATGCCAATAAGCATGGAGGGAATCCCGGTTGCGATAAGGATGACGAGGGCCGCGAGAAAAGTCCAGAAATATAAATCTCTCCCGTAGCCAAATTGGTGAACCGTATCTTTTCTTCGTCTACTGGCTTTTACTCCTATTATTAAAAACAGTGAGGCAAGAAGATTAGTGGCACCTTGGAGAGTTTCTGCGAAGATGACTGCTGAGCCCGTTAGAATTGCGGCGACAAGGTTAACAACAAGATCTGTGAAGTCGACAATGAAGGATGTAAAGACAACACGGCTTGCGGTGTAGCGTGGTTTTTGAGAGATGCGATCCATTCCCCTTATGATATCAAAAAAATGTTTGTGCCGTGGTGTGATTCTTTTGTATTTTGATTGTTAAATATAATCTTATTACTATATTCTAAGATCCAGTTGACACGATGCTTCAAACTTTTCAACACTGTATATAGCTTCAGCTGACCGCAACCGGAGGCTGGGGCCACGCTGTGGAAAGGCGTGGCTTTAGCAGCTAATAACTGGCTTTTATGAAGAGAATATTAATTAGTCTTAGTGTGATTGCGGCATTTGCCTTGACAACCATTGGTGCTTCGTCTGCGTTTTTTAGCGACATTGAAACTTCAACAAACAATATTCTTCAGGCAGGGGACATTGATTTAACAATTGATGGAGAGAACGATAAAGAAGGCATTGTGAATTTTTCTGACTTGAAGCCAGGGGATAATCATATTGAAGAAAAGGTGGTGCGCGTTGGCAGCAATCCCGCCTGGGTATGGTTCCACATAAAAGATGTTTTAGCAGATCAGGGACTGCAAACTGAGCCTGAGATTTTGGAGGAAAACGGTGTGCCAAAGTATGATCTTAACAATTACCTGACTTATGATTTGTCGGTTGTGAATGAAGTTTTGATAGCAAGCGAGGCAGGTATTCCTTTCAGTGATATTGTTTCCTGTTGGGTGCCACTTGGGGAGCTTCAAGGAGGCATGGATGTCTCTGTCTTCCAGAGTTTTCATCTTCCATCTTCTGTAACAAATTGGGCACAAGGGGACCGTTTAACATTTACGGAGGAATGGTATGCAGAGCAGTCAAGGAATAATCCAGTTCCGAATGGGCCGGTGAGTGTAACTGGAAGGGCTTGGAGTGATACCACAACAAGTTGTAATAGTGATTTAACCGGGAATTGGGATATTGTCTTTACTTGCACCAGTGGATGTGGCGGTAGTTACCAACATGAGATGAATATTTTGTCATCTGATACTGAAAGTGGTGTGTTTTCTGGAAGTGGGAGTTATGTTCCAGAGCCAGCCATATCTTGGGATATTTTGAACGCTTTGGCAGTGGGGGAAAATATCCAATTTCGAATTGATTACAACAATATAAATCCTTCTTATTTTGTTGACCTAACAGGATTAATTCATGAAGACGGGAACATGAGTGGGACAGCTGCAAGCAATGCAAGTCAGACATTTACTTGGATAGCAAATAAAATTTAGATGAAAAGTTTGTTGGAAGGAGGTGAGAAAAAATGAAGAAAATTTTAGGAAGTTTAGTAGTTATTGGCGCGATGACAGGGCTGATCTTTGGCGCCACAAATGCATTTTTTAGTGATGTTGAGACATCAACTGGGAATGTGTTGGCAGCAGGTTCAGTGGATTTATTAATAGACAGTGAGTGCCATTATTATCATTGGATACCAGGCGACCATACAAATGGCGGTTCTTACGTT
>CAYHMW010000014.1:0-28503 GCA_964357925.1 uncultured Gammaproteobacteria bacterium
TCTTGTCAGTAATAGTTTCTATTCATATGGCTATGTTGCAGGTTTTGAGAAAGGTGTTAACGAAGGCCTGAAATTGGCAGAGCAATATTCGGCAAGTATTACTCTAGACACTCTTGAGAGAGCCGAAAATCCGCTAGCTACACCATCAACGATAATTATCGAAAGAGAGCCAGTAAATAAACCAATTACCTGGACGGGACCAGAACTTTGGGAGGAGGTAAATAAAAGAAGGCCTCAATTGGGAGTCAATCCCTTGGGTCAAAAAGACGAACTCTGTACAATAGCCTCGATTCGTTTAAATGAACTACTTGAATTAGGTAAGCTGGATGGCCATGAAGGTTTTAGTAAGCTTCAAGATGGAAGAGAAGATATAAAGTGGATTTTTGATAAATATAATTTATCTGAGTTTTTATTAAGCGGTGCGCAAACACCCAGTGAAGCAGTCTCCCTCTGGGAAAACACTCTCGGCCACAAAAAGCTTCTAACTGGTGGAGAATACGTTTGGGGTTGTATCTATGCACAAAACAGCTTCGCCGTCGCCATCACAGCCTACTAAATGAGAAAACTTGACTCACTTACTCCTCATGAACCAAGGCTCACAAGCTCCCAACTAAGGTTAATCGTAGATATTTGCAAAGACCTTGGTGTGCTGAGCTTAGGGTCGGTAACAATACCTGCGATACTCAATAGTGGATCGTTGCTTTTGCTTTCTGCAGGTTTGACCATCTGTTTTGCATCATGGTATATTGCACTCAAGATCACAAGCAAAATAACATGAATCAATTAATGACACTTTATTTGATACTAGCCATCTTGCTTTTGGCCATTGTCTTGGTAACATTGCCCACCCTAGTTCACGGCCCCAAAAAAGGCAAAAAATAAAGGGGTAGCACTGCCACCCCTCTGCACTTATAGTGGATCGTCCAAATCACACTTTAACTCGATATAAGACTTGATACCATCTAAACCAGAAAAGCTCCCGTCTCCGGAGTGAATAATCGGAGGCTTCATGCCCGGTTCTAAAGGATCATTACGCCACTCCGTCACTTCAATACCGTACTTTTCTAGTAAAGCCCTCGCCATACTACTCTCACTACTGTCGTCAGTGAAAAATTGAGGCAGTCTTGACTCATACATGCGCTCTCTCCCTTCAAATTGCGAACGTTACAGAAAGTATATCATCTGACATTACACAACTTTGTGTCAATGAATTAATTCATTGATACAAAGAAGCCTGGGCTAAATTAAGCCTCTTTCTTTCAAATACTCATTAAGCCTTTGTTTAGATCTGTACTGTCTTCCAATGCTAACCAAATAACGATTTACATTAAACCAATATTTTCTGGGCAAAATTTTGGTGAGTACTTTTTCGGTTTGCTCAGGTGTCTTCGTTTTAACCCAACCCAACAGGTTTGAAATTCGGTGAACATGGGTGTCAACGGAAATTGCAGGTTTGTGAAAAGCACGCACCAAAACCAAATTGGCTGTCTTTACACCAACACCGGGTAATTTAGTAAGTTCAGCCCGAGTGTTGGGCACAATACCACCATATCGTTCAATAATAATTGTCGCCAATTTCGATAAGTTGACAGCTTTGGTCTTATAGAAGCCAACAGGGTAAATTAACTCTTCAATTTGAGATTGATTAAGTTTCTTTAATGAATAAACATCAGGAGCTTTCACAAACAATCTCTTTGCCGCCAAAAGCGTTGTATCATCATTTGTTCGTGAAGACATCAAGGTAGAGACTAAAACCTCGTATGGTTTATGAAATACCTCAAGTGGGACAAGTTTGTAATCCTCTGCAAATATTTCAAATGCTCGCTCCATGTCATCCCGGACTAAGATCCGGGATCTAGAATTTTTATTACTTTTCAATCTAGACTTTTGCATGGTTTACTGACAGAATTTACCCAATTTGTTAAACTCCAATCTACCTCAAACGATTATAACAGCAAGCATAATATTATGGCTGGCTATGCTCACGGGAGCACTTTATCGCATATATTTCCATTACCAGAACTTGACAAAAGGCACGAAAGAAGCAAACCTTATGAGGGTCCTAAATCAAATTCTCAAGGGGAAGGAAGTTGTTGAGAAAAATCAGGCGGGCATATTTACGGAGCTCAAGCGATTGGATAACAAAGCAAATGACTACCTGCAAAAGGTAGGTTTTGTACGGTATAATCCATTTCATGAAACCGGTGGCAACCAAAGTTTTAGTCTCACTCTTCTCAACAGAGAAAGTAGTGGCTTTATAATCACCGGTCTGCACGCAAGGGACAGGACAAGGCTATATATTAAACCTATTGAAAAAGGAGTAAGCCGGGTAGAATTAAGCAAAGACGAAATTAAATCACTAAAAGAAGCACAAAAATGAAAGACTTATTAAGTTCAAAAAAGGCAATGTGGGTCATGGGCTACATCGGCCTATATCTTATCGCAACAGGTGTCTCTTGGGCGACATTTACGTTTCTTGGAGGAAGTGGTGGCAGTTTAAGCCAAAGCCTATCACGTCTTGCTTCTAAACGCGCTCAGATTAAAGCAGAACTCCCTAAAACTGAAGAATGTCCACTGAATGGGGGAATGTTCACAAAAGTCGAGCGTGAAATTTGGGAAGAGCGTCGTCCTCTCACAGTCGTTATCGAAAACCATCAAGAGGCACGCCCTCTTGAAGGCCTTAGTCGGGCGGACATTGTTTATGAAGCAGTCGCAGAGGGCGGTGTGACAAGAAATCTAGCTGTCCTATACTGCGGTGTTGCCGCAGATGATGTGCGGATTGCCCCAATCAGAAGCGCCAGAGTGCACTTGGTTAATTGGGCTGCTGGCTACAATAATCCCATCTTTATGCATATAGGGGGAGCCAATGACTTCTGTCAAGAATGCCCCGGAGGGGTGAAGTATAAAGGACAGGTTGATCCAAGGGTTAATGCATACAACCTGCTTTCAGATTTAGGTTGGCTCAATGGTGCCAAAGGAAATGACTTCGATGCAGAAAGAAATGTTGGCTATCCGGTGGTGGGGCGCGATCCAGACAGATTGGGGAGCGGCAAACAATTGGCGACCGAGCATACAGTTTTCGGCTTCACTGACAAAATATTCGATGAAGCAGCAAAACGTGGGTTTACGAGTGATGGGTGGGAAGAAGAATTCAAGCCATGGAAATTCAAAGACGGCAAGGTAAATGCCGCTGGTGGTGCATCAAATATCTCATTTGAATTTTGGAGCAACAAACCTGAGTATGATGTCGAATGGAAGTTTGATGCAGCAACCAACTCTTACGCAAGGTTCAACGGCGGCGAAAGAGTAGTGGATCTCTCAAACAATAAAAAGGAAGTGAATGTTTCAAATGTTGTAGTAATGTTTATTGAGGAGGAAGGACCGGTGGATAAAGAACTTCACATCTATTATGAGGCGGTGGGAGAGGGTGAAGCCTTAATTTTCCAAAATGGCGAAGTTGTTGAGAGTACATGGGAAAAGGAAGATATAACCTCTCCAATAATTTTCAGTAATAGCGAGGGCGAAGAAATCGAGTTTGTTCGAGGACCAATTTGGATAGAGGGTGTTCCCAAGGGCAACGATATTGTATATAATTAGTACTCAGACCTACCTGCCGCAGGTAACCATTAACTATGGCAGAATTAGGAGACATAATTACCTCAAGAGTTAGAATTAAGATAATCGAACTATTCTTCGAAAATCCCGAAGAGATGTACCATGTCAGAGGGGTTGTTCGCGAAACAAAAGAAGAAATTAACGCTGTTCGTCGCGAACTCTCACGACTTGAAGAAGCAGGAATAGTAAAGAAGGAAGCTAGAGGCAACAGAGTCTACTATTGGGTAAGACGCGACTACCCAATGTACGGCGATCTGATCTCCATAGTTGCCAAGACGACGGGACTCGGGAGACTTCTGATCGACAATAGGATGAAGTTAGGAAAAATAGGTTACGTTATGTTTTCCGGTAAATTTGCAAGAAGAAAAGAAAGAAAAAAGGATGACGAAGTTGATATCTTAGTTATCGGAGAGATTAATCTGCCTGAACTCGCAAACCTTGTCCGCGCAGAAGAATCAAAAAGGGGAACAGAAATTAACTATACAGTCATGAGCAAAGAAGAATACGATTTTAGAAAACGCCGCCGCGACCCATTCCTTCAGGGAATACTAGCCGCCAGCCGCGTAATGATCGTCGGCGACGAAGATATACTAGTTAGTTAAAACTTTTCAACCTCTCTATTAACGCTTCCCGCTCATTTTCCACCTTCTTCTCAACTACCTCCTCAAATAATTTATTTAAAACCTCACCGACTTTTGGTCCGGGTTCAAGGTTCAGCTCCCGCATAACATCATCACCCTTTATTTTAAGATCACGCACAGCAAATGGCTGCTTTTGCACCTCCACTAGTCGCTCCTTAAACTCCTCAAGCCTCCACGAAGTCTCCGTTGCACCCCCACCCAGTCTGTCACCAACACGGAGAGCCAACATCTCTTCCACAAGATCAAGACCAACATTTTTTATAAATCTTCGGATAGAAGAATCAGTCTGCCGCTCATCCACAGTAAATTGGTGCCACCTCACAAGCTTATAAAGTTGCTCGGATTGGTCATTTGAAAGTCTAAATCTCTTCGCCAGAAGCCTTGCAATCTTGCCACTCTCCATTTCATGATTATAAAAAGTTATTATCCCATCGCGGGTGCGCTGAGTTCTTGGCTTACCAATGTCATGAATCAGAGTTGCAAATCGTGTGATTGGATCGGAGGAGCCACAATTCTTTAGAGCCAAAAGACTATGTGTCCCCACATCGTAAATGTGATGTCTTCCCGGCGACTTCTGTTCCACTCCAAAGGTTGTCTCAAGCTCCGGTAATATCTCGCTCATTAACCCGGAATTTCGTAGCATAACCACCCCTTCATACGGGTTAGGAGATCCGAGGGTCTTCAAAAACTCATCCCGGACACGCTCCATTGCAATTTGTCTGATACTGGCGGCATGCATCTTTATTGCATCGAATGTCTTCTCTTCTATTTGAAAACCCAGCTCAGACGCAATGCGAATAGCCCTCATCATTCGTAGTGCATCCTCGTTAAAACGCGCAAGAGGATCTCCAACCGCTCTAATAATTTTATTTTTTATATCCTCCTGCCCCCCAAATGGATCAACTAACTCATAATCCTGTTTACCCTGAGCGTAGCGAAGGGCAATTGCGTTAACTGTAAAGTCCCTTCTCTCTAAGTCCTCAGTTAGAGAACTTCCCCAAGTAACTGAATCCGGCCTTCTTTTATCAGAATACCCTTGCTCACTCCTAAAAGTTGTAATCTCATGAGGTTTGAAGTCAATATTCTTGGGTTTAACGCCGACCGTACCGTAGGCATTATTGTAATAACTATCAGGGATCAGCTTTTGAATCTCTTGAGGTGTTGCATTCGTAGTAAAGTCCCAGTCCGTTACAGCTCTCCCCATCAAAAGATCTCGCACTGCACCTCCCACAACATATATTTCGAAATCATCATCAACAAAAGTGTTGCTAATATCTATAACCTCAGGTGGCAATTCAAACTTCATGAGCATATTATAATCTACTATGTCGCAAAAAATCTGGGAAATCCGAAATGAAAAACCTCTCCATAAAAATGAAGAGGTACTAGAAGTTTTACTCAAGAACCGTGGTCTCGAAACAGAAAATCAGAAAAAAGAATTTTTAAACCCTACTCACCCCAAAAATCTTACTCTGAAAAGCCTTGGAATCAAAAAAAGTGAGATAGTTAAAATCACAACTCGCATTAAAAAAGCGATTCAAAAGAAAGAATCAATAGTAGTTTTTGGAGATTATGACGCCGATGGTGTCTGTGCCACAGCGGTCCTTTGGGAAACACTCCACGCTCTTGGCGCGAAAGCAATGCCATATATTCCAGACCGATTTAGTGAAGGTTATGGTTTAAATGCCGAAAGTGTTAAACACATCAAAGAAAAAGATCCGGAAGTTTCGCTAATAATTACAGTCGATAATGGCATAGTGGCTTTCGAAGGAGCAAAAGCCTGTAATAAAATTGGCACTGACTTGATCATCACAGACCATCACGCTGTTGGTAAATCGACTCCACCCGCACTTGCAATTGCTCACACAACCAAAATTTGCGGTGCAGCGCTATCTTGGATGGTGGCGAGAGAGATAATCGCATCCATTAAAAAGGGCAAACCTCTCAATAATCTCGAACTCGCAGCCATTGGCACAATCTCCGATATAATGCCCCTACTTGGCCCCAATCGCGCATTTGCGCTACATGGACTTGAAGATCTAAACAAAACTCATAGGGTTGGTCTTAAGGCTCTATTAAATGAGGCTTCTGTAGAAAAAGTAAAAATTGGAACCTATGAAGTTGGCTTCATCATCGCTCCAAGGATTAATGCGATGGGTCGCCTTGACCACGCGATAGATGCTCTTCGATTACTTTGCACAGGCAACAGAGTAAAGGCCAAAGGCATTGCGCAAAAGATAGAAATCGCCAACAAGAAACGACAACAACTTGTCGACGAACTCGTCACTCATGCGCTAGAAAAATCAAACACAACGGCCGGAGAACCAGTCATTGTTGTTGCAGACGAAAAATATCACGAAGGTGTAATTGGCCTTATTGCATCAAGATTAACAGAGAAATTTTGGAAACCATCTATCGTGTTTTCAGTCAAAGAGGATTTGTCAAAAGCTTCAGGGAGATCAATTAAAGGCATAAATATAATTGAAAACATCAGAAAACTTGAGCATTTAATTATTGAAGGAGGAGGACATGCGCAAGCTGCGGGCTTCACTATTAAAAACGCAAACATCGATAAATTTATAAAGAGCCTCCAAAAGTTAATAAGGCCCCTACTAACAGCTAATGTTCAGAAGCAAACAATCGAAATTGATACAGTCCTTCACTTCAGTCAGATAAACTATCAACTTCTTGATTTAATTCAAAAGTTCAGTCCAACAGGTTTTGGTAATCCTACACCAATTTTTGCATCATTTGGTGTAAAGGCTTCAGATGTTAGAAGAATTGGCAAAGAAAACAATCACTTGAAATTTAAAGTAATTTTGGATAATCAAAAATTTGATGCAATAGCATTCAATCTAGCTGAAAGATACAAGGAACTGGAAAGCGCTAGAAGCGTGGATATTGTTTACTCACTTGAAGAAAATATCTGGAACGGCAAGAAGTCTATACAGTTAAAAATCAAAGACATTGTCATCCCGCACTAGATGCGGGATCTATACATTCATGAAAGAAATCAACGCAGAGTTTGAAAAACTAATCGACGAGGTAAAAAAATATAATCCAAAAAGTAACACTGAAGGTATAAGGAAAGCTTGGAATTTCGCCTCAACTGCACACGCTGGACAAAAACGTCTAAGTGGAGAAGAATACATATCGCATCCACTTGAAGTCGCGAGGATCATTGTGCACTGGAAACTGGACACAACAACTATTATCGCAGCCCTTCTTCACGATACGGCCGAAGATACTGACACCACAATCGACCAAATTGAAAAAGAATTTGGAGTTGAAGCTGCCCTTTTGGTCAAAGGTGTTACAAAAGTAACAAATGTAAGGCTTCGTGGAAGTAGAAATGAAATTTTTGTTGAGGGTTTGAGAAAGATGATACTGGTCATGGCAACGGACCTTCGTGTGGTATTTATTAAACTAGCAGACAGAATTCACAACATGAAGACTGTTAGCGCTCTCCCGAAAAGGAAGCGAAAACAAAATGCCAGGGAGTCCATAGGAGTATATGCGCCTCTTGCAGAAAGGCTAGGGGTCAGAGAAGCAAAAGCTATTTTAGAAAAATTAAGCTTTCCTATTCTTTATCCCAAAAGTTATAGAAAAATAAGACTAGAGTCTCAGAAATATTTCATCGGTGCAGAAAAATCTCTCAATAGTATTATTGGTAAAACTATTGAAGGATTAATCAAGCACGGAGTAGAAAATTCTACAGTATATGGACGCAACAAAAATTTATATTCGCTTTGGCGAAAACTTCAAAGACCAGAGATAGGAAACAATTACGAAAAAATTTACGACATAATCGCGATTAGAATCTTAGTCGAAGATATAGTGAGCTGCTACAAATCGCTTGGCGTGGTCCATGGCCTATTTAAGCCAGCCCCTCATTTTGGAGTTTCAGATTTCATAGCACAGCCCAAACCAAATGGTTATCAATCAATTCACACTAGAGTTTTTGGCACCAGTGGTGTAATTGAAATACAAATTAGGACAAAGGAAATGCATGACCAAGCGGAATATGGGCTTGCCGCACATTGGGCGTACTCAGAAGCTAAAAGTAAAAAGGGAGTTACAGACAAGTTTATTAAAAGTGGCCAAGTGTTCACAAAAGACGCAAAACTGGACTGGGTGCGCCAATTAGTAGAGTGGCAAAAAGAAATCGTTGACTCTAAAGAATTCATCGATAGAGTCAAATTCGATGCACTTAGCCATCGGATATTTGCATATTCACCAAAAGGAGATGTCTATGATCTGCCAACCGGTGCCACGCCTGTTGATTATGCTTTTGCCGTTCATTCCGACCTTGGATATTTTATAAAAGGAGCGAAGATAAATGGCAAAATCGTTAGTCTTAACCACAAAATCCAAAACGGCGACATAGTTGAGATCCTAAAATCGAAAGTAAAAAGACCAATCAACAAAGACTGGCTCCAGTTTGCAGTCACAAGTATCGCTAAAAAAGAGATTGCCAAGGAATTGAGAAAAGTTTAAGGTAGTATTACAATAACCTCTCAAATGAATCGCACACTTATCAAGGACACCGTCAACCATGTTGATGGTGAAGTGTTTCTAAAAGGCTGGGTCCACTCTCTTCGTGATCATGGCAAAGTTACTTTTATTGATCTTCGGGATATGTCGGGGATAATCCAGTGTGTTGGGCAGGCACTTCCAAAGCTGACCGAAGAAAGTGTTGTACAAATAACAGGAACAGTAGTCAATCGTCCAGAAAAACTAATAAACCCGAATTTAGAGACTGGAAAAATCGAGGTCCAAATTAAAGATTTGAAAGTAATCAGCCTGGCTGAAGAACTTCCTTTACCAGTTGATGGTGATGGTCTTGATATTGATGAAACAATTAGAAATAAATACCGCTACCTCGACCTCAGGCGGTCAAGAATGACAAAAAATATTCGAGTTCGCTCACAGGTAGCAAACTTTATGAGACGGTGGTTAATCGAAAAAGAAAACTTTGTCGAAATTGAAACACCCATACTCACAAAAACAACTCCAGAAGGTGCCAGAGATTTTTTAGTACCCTCCCGTCTTCAGCCAGGCAAATTCTACGCCCTTCCACAGAGCCCGCAACAGTATAAACAACTCTTGATGGTTGCAGGGTTTGAGAGATATTTTCAAATTGCCAGGTGTTTTCGTGATGAGGACCCGAGACATGACAGAGCATATGGTGAATTTACACAACTAGATATCGAAATGTCTTTTGTTACACAAAATGATATTTTAGAATTAACTGAAAATCTCTTTACAAATTTAATTAAAGAAATTTTTCCTAACAAAAAAATCAAAGAAAGTCCTTGGCCGAGAATTCCTCACAAAGTAGCGATAGAAAAGCATGGTTCTGATAAGCCAGACTTGAGAATCAATAAAAACGATCCCGATGAGTTAGCTTTTGCTTGGACTATCGACTTTCCTCTATTTACAGAACAATCAGGCGAGGATTTTTATCACGGTTCAGGCAAAGCAAAATTCGCTCCTTCTCACCACATGTTTACAAGCCCTCATCCAGACGATATTGATTTGCTTGATAGTGACCCACTAAAAGTAAGGGGTCTGCAACACGATCTGATCCTCAATGGTTATGAAGTAGGCGGTGGAAGCATAAGAATCCATGACAAGGACATTCAAAGCAAAATTTTTGAACTAATTGGTTTTACATCGGAGCAAAAACTAGAGTTTCAGCACATGCTTACAGCCTTTAAATATGGAGTACCTCCTCATGGGGGTATCGCCCCCGGGCTAGATCGCTTTGTGATGGCAGTTCTTGGTGAATCAACAATCCGAGAAGTCATGGCATTTCCAAGTTCAGCTAAAGGACAAATATCGATTCTTGATGCCCCCTCGGCAGCTAGTGAAGATCAACTTAAAGAACTCCACATTAAAGTATAATGCTAAGGATGAGGTTTATTTATTTTCTTGCGGCTTCCATGATGTTCATCGCGAACATAGCCCTTTATACATTCACTTCACAAAATAGTGTCTTAGCACAATCCACCTTAACACAAGCGGCAACAATGCACCCAATTCTGAGTGAGGGATCAACACCTCCAATAATTTCTGCTCAAAGTGTCCTTGCTCTAGACTTAGACACAAAAAGCACTCTCTATGAGAAAAATCCTAATTTAGCACTTCTTCCAGCCTCAACCACAAAAGTAATGACGGCTCTTATTGCCCTGGAAAATTATGATGAAGAAGAAATAATTGAAGTAGGAAAAATTAAGGTAAGTGGTAAAAAAATGTTCCTTTTACCAGGCGAGCAAATTTCCATTCAAGATCTCCTCTACGGAACTTTAGTGCTTTCAGCAAACGACGCAGCTGAAGCGCTAGCGCTCAATTTTGGAGGCGGCAGAGAAGAATTTATCGCACTCATGAATCAAAAGGCAAGTATCTTGGGAATGAAAGATACAGTTTTCAAAAACCCCTCCGGTCTAGAAAGTGAAGGTCATGTCAGTTCGGCTCACGATATGATACTTCTGTCTGCTGCCGCAATGTCAAACCCAAAATTTGTGAAATATGTAAGCACCCAAAGCATTACTGTCCAAAGTGTTGATGGCCAAATAAAACACTACCTTACGAATGTAAACGAACTTTTGGGAACAGTAGAAGGGGTTCTTGGTGTCAAAACAGGCTGGACAGAAAATGCAAGAGAAAATTTAGTGACCTACATTGAAAGAGATAACAAAAAAGTGATGATAGCGCTTATGGGAAGCCAAGATAGATTCGGTGAAACAAAGGAACTTATTGATTGGATCTTTGAAAACTACAATTGGCAAAAAGTTCAGCTACCTGCCTCGCCTGCCGGCGCGCCCTCTTCTTCTACCCCGCCATAGTATTCAAAAGTGACAGCAGGAACATAAGCCACAAAGTCATTATCGCCTTCAAAAACAACGATTGGTTGATAGTACTGACTCACTGAAGCTGGGTCAAAGTAAGCAAGGTAAATATTTCTAACCACTACTTCTCCTGCCGCTTTCAGTCCACGATTTGCAATAAAAGCATTGCCCTTCTGTAGCTCGTCCCACGCCATTTGAGCATTGATAATTGGATAAGTCTCGAATTTCTCATAATCGACAGGGAAATAGAAAAACTTCGAGGCAATAATAGTTTTTTGAATGCTATTTCCACCGCTTAAAATAGCCCAAACATTAGCTTCCTTTGGATTAGCCGTCTTGCTTGGATATGATATGCCCTCTTCATTTTTTGCATCCAAAACCACATCATCGCGAAATAAATTAACCTTTATAAGTTTAGCTTCTGATAGAGAGATAGTACTTACTAGATTTTGCCCCTCCACGCTCAGAAAATCATGCATGGCTTTTTCTTCATTTATATCAGTAGGTAAAACTTGAGCACCTTTAAAGATGCTCAACAATCGATTTGTAGCTAATTCACGATCAGGTGGCCTTTCAAGGGTTGGTGTTGGATCGAAAGCAAGGTTATAGTTCGAAGTAAATACACCAGTTAAAATATTTATTTCTAGCGAGGAAGGCACGACATTGTTATTAAAACGATAAATTGTCTCAGATAATTGCACTGGTTTAACATCAAATCCTAATGCCTTAGCCTTTTCGACTGATTCATCGAGGGAGAAAAGACTGGTCGATGCTCCTGGCATAACATATACATTCATGCGGTCGGGAAAAGTCGGAAAGCCACCGCTTGGAGTTTCGAGTTTATATGTAAGCCCCTCAGCAGAGCCAGATTTCTCTGGGAACTTGATTGGCTCAAGTCTACCAAAGGCTACAGTAGGAGGAGGAGGTTTTGGAGGATTTGCCTTTTTGTAAACCATTACACCAACAAACCATGTGATCCTCAATATCAAAGCCACGATTGCCATAATTATTCCCCACTTAATAAACATTCGAGCCTTAATTGCAACATCCGTCAAATTTGCAGCCATATACTTTGAGTATACGATCACATTGAGGTAAAATTCAATTCAAATGGGAACAAGGACTAGAATCGCTCCATCACCTACAGGTTTTGCTCACGTAGGAACAGCATACACAGC
This sequence comes from uncultured Gammaproteobacteria bacterium, assembly GCA_964357925.1. Lineage (GTDB taxonomy): Bacteria > Patescibacteriota > Microgenomatia > UBA8517 > UBA8517 > CAYHMW01. Next base: position 12,286 of record CAYHMW010000014.1, read on the forward strand.
ACTAATGAACCATGCCTACGCAAGAAGCAAAAACGGCACCTTCATTATAAGAATTGAAGACAGTGATCTTAAACGAAATATTGAAGGAGCCGAAGGTAAGATATATGAGGCTCTCATATGGCTTGGTATCGATTGGGATGAGGGGACAACTAAAGGGGGGGAATTTGGCCCATATAAATTAAGTGAAAGACTTGAGCTCTATAAAAGTAAGGCAGACGAACTTGTCAAAGCCGGACGAGCATATGAAGATGATGGAGCCATACGATTTAAAAATCCAGGTGAGGAAGTTAGCTGGGAGGATGCCATCAGAGGGAAAATAGTTTTCAGTGGAGATCAAATCACAGATTTCGTAATTATGAAGTCAGACGGCTATCCGACATATAACTTCAATGTAGTGGTCGATGACATAGCGATGCAAATTACACACGTGATTAGAGGTGATGACCATGTAAGCAATACCCCAAGGCAAATCGCATTATACAAAGCGTTTGAGACGAAACCTCCAGTCTTTGCACACCATGCAGTCCTAGTTAACAGTGAAAAGAAAAAACTCTCAAAACGCGATGCTGCTGTCGACATCATGGCCTACAAGCAGATGGGTATTCTTTCAGAAGCTTTTGTAAATTTCCTTTGTCTCATGGGTTGGTCACACCCAGAAGGAAAAGAGATTTTTGATCTTAATGAATTTACAGAAAAGTTTTCACTGGATCGCGTTCGCCCCTCGGGCGCCTACTTCAACTTAGAAAAATTACTTTGGCTAAACTCTGAGTATATAAAATCAATGGCGGACAACAGTCTCGCCACATCAGTAGTCAGTTTCTTTGACAATAAATTCCAGATGCAAGAAGTATTACCAATTATCCCGCTCATCAAAGAACGGATTAATACTCTAAAACAATTTGAAACAATTGCCGTTTTCTTCTTCCAAGCGCCCGAAGTTGACCAAACCTTATTTGGAGAAAACTCTCAAACTCACCTGAAGGAAGCTTTAATCGCCCTCGAGACGACTGACATTTGGAATTTAGAAAATATCAATGAATGTCTTATGGCAGCAGTTAAAAAGTATGATTTTCACACCGGCAAATTCTTCATGGATTTGCGAGTTGCAATAACTGGCCAAAAAGTCACACCACCCTTAAATGAATCACTTGTTATACTGAATAAAGAGGAAACTCTCAAGCGAATAAAATCTGCCCTACATGCGCCAGAAAAGATCCCACATTAAACACAATAGTGTACTGCCACAAGTTGACAGTGAACTTCTACGACAAAAGCTAAAAGTCAAAAGTCTAGAAACAAGATCCAAGTTCATGGACAAAAATAAGGCTGCACTCTCAGCCTTTTTGGCTGAAGGGTTAGATATTAGCCATTTAAGAAAGCACTCGGTAAAAATAGTGGGTGCTGGAGCGCTCGCCGGGTCGCTTCTCCTTGTGCCTCCTCAAACAACTAAGCTGTTGAAATCTCCAAACGTAACGCTCGCGAAATTAGTTGAGAACAGAAGTCCGATCCCTTCTCTCTCCAAAAGGGCAGTCCTTCTGGCATCTTTAAATGAAATTCTTCCAGAACGACCAGGTCCACTCACGCGTGAGCAGGAAAAACACCTCGAGCAAGTATTCAAAGAGACGATAGGCATAAACGCGAGAGCAACTCTTGAAGGTGAGCACTTAAATACCACACACGGGCTCATCGGTGCCGAACAGCATCTTAGACGATACCCTGGAGATGTATTGGGCAATCACGGTTCGGTAGCGGATCAAAAAGAAGGGATAGCGCCTGGCCTCGGTGCTTGGGGTTATTTTGCGGGAAGCAAAGATAAATTGACTCCTGATTTAATTGAGACTGAAAAATGGTATGCAGTAGTTCAAACCATGTATGTGGATGGCTGGAACACTCGCCAGCCTCATCTGAAAAACTGGTACAAATACAGAAAAGTATTGATAGTGAATACTGATAATGGGAAAGCTGTAGTTGCGTCAATTGCAGATTCAGGCCCTGCAATGTGGACTGGCAAAAATTCTGGTGGCAGCCCGGAAGTTATGGATTATCTAGGAGGACCAAGGTACAAAAAAGGCCCAGTAGTAATATTTTTCGTCGACGACCCAAATAACCAAATCCCCCTGGGGCCAGTAGAGTATAATAACGTTTAACATGAGTAGAATTTTTTATGATCATCTTATCGACCTTGGCCATGTCGAGGCTCGCATTAAACGTATTGCAAAGTCAGCCGATGAGCGAGATGAACTCTACCACCTAATAGATGACATAGTTCATCACAGAGTATTGGGTTGTATCTTCGATGCCCTTCCCGAAAGTGAACACAAAGCCTTCGTAGCTGAGCTTAAAAAGCGCCCACACGACCTAAGTCTAATTTCATATTTGCAAACTAGAGTTGCACACGATATTGAAGAATTTATTAGACGAGAGGTTCATCTGCTAGCAGAAGAATTACTTGGGCTGATTTCTGAATCAACACTTCCTCGCACAAAGGCCCATTAATGGACAAACACTACAAAGGCATCATCTGGACAAACCACGCAATTGAAAGGATGCATCAAAGGGGAGTCTCCCAAAGCGACGCCTATGCAACTTGGAGCAATCCCGATCAGTCACGATATGCAGAGTCAAAAGGCGCATGGGTCTACTACAAAGATTTGGGAAGCAGACAGATAGAAGTCGTCGCGAAGCAAAATGAAAGAAAAGAATGGCTCATAATCTCTGTGTGGACAAAAGACAAAGAGGCCAGTAATGAGTACTGGAAACACCACAAGAAAAAACAATCTCTATTTATTAGACTCCTTAAAAAACTCTTCAGCTAACCCATTCGTGCTAAAATACGCCATATTTGCCAGCCATCAGGTGTTGAGCTGGGATGTCGTCTAATGGTAGGACACGTCCCTCTGGAGGATGTAATCGGGGTTCAAATCCCTGCGTCCCAGCTCAGTTCCTGAAGGGAAGCAGAATTTGGGTTTCGCCATCCTTTTGCGAAGCAAAATGTGAGCGGAGCCAAAGGCGAGCAATCCCTACCGGGCAGCACATAATTTTTACCCACTAGGTGTGTAAATATCCCTTCTTACCCAATCAACTCAAACATCTCCCTCTCATACCCAAGTTTGATAAATTGTTCTGATTTCTTGTACAGAAGATAATGCTTTAACGTTTTTACGTTTAAGAATTTAACTTCCTCCACTTCGTCTTCTTCTTTTTTAATCTCATGAAGCTCTGCATTCCATTTACAATAAAAAACCCCACGATATTCTCGTGTTTCATGGTCTTTATATATCTTTACTAATGTTAAATCATCAGGAGTTATCGGGAGCCCCGTTTCCTCGCGCACTTCGCGCACGGCTCCAGTGAAGTAATTGTCGTCGGGGCCAATGTGCCCACCGACTGCAATCTCCCATTTACCAGCTCCGCGGTCTTTTTTCATTGAACGCTTCTGGCAAAGTATTTGCCCTTTATCATTAATTATCCAAACATGCGCAGTCCGCCTAAAAAGGCCACGACGAAAAACCTCATGTCTGGGGAGTGGTTTAATTGGTGTGTCATATTCATCAACAACACACAATAATTCATTACTGTTTACTATAATAATCACCTCTTTTCTGATTAATTCAGAGGTTTGAAGATAATTTTGTCTCTGTGTAGATCCCTACACCATTACCTTTTCCTTTGTTAATTCCAACTATTGTAGCACAATATACAAATATTTAAAATGTATTTTGTTTATATCCTTCGAACTTCCAAAAACACCCTCTATACTGGTCAAACAAATAATCTTGAAAAACGCCTCAAGGAGCACAAAAGTGCGAAAAACGGAGCAAAATACATGAAATATTTTGATAACTTCGAACTTGTTTATACTGAGGAATATGAAACAAGAAGTGATGCCATGAAACGCGAAGCAGAACTCAAAAAGTTAACCAAAACTCAAAAAGAAATGGTCATTAAGAACTTGCCTCCTGCATCTCTCTTGCCAAAAGGCATATAATTAATCTATGCCCTTCAAGAAGCACTTCAAGAAAAATTTCAAAAATAAAAACCAAAGTGGGGAAGGGGCTATTTATTGCATTGGCGGGGTCGGTGCCCTCGTTTTCTTTCTCCAAAATGCCCAGGGTGCAAAGGAGATTATCATTGCACTTCTCAAAACAATAGTTTGGCCTGCCTTCCTCATTTACGAAGCCTTTAATTATCTAAATGTTTAGCCTAGAAGGTAAAAATGCCCTTGTTACCGGAGCCTCTCGTGGTATTGGTGCTGGTATCGCCAAAGCCCTAGCGATGCAGGGGGCCAATGTCGCCATCAATTACACCAAAAGCGCCGACAAAGCCGAGTGGGTAGCCGGCGAAATCCGTGGCATGGGCAGGGATTCCTTTATTGTTCAAGGTGACGTTTCAAAGAAGAAGGAGGTTGTCGCCATGTTCCAAACGCTCCGGGACCACTGGGGTCGCCTTGATATTTTAGTAAACAACGCAGGAGTCATCACCTTCGGTGTATTTGAAGAAATCAGTGAAAAAGATTGGGACAAAGTAATAGACACCAATCTCAAAGGCCAATTTTTATGTAGCCAGGAAGCGGTCAAGATGATGAAACCTGTGAGTTGGGGGAGAATAATAAATATCGCCTCTATAAGCTCAGGTGGCGTTGGCATTGGTTTCCCCCAAATCGCCCACTATACAGCCAGCAAAGGTGGGGTGATAGGTCTCACAGAAAATATGGCAAGTGATCTTGGACCCTTTGGTATTAATGTTAATGCTGTGGCGCCTGGCGCAATCAACACCGATATGGGCAAGCTCGATGACAAAACGAAGGACGCTTTAATCGGAAGGCTCCCAAAGCGAAGAATAGGCGAGCCCCAGGATATTGGAGCCGCAGTAGCATTTTTGGCCAGTAACGAGGCCGATTATATTACAGGAGCTACTCTCTATGTTGACGGCGGCTGGCTCACAACTTAGGTAAAATCAAGCAGATCTGTTATATTGACTTATAACAAAAACTGAAGATCTCGCAGAAACAATCGAAAACTTCCTTAAAAAGGGTGGCAAGATTAATAAAGCCTATTTGAAAAACCCACATAAAGGTCCCGTTATGGTGTTGTTAAATCACCGATGGTACCACGGACAAAACGTTCGTGATGGAGTAGCACGCGCCCTCGCCGGCTAGTCTTTACCCACAACCAGCGAAGCTGGGTGCCAAGACCGAACTTCAGTGAGGTCTTATAGTAAATTTGACAAACTCTCTTATTCTGCTATACTGCTCTTTGTCCTCATTCATTTGAGGTCCAAAAACTGTTTTTCGATCGATCCAATTAGTATTGTAAGTAAGGGTACCCCAAACATACATTTTTAGTAAAACGTATCTTTCTTCAATAGACTTGCTATCTTCTTTGTAAAACAGTTCAATTTTGAAACTGAATGTATAGACAAAATTTTAGTCATCGTGGCAAACCAAGTGGTGGTTTTCGTGCCCGTCCTCAATTTGGAGGCAGGCCAAGAAGCCAGGGTTTCCGCGTCAAAAATTTTGACCCAAGCCATGTTATTGCGAATTCGGTTCAGGCAGTGCCAGAAGCAGAAGTTGAATTCACCCCTGTTCACAAATTTACTGACTTTGCTATTCGCGAAGACCTGAAAGTTAATATCAAAAAGAGAAATTTCAGTGCCCCAACTCCCATTCAAGACCAAACAATTCCTAAAATTCTAGAGGGTCACGATGTTGTAGGAATCGCCAATACAGGGACTGGCAAAACCGCTGCATTCCTAATTCCCCTTTTAAATAAAGCACTTAACAATCGAGCTCAAAGAACTTTAATTATAGCTCCGACTCGTGAACTGGCAGTGCAAATAGAAAGTGATCTTAGACTTTTATCGGGAGGTATGAATGTGGGGTCAGTAATTTGCATCGGTGGAGTCTCAATTAATGGCCAAATTATGCGACTTCAAAAAAGGCCACAATTTGTAATTGGCACTCCGGGCAGACTCGTTGATTTAAATAATCAAAGAAAGCTCCACTTTGGCGATTTTCAGTCAGTCGTCTTAGACGAAGTAGATCGCATGCTTGATATGGGTTTCATCAGAGACGTAGACAGGATAATCTCTGGCCTTCCAAAGGCTCGTCAGTCACTATTTTTCTCAGCAACAATTGATGGGAGTGTTATGACTGTCATGCAACGCTTCACCAATAACCCCGTAACAATTTCAGTTAAAAAACAGGATGCTGTAGCCAACGTTGAGCAAAAAATCGTAAAAACCGGTGGCAAACAAAAACTTGATGTTTTACAGGGGCTTCTGGATAATCGTGAATTCCAAAGAGTATTAGTTTTTAGCAGGACCAAACGTGGTGCTGAAAAATTAACAAAAGATTTACAAAAAATGCGCTTTAACGCGCTAGCAATCCATGGCAACAAAACACAAGGCCAACGCCAAAAGTCACTCGACTTTTTTAGACAAGGCAGAGTAAATATTCTAGTCGCAACAGATGTGGTTGCCCGTGGCATTGACGTCAAAAATATAACCCATGTTATTAATTATGATCTTCCTGAAAGCTACGAAGACTATCTCCACAGAATTGGCAGAACCGGTCGCGCCGGCATGAAAGGCCAAGCCCTGACTTTTGTTGACTAAGTTAATCGGTTAAACTAGCTCCATGCAAACGGTTAAGTGTCCCCATTGTGGTAAGCCAGTCTCAGTTGATGAAGTATTAACCCATCAAATCAGGGAAGAACTGGTAAAAACTCAAGGAGAAACCTTCAAGAAAGACTTAGAAAAGGCAAAAGTTGAGGCAGCACTCCTTGCCACACAGGGCCTCGCAAAAGATTTCGAGGAAGAAAAGTCTCGCAACAAAAAGCTGCTTTTTGAACTCTCACACTTAAACGATGAGATTAGAAAATTAAGGAGAAAAGACGAAGAGCGAGATCTTGAAATGAAAAAGTATCTGGCCGGAGAAGAAGAAAAAATCAGGTTAGAATCTCGCAAAAAAGCTCTTGAGGAACACGAATTAAAAGATCAAGAAAAAGACAAAAAACTGCGAGACGCACTGAAACAAATTGAAGAAATGAAAACTCGCATCGAGCAAGGCTCCCAACAAACCCAAGGTGAAGTTTTGGAATTGGAACTCGAAGAACTTCTCAAAAAAGAATTCCCAACAGATCAAATTAGCGAAGTCAAAAAAGGAGTTAGAGGTGCCGATGTGCTCCAAACAGTTGTCGATAAAAGAGGCCAAAAGTGTGGGACAATTTTATGGGAAAGCAAAAACGCGACGTGGAGTGGGGGATGGATAGGGAAACTTAAAGAAGATCAAAGGGCAGCCCACGCTGATCTCGCGGTTCTTGTAGCCACAAATCCTCCTGATGGCACTGAAACCTTCATATTCATGGACGGCGTTTGGATAACAACTCGAAAAATGGCCATCCCTCTTGCCCTCGCACTTCGATTTGATCTTGTGCGCATTAACTTCGAGCGCGGAGCCGTAGACGGCAAAAGCGAAAAAATGGAGATTTTGTATAGCTATATTACAAGCACAGAATTTCGTCACAGAGTCGAGGGAATTGTTGAAGCATTTACTAGCCAGCAAGAAGAACTAGAGCGGGAGAAACGCTGGTTTAGTACCAAGTGGGCAAGACAAGAAAAAACTATCAGGAGTGTTCTAGATCACACTCATGGCATGTATGGTGATCTCCAAAGCTTGGTCGGCAAGCAACTCCCCGAAATAAAATCGTTGGAATTAGACTCTGGAGATTAACCCTGCTTTCTACTCTCCCTCTTCCTATCCAACTCAGTCAAAAACTTTTTTCGGAGCCTCAGAGATACTGGTGTAATCTCCAAAAGCTCATCATTTTCCAGAAAATCCAAACATTTCTCGAGGCTCAAAGTAACAGGTGGTGCCAAACGAATTATCCCATCAGAAGAACTAGATCTCATGTTAGTTAATTTTTTACCCTTACATACATTAATCGAAATATCCTCACTTTTTGCATTTTTCCCGATAATCATCCCCTCATAAACCAAAGTTCCAGCATCTATAAATGTAATCCCACGCCCCTGCGCTGCCTGCAATCCATAGCTTAAAGCTGGTCCAGATTCCGCAGCAATTAGAACTCCAGACCTAGTTTTTGGAATCGGCTTGCCGGTGGGTTCATAAGACAAAAATTGCGAACTCACAACCGCAGTTCCCTTAGTAGCAGTCATAAGTAAACTTCGAAGCCCCATCAAAGCTCGTGTTGGAATGTGATAAATAAACTCAACCTCTCGCTCATTAATTGGCTCTGTTTGAATGAGCGCTGCATAACGCCGCCCAAGTTCTTGATTTATGGCTCCCACATGCTCAGAAGGAACAATAATGGATAGCTCCTCCACGGGTTCTTTCTTGACCCCATCAATCTCCTTAATAATGACCTCCGGCTTTTCTACCTCCAGTTCATAGCCATCACGTCGCAACGTTTCAAGAAACACCGCCAAATGTAGTTCTCCCCGACCAGAAACCTTAAATTTTCCACTAGGGAGTTTACTCATGCGAAGGCTCAAGTTCCGCTCGAGCTCTTTATTCAATCGTTCCTCAAGCTGGCGGCTAGTCGTAAATTCACCCTCCTGCCCGGACAGTGGGGAAGTATTAGCCCCAATCGTGATATGAATTGTAGGCTCACCAATAACAATGGTAGGAAGTGGAGTGGGATCGTTAGGATCAGCGATAGTATCTCCAATTCGGGCGTCAGCGACTCCAGAAATTGCCACAATATCTCCCGAGGAAACACTTTCAGCCTCGACGCGTCCGAGGCCCTGATTCACAAAAACTTTTTCTGCTTTATAAACCTTCAAAGTATTTGGAGCAATCACAATCTTGTCACCTTGTTTTATTGCCCCACTATGAACTTTGCCGATTAAAATCTTGCCCAAATGCGAGTCGTAATCAAACGAAGAAACAACCATGCTAAAGCGACCCTCACTATTTTGGAGAGGAGCAGGCACTTCTTTAATGATCGTTTCAAGTAGGGGGGTAACATCAGAGGGAGCCTCAAGGTCAGAAGGAAGTTCTTTATACACCCTGCCTTTTCTGGCAATTGCATACAATATTGGAAACTCAAGCTGTTTTTCGCTATTAGCAAGTTCCAGAAATAATCCTTCGGTTTTTTGGATAACATGAGGTACACGAGCATAAGGCTTGTCGATTTTGTTGATAACGACAATTATTTTCAAGCCTATCTCGAAAGCCTTTCGAAGCACGAAACGAGTCTGAGGCATTGGCCCTTCCTGAGCATCAATGATTAGAAGTGCCCCATCAGCCATACCCAAAGTTCGCTCGACCTCGCCTGAAAAATCAGCATGCCCAGGAGTATCTATAATATTGATCTTCGTGCCTTGGTACTCGATCGCGCAGTTTTTCGCAGTAATTGTAATCCCTCGCTCTCGCTCTTGATCATTGCTATCAAGGATTCGCTCCTGCTGCATTTCCTCCTGGTTTTCGCGAAATACATGAGTTTGTTTCAGCAAAGCATCGACCAGGGTAGTTTTACCATGATCGACGTGGGCAATAACAGCAACATTTCGAATATTCATATGAGAATTCACAAAAAACCCGCCCAAACAAAAAGACGGAGAGCCAAATTATAGCAAGTTTTATGCTAAAGACCAAAACTAGGCAGTCAAACGAGTTTGTTGTAGAATAACGCGGCAATGCTCAAAATTTTTGGCCATAAATCTCCTGATACTGATTCCACTTGTACTCCAATTGTATATTCTTGGTTTTTGACGGATGTTCTCGGTGAAAGCTCAGAAGCTTTTGTACTTGGGGAACCCAATCGTGAAGCTAAATTTGTCCTCAAACACCTTGACATTGAAACTCCAGAGATTCTCAAAAAATTATCCTCTGGCGACAAAGTTATCATAATAGATACCAATAATCCCGAAGAACTTCCTGAAACGCTCGGAGAAGCAGAAATTGTTGAAATTATCGATCACCATAAACTTGCAGGCTTAACTACTAATTCACCTATTTCTGTAACAATGAAACCATTGGCATGCACGGCCACAATAGTCTGGCAAAAAATTAAGAATAACGGTGCAAAAACACCAAAACATATTGCAGGTCTTTTATTGGCCGCAATCTTAAGCGACACTCTCAAATTTGCAAGTCCAACCACAACCCGGGAGGATGAAGAAGCAGCCCAAGAGCTCTCGAAAATTTCAGGAATTGAAATAGAAGATTTTGTCAGCGAAATGTTTGCTGCTAAAAGTGACCTTACCGGCATGAGTGTAAAGGATATTTTGTTGACAGATAGTAAGATATTTAACCTTGGCACCAAAAAAGCCCGTGTCTCAACCCTTGAAACCACAAAGCCAGAAAACGCAATGAGACTTAAAAATGACCTAATTTCTGAAATGAGCAAACTGAAATCAGAGGAAAAACTCGACTTGGCCTTTTTCTTTATTGTCGACATAATCGAGAACAAGGCGACATTAATAGTTCCCACTACAGAAGAAGAAGAGGTTGCAGAGCAAGCATTCGACAAGAAGTTTGAGAAAGGTATACTTGATCTTCCAGGTGTTGTTTCAAGAAAAAAACAAATCATTCCTAACCTCGAAAAAGCTTTAGCCTGAGCGAAGTCAAAGACCCATAGCATTTAACTATTGACAAATTCTGGTATTCTGATAAACTCATTTACAGTTTTCCTTTGCACCTTAATCCTTAATCAAATCAAAATGTCGCGCTACTTGGGTACAACATGTTTGTACCCAGCTAGCGCGACATTTTCAAACCCAAGGGCGTTAGTCTGAGTGGTTAGTCTGAGTGCCTCAATAGGCACGGGGCGAGCCCGTTTGAGGGTTATTGAGAACGAGTGTCGCAGGTTTTTTACAAGCGCGTCTGTTGACTGGCTCAACCCACATAACGTCAATACACAGACACTATTTTCCCATATCCCCGATTCGGAGTGGGACTTTCCCGAATTTATTTTTTTCACCCGCCAAATGGCGAGTCTACATATTAGACTAGGGGTGCTCGAAAGAGCACCCCCCTACAACAAATTTCCTTTATAATCTTCTTATGTACACTTTCGTAATTTTCCTCTCAGAATTCCTCATTTTATTTTTTCTCTCCAGAAATCTCTTAACCCTCTTCCAAAGAAACATTTTCAAATTTATCAAACATAAAACCATTGCAACTTATTTATTTGCCTTCTTATTCCTCCCTGGTACACTCATCCATGAACTATCCCACTATTTATTCGCGAAAATATTATTCGTTCGCACAGGTGGCATAAGTCTTCTTCCCAAACACCTAGATCTTGAAAACGGCTACACCCAAATCATTTTTGGTCATGCCAAAATAGGCGAGTCTGATATTTTTCGAAGATTTTTAATTGGCATCTCCCCAGTAATCACTGGAATTGCTTTAATCATCGGAAGTCTCTATTTCGTAAACTCTAAAAATTATTTAGATACATGGCCAGGAATTTTCCTGATGGCTTATTTTATTTTTGAAATAGGGAACACAATGTTTAGTAGTCACGAGGACATGAAAGGGTCATGGAAAGTGTTTTTAATTTTTGCAGTTGCTGTGATAGCGGTTTATTTACTTGGCATAAAAATCACAATCCAAAACGAAGCATTATTTGAAGCGATTAAGAAAGCAAACATCTATCTCCTCTGGCCAATTGTTATTGACGGAGCACTTCTAGGATTCTTCAAAGTTTTGTCTACCTCTTTACAAAAAGCAGAGCATTAGGAATATTCCTACCCGGTCCAAATTTATAGCCCCCACTCCAAAGGGCTGTCGATCCTCCACTATCAAGGTTCATCGCATTCTCCATGCCGAGGGCCTTCATTACATGAGCATTCTCAACAACAGTCACATTAGAAGTCACCCCAATGTAAACTTTGCTGCCTTTGTTGGCCACAAAACTCCTTGCACCTTTACCACCTTTTTTAGGATCGCTATCTCCAGAAAAAGCAACATTCCCTCCCTGCACCAAAGTAGGGAAGTTTGAAATCACGCCATCAACACCAGTATCCCGCCCCCACTCAAGTACTTGTCCCACAAACCGGGCAGATCCACCGCTAAATATATAAGCAGGGTTAGTACTATAAACATTGTTCCCGGAATTTATATAAGTCTTATCTTTATTTAGAACCAGCAGATCAAAGCTATTTGTCTTTCCAGCACATGACGGATATGCCGCAGGGCAAAAATACGTCCCATTAATTCCTGCAAAAGCACCATTTCGTGAAACATAATCCGAGAGAGGAAGGACAGCGCAATCATTTCCGCAGTCCCCATTCGTCGCAGTATCAACAATAACGCGAGTGCTAGACATATCAGCCGCCACCATGGAGACCAAAAACGTCCCAACATCGGTGGCCACCTGCTGGCGACTATATCCAGAATCTGGCGGAGCATTATTGGTTGGTACATTAGCAGGAATCGAAAAAGATGAAACCACCTTTTGTGTCTCAGTTGTGATTTGAGCTCGCAAATCGGTCAGTGTTTTGTCAGCCTCCTCGTAATTTTGATCAGCAAGATGTATTAACGATTTGGTGTACTGCCCATCATAAGCCTTCGTATTATTCGCAATCTCCTTAAGTTTCAACAGCTCCTCATATACAGAGACCGCCTTCCCATATGTTCTCTCAATATCGGAAATCTTCTTTTTAAGCGAGATATTCACTTTATATTGATCCTCATTTTGAAGCTCCGTGAGCTCAACAATATTTTTAGCAAGTTTTTCCTTAAGATAGGCATTTTCTGCCCCAAGCTCTATGGCGTTAAGTTCAAGTATCGTGACGCGAGTTTCAGATGCAACATGAGTAAAGTAGAGAACATAAATAAAAACTCCAAGTGCCAGAAGCGCCAAGAGACTCAAAAAAAGCTTGAGAAGTGCATAGCTTTTTTTCGACAAAGTTAATTTAGCGAACTTTCCCATGCTGCCTAATATCCATGCTATAGCGAAAAAACACTTAATTGCAAGTTTCAATAATGTTTTTGAGATATATACCCTTTAACAAAGGTGTGAACCTGAGTTAAAAGGGTATACCATATATAAATATGCCAAAGAAAAACTTTTGGTTCAAAAGAAAACTTTACGGCTGGGGATGGACCCCAGTAACTTGGCAAGGCTGGGCAATCACAGCCACTTTCATTTTAACCAATGTACTAAATGCATATTTAATCAACCCATACGTAAAGTCAGACTGGGAATTTTTCAGCTTCGCAACTCCCTTCATGATTATTTCAACCGGAATATTACTGTGGGTTTGTTATATATATGGTGAAAAACCCATGTGGCAATGGGGTAAAAGAAAATGACAGATCTTAAGAGCATGCCGGACGATTACTGGCGACAAAAATTGACTCCTGAGGAATACAAAATTTTGCGCGAAAAGGGGACAGAAGCTCCAGGCACTGGTGAATTGCTTCACAACAAGGATGAAGGAGCATATCTCTGCAAAGCCTGCGGCGCGGAACTTTTTAGTAGTAACACCAAATTTGATTCAGACACCGGTTGGCCAAGTTTTAGCGACATTGCCAATAATGAAAACGTAGAATTAAAAGAAGATAAATCACTTTTTATGAATAGAGTTGAAGTCCAGTGTGCAAGTTGTGGCAGCCATCTTGGACACGTTTTCGATGATGGCCCAAGCGCCACTGGCAAACGCTATTGCATCAACTCAGCCTGCCTTGCTTTCAAAAAGCAAGCATAGCGCAGTCCGCCTCTGGCGGAAAATAAACCCTTCTGGTTTTCATCCTAGGGTGTTATACTTTCCACCATGGCAACAAAAACAAAAAAAGTAATTAAAAAGAAAAAAACTGAAACTCCAGAATCTCCAGTTGAAGTAAAGAAAACAGGCAAATTAGAACTTAACAGTAAAAACTTAAAAATTGTCATAATCCTCGCGATAATTACCGGAGGGCTATATTTAGTGAGATCGCTCTTTATTGTCTCAATCGTCAACGGCCGCCCGATTACACGTTATGAGGTAGTTAGACAATTGGAAAAGCAAGGTGGCGCAGATACTCTCGAATCACTAACGACCCAAGTCCTTGTTAGACAAGAAGCTAAAAGCAGGGGAATCTCGTTAACAAAAGAAGATGTTGACGCCCAAATTGCAACCATTGAAGAAAACGTGACATCAGGTGGCCAATCTCTCGACGATCTCTTAAAACTTCAGGGTATGACTAGAAATGATTTTACAAACCAGGTAGAGCTCCAGCTTCTTGTTGAAAAAATGCTCGAGGACAAAATTACAATAACCGATGAAGAAATCGCCTCATATATCGAAGAAAACAAAAGTTTTATGAGCGATACGGCAAGTCCCGAGGAACAAAAAGAGGAGGCGAGAAATGCCTTGAAGCAGACAAAAATGAGTCAAGTGATTCAGCCACTACTTGAAGAAATCAAAACAAAAGCAAAGATAATTAAATTTCTAGAGTACTAATCGAGTACTTCCCTACTCTTGTTCGCACAATATTAAGAGCTATCGCCCCACATCCTAATTTTTCCCCAATGTCATTAGCGATTGACCGAACATAAACTCCACTCGATGAATCAATTTTGATTTTTGCAACAATAAATTCCTTTTGCTTATTTTTTTCAAAAAAACTATCCCAACTCTGAAGCACTTCATCCTGTCGAAATTCTCCCTTCACAGCTTTTACTCTCTTAATAATATTTCTTTTCAAATCTGCGGCTGAGATAGTAGTAATATTTAGTAATTTCGCCGACTTCACTGCAACAATTTTGGAAGGCAGTTTGATACCTTGAAGCTTCCCCTCACGCGCCCATTTAAATAAAGGCTTCCCGCGAAGAAGTTTTGCAGAATATGGCGGATACTCTTGCTCAAATTCCCCAATTAAACCTTTTAAATATCGCACAACTTTTATTTGTATGTCCCGCCCTGCACCGATTGGTGCGGGGTCATCCCTCGCAATTCCCAACACATCATAACTATCACTACTCACCCCAAACAAAACCTCAAAAATGTAAGTCTTCCCAAGTCTTTCATATTCTTTTCGTTTTTTATTTTCCTCCCCAACCAAAATAACCATTAACCCTTCCGCCATTGGGTCAAGTCTCCCTGCATATCCCAATGGCTCTGTAGTTTTTAATATATTCTTAATTTGAAGCGTCAACTGATAAGGAGTCATCGCCTGGGGTTTATAGGCAACCACAATGCCCCCACCCTTTATATGTTTAAATTTAATTTTGGTTGTCATTCTGCCTGCCCGCCTGTCCCGCTCTGCGTGGACGGCGTGGGGATCTAATTTTCATAACTCAGGAGACCTGGAACCGAAGGACCATATTGCATTCGACCACTATGCAACTCAGCAAGATCTCTGAGAGCGTAATAGTAAGCATAATACTCCCCATCTGGCTTCTTAAAAGAAAATTCATCAAACGGCCTGCCAATATACGAAAGGATAAAAGGAGTCACAGCTCTGACCTGGTTATCTTTAATCCAAACATCCCTGAAGGCTTGTTCATAATGCTCTGCAATCTCCGTTTCATCAAGATTTTTGTTTGACCACCCAGTCTCAGTAATAAAAACTGGCAGATTATTTTGATAGCCCATTGTTGCTAAAAGCTCTAACTCCCATTTATAGCCCGCAACACTGCCGGCTCCAATATCATCTGGACTCCCAGCAAAGCCAGGGTTTGGGTATGAGTGGCTAGCCCATCCGTCAAACAACCCGAATATGTATGGATCATATTCATTCATCTGATGCATAAAATCCTCTTGCGCCACTGTGTCTGGCCCGTTTGGAGCTGCCTGATCAAGTCCTGCCATCATTACAAAAAACGCAGGTGATCTGCGCTTAAGCTGTTCCCAATAAGCTCTGGAAATCTGGGCGCAATGGGCAGGATCAATATCTCCGCCCCACTCCTTGGCATGGTTTGGCTCATTAAATAAGATCACATAGCGGTATCCGTCTTGCCAGGGCAGCTTGTCCAAGAATTCCGCCCATACACCGGCCTGGTCCAATGAGGGTTGTCTCCATTCACCGTAGTCGCTCATCTCAGTGGCAATCCGCACAACCGGAATTAGACCTAAATCATCCATTTGCTTAAACGCTCTACTCCACCGTTCCAGATCCCGCTCGTCTTCGCGTATTACAAAAGTAACATGCCCACCCTCGCCGACTAAATTATGTGATTCCTGCAAATCCGACTCACTATTTATATGAATCCCAAACTTGCTCTGTGCCAGCGTTAGTGTCGGTATAAAGAGAGCCATAAA
>CAYHMW010000015.1:0-27592 GCA_964357925.1 uncultured Gammaproteobacteria bacterium
CCGATCTAGTAAAATTACCTACAAAAACCACAACCAAAACTACTTCCCCACCAAACATTCCAAGCATTGTCAATAACAAACTTTTCATTACATTCAATTTAGAAAAAGGGATAGAAATACCAAACGAAGCGCCGCTCTTATCAAACACATCAAAAGAACCTCTTACAAATCAAAAAGCATATAAAATCGCAGCAAAAATGGGCTTCACTAATAATCCCATTGAAACAAACGATGTGCGGAACGGAAAAACGTTAATTTGGTCAAACAATAAAACATCACTTGTTTTTCGATTAGATCTAAACAAAATCGAATTTTTCAACGTACCTCCAAATCAAAGAGACCTCAAAAAAACACTTTCAGACGCAGAGCTACAAAGCCTTGCAGGAAACTTCCTTGTAGAAAATTTCGGCATGGCTCCTGATTCTTTAAAGTTCGAATCATTTAGCTATTTTAAGCAGCTTACAAACACAGCTCAAGCAGGCGTGGATGTTTTTCCACAAAACACCTCTAAGGAAAACGCCGACACGGTCGTCGTAAAAATTAGCCCTAACACTCAGTACCAAGTTCTCACAACCAACAGCACAAACACAATTGCATCAGTCAAACTCACCACTGATGGTGTAATTTTTTCTGCAGACACTTATCTGGACTTTGCGTTCCAAAAAGAAAGCGAGAACCAGCCACTTTTAAATATTGAGGAAATAAAGGAAAACATCAATAAGGCATCAGTTTTTTTGATTGATGATGGTTATGTAAGCAAAACCAGTATGGAACTATTTCAACAAACGCTTACAAAAGTAGTGATCACAAAAATAAAACTCATAAACCTTCTAGACCAACCCTTGGCAGAAACACTCCAACCAGTTTTCCTGCTAGAAGGGATAGGCACACTCATAGAAAACAACATAAATAAAACTGTCGAAGTAGGCCTTTATCTCCCAGCCCTCCGTTCCTTGTATTACTAAACTACCCCCTAACCGGCATAATAAGATGAAGGTAACTGGGCACACTCTCATCCAGAAACACACTCGGGCTTGATGCTGTACCAAGTTTTATCTTAATCGTCTCCCCAGGTGCTGCCCCCAAAAAATCTTCTATAAATCGGTAGTTAAATAGAATCTCAAGGTCTTCCCCCCGCACCCTACCATCCACCACTATCTCCTGCTTGCCCTGTATGCTCTCAGAAGCAATTTTCAAAGTATCCCCTGCTGCAACAAAAGAAACCGAATTAGCAGATTCCCTGGCAAACACAGATGCAGTCTTAACAGCACTCATAAGCTCCCGCCTAGAAACCACAATCTCGGTAGAGCTCGAGTCAGGAATTATCCTTTTATAGTCAGGAAATGCTCCATCAATTACTCTGCTGGCAAGCGTGTAGTTTCCAATTCCAAAAATCACCTGATTTTGAGCTTCACTGTAACTAAAACGAACCTCCTCGCTGTGAGCTGAAATCTTGAGAACCTCGCTCAATATTGTTTTCGGCACAATAATTTGAGGGAAAGCACCAAGATTAATTTTTTCTTTCTCAAACTTCGAAAGCCGAAATCCATCAGTGGTAACAAAAGTGGTCCCGACCTTATTGTTCTGAATCAATAACCCCGTCAAAACAACCCGTGTCGAGTCAGTCGACACACTAAACGCCAAGAGTTTAATTATCTGCGACAAATCCCCCGAAGGTATAGAAACTGAGCCCTCTGGTAATTCACCTAAAACCTCTGGGAAATCAGAGACATTAACCCCAGCAATCCTTCCACTAAACCCACTAGTAGTAATTTTTAAAACCTCACCCTCAGTTAAAAACTGCAAGGTTTCAGCGTCAAGACTACCCACAAGCTCACACAGTGTTCTGGCAGGTACCGCAATCTCTCCTTCATTTTTTATGTTAGCACCAACCTTCGTAGAGATAGACATCTCAAGGTTCGTCGCCTCTATTCCCAAGGAAACTCCATGCGCACGAAGTACGATATTATTTAAAACCGGTAGTTGTGAACGCGTAGACACAAAACGAGATGCTTCAGTGATTGCTTTTAAAAATTCACTTTTTAATACAATTAACTCCATTTAGGTAATTTATATATAAATACTAGTAGTCGTAGTAGTAGAGCATGTTGATATGTTAAAGCCCCCGCTCAAATTCCCCTTAAAATAATTGTGCATAACACGCCACAATTTTGTGAATATTTTCGCTGATAAATATTCATTCATCATGGATAAGTGGATAAAGGATATCATCTCTCTACAACTTATCCCCACAAGAGATGTTTTATCCGGAGGATATCCTCACGAATATCAACATCTAATGAACTGAGTTTTGTTATCTTATCCACACCATGAATTACAGTAGAATGATCCCGCCCACCAACGGCCCGCCCAATTTCCTCGAGAGACATTTGTAGCTCAGTCCGGAGTATGTACATAAGAATTTGCCTTGGCCTTGCAATACTCCTACTCCTTCGAGTCCCTAGTAGATTTCGCTTACCAACAGTATAGTGGTCACATATAACGTTTATTACTTCCTCAGAAGATTTTTTAGGTCCACGCGTCTCTGGAATCAAGCCCCCCTTCCCTAATAGTCTCTGCACAAACTCCTCACTTATCTCAGTCTGCTTAATTTTAAGTTCACTCCCTAGGCGTATTAAAAACCCCTCAATTTTTCGGGCGCCGTCAATATTGCCGGCTACAAGCTTTACTTCCTCGTCAGTTAATCTCAAACCTTTCTCCTGGGATTTAATCTGAACAATTGCACATCGCAGCTCAAAATCAGGCTGTGCAATGTCGACGATTAGTCCAGCCTCAAATCTACTTTTTAGTCGGTCCTCGAGCTTTGGAATCTCAGTCGGTGGCCTGTCAGAAGTTAAAATAACTTGCCCTCCGGCCGAAGTAACGGCATTAAATGTATGAAAAAACTCCTCCTGAATAGTATCCTTCCCAGCAATAAATTGGATATCGTCAATAAAAAGTGCGTTCAGCTTCCTGTATTTCTCACGAAAATTTGCCGTGGTTTTATTTCTAATCCCCTCAATAATGTCATTCCCAAATTCTTCAGAGGTGCAAGTCAGAATTTTAGTCTCAAGATCACCCTGAAGCATCCTGTATCCAACAGCGTGCATTAAGTGTGTCTTCCCCACCCCAACCCCTCCATATAAAATTAAGGGGTTGTATGCGACTCCCGGCTGCCTTGCTACAGCCTCGGCGGCCGCCCAAGCCATTTGGTTTGATCCAGAAACGGCAAAGTTTTCAAATGTAAATCCAGGCCGAATCCTGGCCTTCGCAACCTTCTCCATAACAAGCTCCTCGTTTGCCTTGTGTTCAAAAAGTGGAGTACCAGAAAGCACGTTTGCTTGTTCAGGCAGTTTGCTGCTTATGACAAAACTTAGGTCACAAGGTGCACCAATGGCCTTCATTAGATTGTCTTGTATTAAACCAAAGTACCGCAGTTCAATTGTCTGCTTTACAAACAGACTGTTGCAGCCAATTTCGGCTGAATAACGATTTTCATCAACCTTGCGAAGCGAGTTGAGGAATGTTTGAGAAAGCCAAGTCGAGTAAATCGGTGAAGAAACAGACACACGAATTCCTGAAAGAACGTCATTCCACACTTCCTCTTTGTTTGGTTTCACACCCGAATCCTATAGAAGTTATCCACAATTCGCAACCCCAAGTTTTTCCGAAAGATCTTTCAAATTTCAACTCCAATGTGTTAAAATCACTTCATGTCAACAAAAAGAACATATAAACCAAGCAAACTTAAAAGGAAAAGAACCCACGGCTTCAGAAGTAAAAGTAAAAGCGTACTTCAAAAAAGAAGAAGAAAAGGTAGAAAGAGCCTTAGTATTTAAAGTTTGAAAAAGTAAAAATGCTTTCAAGCGAACATCGCCTGACAAAAAAAGCCGATTTTGAACGCCTGAAAAAAAGTGGTAAAAGCCATCACTTCAAATACTTCACCTTGTCTGTGTTCAATCGTAAAGACAAACTTCCAACAAGAGTAGGCTTTATAGTTACAAAGAACGTTTCAGGAAGCTCAGTCATCCGCAATAAGGTCAAAAGAGGCCTTGGTGAAGGCGTCCGTCAAAACATGATTTATATAAAGCCCGGACTTGATTGTGTTGTTATTGCACACACAGATAGTGCGAGAGCCTACACAGCAGACCTTATGCAGGCCGTGAGCGAAGCAATTAAAGGAGCCAAAATCGGCAAATGAAGCGCCTTTTTAGTCTCCTGATCCTTCTTTACCAAAACACTCTCTCGGTAATCCTCTCAGTGCTTTTTGGCAAAGGCTGTCGCTTCACTCCAACCTGCTCAGAATACGCTCGGGATGCAATTGGGAAATATGGTATTATTCAAGGTAGTCTAAAAACGGGCATTCGCCTATCTCACTGTCATCCTTGGGGAGGCTCCGGTTACGACCCAGCATAATCACAAGAAAAATCCATGAATATTTTCACAGTCCTATTAACCGAGCCTCTTGCCAACGGCCTCGTGATTTCCTATCGCCTCCTAGGCAGCAATATGGGTCTGGCCATTATCGGCTTTTCACTCTTCCTGGTCATGATCCTCACTCCCCTTACAAAACCCTACATGGATTCAATGAAACACATGAGGAAGTATCAAAAAGATCTTGAACGCCTCAAACAAAAACATAAGGGCGACAAAGTGAAATATGCCCAAGCCCAAGCAGATTTTTATAAAGAAAAAGGTATAAATCCAAGTAAAGGTTGCCTCCCCTATCTTCTTCAAATTGCAATCCTAATCGCCTTTTTCAGGCTTTTTATGAATGTGTTTAATGGAGGAGGAATCGCCGATAATCTCAACAAGTATTTATATGAACCTCTTAAATTTGCGCCCAACGCAGTTGTCCACACACAATTTCTTTACACAGACGTAGGGAAACCCGATGCCTTTTCAGTTTCAGGCTTACCAATTAAGCTCCCTGGAGCACTTCTGATTGTCTCAGCGCTCGTACAACTACTTTCTGCCAAAATTACCCAACCATTCATTGAAGAGGAAAAGAAATTAGTCAAAAAGACACCCGAAACAAGCGACGACGTCATGGTAGCTACCCAAAGCTACATGATCTACATGCTTCCCTTCTTTACCTTATGGTTCGGCCTCCAATTCCCCAGTGGCCTTGCACTCTATTGGCTTGTTTTTTCTGGCTCCCAAGCAGTTAAGCAGTATCGAGCCAGCGGTTGGGGTGGGGCCACTCCATGGGTAATTGCCCTCAAAAAGTTAGCCAAAAACTAACTTCTCTGATAAACTACACTCGATTATGGCTAAAGTTAAATCACTCGCAAAAACCTCCGAAGATATCGCCAAAGATCTTTTCAAGCTTCTTAATGTCGATGCGACTTTCGAAACAACCCAAACTGAAGAAAACGGTGAAAAAGGCGTCTCAATGGCAATTAAATCGGCAGAAGAGGCAGGCCTTCTTATCGGCAGCCACGGTGCGACACTCCATGCGCTCGAGTCATTTCTTTCCATGGCTCTAAAGCAAAAAACTGGTGAGTGGGTGAGGGTAACCCTTGATGTTGATGGTTGGCGCGAGAAACAAGATAACTACCTCAGAGAGCTTGCAATCCATGCTGCAGAACGCGCAAGGACAACGGGGGAGCCTCAAAACCTTTACAACCTAAACCCAAGCCAAAGGCGAACAATTCATATGTACCTCAAAACCGAAAAAGGCATTGCCACAGAATCGTTAGGAGAAGGGGAGGGTAGATACCTCATTATCAAGGCTTCGTGAGTCTGGAACATAGACTTTTTCAGCTACTTGTCCTACTTTTACCCACACAACTTACATTTCACTACTTTCCAAGCTGGTCTTACGTTTTTGGACTTAAGATCGATTACCTCGCAGTAAGTTTATATTTCACCGACCTTCTTATTATCAGCCTCCTTGTTGTCTCGTTTATTACAAAAAAGCCAAAACGGCCTAATTTCGATATTTTTGCGCGATTGTCTTTCGTATTTGTAGCTACGAATATACTGTTTTCGTCGAGTATTGCCATTACAACAATCGCATGGCTCAAGATGGCTCCGGATTTCTCACTCGCATATTACGTTTATGAGAATAGCTCGAAAGTTAAAGACCACATTGTAAAACCACTTACGCTTTCGCTGATTTTTCTCAGTACACTTGCTATTCTGCAATTCATTCACAAAGGGAGTCTTGGTGGGCTATTGTATTGGCTAGGGGAGCGAGACCTTTCAGTTTTTACGCCCGGCATTGCAAAGTTTAATTTTGGAGGAATTAATTATCTTCGCCCCTATGCCACTTTCCCACACCCAAACGCCCTCGCCGGCTTTATTGGCGCTAGTGCGCTGCTAATTGGCAAGCCTCTGTTTTTGATTGGGCTTCTACCCACACTCTCCAGAAATGCAATTTCGGCGCTACTCGGAGTCTTTCTGCTACGTGGCAAATTCTCAAAAGCAACAATATTCATTGTCGCTATCTTTTCTCTTGTTTTGCCACTTAAAGGTCCGCTAGGTATTTCAAGTGCTATAGATAGAAGGCTGCAGTTAGCCACTTGGGCGGGAGAGATAGTGTCAGTAAATCCAGTGAACGGCACAGGGTTGGGAACTTATATTTATGAAATTGGCAAACTAAATAATACTTCTCAACTGCGTGTAGAAACTCTAAATTCGCTTTTACAGCCAGTTCACAACATTTACTTACTAGTGCTATCAGAAACTGGATTATTGGGTCTTTGCATTATTGTTATATTGCTTACAAGTTCAGCAGCCAAAACCAAAGATTCTAAAGTAAAAAACGCGCTCTTGTTTATTGTCCTGAGTGGCACTCTAGATCACTACTGGCTGACAATCAAACAAACCAGACTTCTGTTTTTCGTAATCCTCGCACTAGCGCGAGGAAAAGACAAAAGGTAGAATTGCCGTGGATGGAAAAGAAGAAAACACTCTCAATTTTTTGCGATGGTGGCAGCAGAGGAAATCCTGGCCCATCAGCTTTTGCCTTTGTGATTTACGACGAGAAAGACAGCGTTGTTTACAAACATAAGAGTTATATCGGAATCACAACAAATAACGTTGCAGAGTATTCTGGTGTTCTCGAAGCACACAAGTGGCTTTCTAAAAATGCAGAAAATAAGAATGTCGAGAAAGCAATTTTTATTCTTGATTCAGAACTCGTGACGAAGCAATTAAACGGTATCTATAAAATCAAAAGTCCACAACTCGTTCCTCTTGCAAAAGAAATTAAAAAAATTAAAAATGAACTTTCCAGAGTTTCAATAAGTGTTGTGCACACGCTTCGCGATGGCAACAAAACAGCCGACGCCCTCGTCAATGAAGCACTTGATGAAAACGGTTCGTGACAATGCCTCAATATTCACGTAGCACCAAGCGTTTTGCCCGATAACAAGGCTCATGCAAAGAGTCATCAAACGCGTGCGGAAAAAAAATTTACTCTAATTCACATGGACCGTGTATGCTGCTAAGATTGATGAATGACTACAGCCAAAGTGCTTTCTGAGAACTCCTCGTTTGCAACATTTTTCAAAAGTTATCTAAAGTCTCAAGGATTTATTGACGATAACACAGAAGCACCAAGCTATGTCTTTGCTTTTGGTAAAGATAGTATAAAGATCGCCCTTCAATCGCTCGATAGCTGGTTTGGTAAAACCATTCTAATTTACAACATCGGCGACAAGCCAATGAGTATCCCAGACCACTTTAAAGGCCGACAAATTGTTACACTTTTTCTTGGTGAAGTGTATGGTGAAGATATTGTCGCCAGTGGTATCGCCGGCAAAATATTGCAAGAAGCGGCACAAGGAAATCTAGTTGTTGCAAACTTAGAAAGCGCCAAAATCTTCCCAATTTACAAAACAGATGCAGCATCGGATATTCTTAAAAGTGCTTTCAGTTTTTGGGGGGCGGGAAGTGCAGTTATTGGCAAGGAACTGGATTCAAAGTATTTTGCTCGTGAAGTTCTCGCGCTAAGCACTCCACAGACTTCCTTCTATAACAATTCTGCGCTGCCATCACTAACGCTTAGTTTAACAACCAATGACAACTTAAACATTAAAGGGCTTTCAGAAACCCTAAACGCTCTTAAGGCAGAATATCAAAAAAACGAAATTGCGAACGTGCCTCAAGTACCCAAAAATGTGCCCGTTACAAACCAGCAAAACGCATCAAGACACAAGCTTCATCTCCCCAAAATTTCATTCGAACCCTCTTTCGGCTTTTCCTTTAAAATTGCCACGGCACTTGTTTTGCTTTTTATCGTTCCGTTGAGCGCTTTAGGTCTCAGCTCTACTCTTCTCTGGCTAAGTGCAAAGATAGATAATACATATCCACTGATGGCTGCACAATCAGTCGCGCATTTTGCCTCTGTGGGAGCGGTTACCCACGCGAAAGGCCCCCTTAAAACCTTCTATAGAGATGTAGGAAAGGTTGCAGAAGAACAAAACAAGACAGCGACGATCCTGTATTCGCAAAAAAAAATTAATAGAGCTGAATCACAAATCCTGTCACAGGTCCTCGGAGACACAAATGGAGCCGATATTGCTTCCCTTGGTCAAATACTAGTGAAAAATTTATACAAGCTAGATACATCTTTCTCGTTTAGTGGGAGCAAAGACAATATTAAGTCCCCGCTTAAGAATGCAATAGCAATAGCCACACACTTACCCGACTTAATCGGGTTAAATGGGGAGCGCAGTTATCTCTTGCTTCTCCAGAACAACTTAAGCCCAGCAGCTACGGGTGGAGAAATAGAAGCATATGGAGTCCTAACTTTTGAAAATGGAATACTTAAGTCGCTAAAAGTCGAAGATTCAAAGGTGATAGAGGATAGTCTCAAAGGCTTTATTAAGCCACCCCAACCCATTGCCACCCACAAAGGCCTTAACACTTGGGTCTTTAGTGATTCCAATTGGGATCCAGAATTTTCAACAACCGGGAGGCGTGCCGAATGGTTTCTTAGTAAAGGCAAAGGTCTGAAGGTTGATGGGGTCATTGCCACGAACCTCGAGCTGATTAAAATAATTATAGAGAAAGTTGGACCAATAAACATTGACAGTAACAGGATCACCACTGAGAACATCTATTTGGAAGCCAGTGCAGTGGGCACAGCAAGGTTGTTCGAAAGTGCCTTAAACGCAGCTCTTTCGAGCGCGCCTGAAGTCCAACTAGCGATAATAAACAGCCTTGGCTCCTTGGGTACCAGCGGTGATATTTTAGTTTTTCTAAATGACACCAAAACACAAAACGTCCTTGGGGTCACTGATTTGGGAGGTGGCTTGCTTCCGCCAAGCTGCAACGGCAACTGTCAGGCTATTCTCACTGGAATAATCGAGACAAACATGGGAACAATTTTGCCAGGAGCAAACATTGAAAGATATGGAAAGTTGAGTGTAGATTTCCAGGAAACTTCAGTGAATTATTCTCTTACTCTTCTTCTTAAAAACATAGGGTCAGAAGACTACAAGACATATATTAGAGTGCTTGCCCCTCCGGATTCTAAGTTTGATCTTGCCACCTCAGTAGCCCCCGGACTCAAGGCTTTTTTGCGCCCTGACTTTAAAATCCAAAAAGAACGTGGCGAAGCCGGTGTTTACATTGAAGTAAAGGCCAATGAATCAACAGAGCTTACGTTTAAATGGGAAAACAAGAGTGTAGTTAACTTTAATGAAAACGGCCTGCTTAGACTCCTTTGGCATAGACAACCAGGCATTGTCCTTAATGGGGGAGAGTTAAATATTTCACTGCCCGCGGGCACATATGTTAGCGATGTGACTCCCTCCTTGACCGAAGGTGCAACTTTTACGTATAATACACACCTCTCCCAAGATTTATTTATCAATCTATTAATTAGTCATGACAACCCACAACCTTAAAGTCGACAAAAGAGAAATAACAGGCAAGAAAGTAAAAAATTTGCGCCGTGATGGCCTATTACCTGGCAACATATTTGGTAAAAAAATCAAATCACAAGCAGTTCAGGTTGCCTCAAAAGAGTTCGCGAAAGTCTACGAAGAAGTAGGTGAAACAAGCATTATCGATCTCACACTCGACTCAGTCAATATTCCAGTTCTTGTTTCTGGTCTTCAGCTAAATCCTGTCACTGGAGACTTTCTTCATATCGATTTTCGTCAAGTAAATTTGAAAGAAAAAATCACAGCAACAGTACCAATAGAACTTGTAGGAGTTGCTCCAGCTGAGAAAAATGGCCTTGGCATACTTGTCCAGCAACTCAACGAAGTTGAAGTGGAAGCACTTCCTACAGACTTCCCTGAAAATATTGAAGTCGACGTTTCAAATCTCGTTGAAGTCGACCAAAGTATTTCAGTAGGTGATCTAAAGTACGACAAAGCAAAACTGACTCTTGCAGCCAACGAAGAACAACTAGTGGCGATCATCACGCCTCTTCAAAAAGAAGAAGTTCCGGTTGAGGTGCCTGTTGCCGAAGAGGCAGAGGCAAAGCCGGTCGAGGAGACAGGTCCTGAGGGAGAGATAAAAGCAGAATCGTAAAAAACTTGTTTCCATGACACTCTTTCTGATATCCTGATTTCATATGGATGATCTGCCCACAATGAAACTTTCCCCAGTAATAGAACCTGGCCAGATGACCAGCATGTCTCCAACTGAAGATCAACCTCCCATGCCAGGCGCCCTGGCGCCCAACATTACTTCCTCGGGATCGCCGATATCACCTCAGCCACAAGCTGCACCACCCACATCAGTAACTCCCCCAATAGAGCCTGTTACAACAACGTCAAGTAGTGGTGGGGACAGTTCAGGAAACCTTATATTAATGGCAATCGTTTTTCTTCTAGTAGCAATAGTAGTTGGAGCCGTCTACTTTGTGTTCTTTACTTCCTGAAGTGGCCAAGCACTTCTTATTAATAATCCCTGCTGTTTTGTCATCCCAATTTCTTCCCAAATAGCCTCTGTCACAAAAGGCATAAAAGGATGCAGAAGCTTCAGTGACTGTTCGAGTACAAGTTCAAGTGTTGGCTGCGCATCAGCTTTACGAGACTTTATTTTTTCTATATAAACATCAGCAAACTTATGCCAAATAAACTCATATAAATACTCGCTTGCTGTGTTAAATCTATATCTCTCAAGCGCCCGCGTCACAGTCTTGGTAGTTTTCTCTAGCTCCTCCAATATCCACCTATCATCATCGTTATTTATTTGTATCTTGTTATTTGTATCTTGTATCTTCCTGTCTTGTGCAACAAAACGGGCAATATTCCACACCTTATTTGCAAAGTTCCTCATACCTCGCACTTTATCTTCAGAAAATATAATTTTCGAGCCAGAAGCTACTCCAAACATCAAGCTCATGCGAAGGGCATCTGCACCGTACTTTTCGACGAGTTCCATTGGATCAACAACATTACCCTTAGACTTACTCATTTTAAGACCATTCTTATCAGCCACCATGCTCCAAAGATAAACGTCACGGAAGGGCACGTCATTTTTAAGATATATCCCAAACATCATCATGCGGCTTACCCAAAACTTCAAAATGTCAGAGTAAGTTCCCATAAAATCAGTGGGGTAGGCAGGAGGGTTGGTCACAATCGGCCATTGGCCACTGCTAAACCAAGTATCAAAGGTATCAGTCTCAGGCAAATAATCCTCCCCAGGGCTGTCGACAGATACAACGAAGGGTGTTCCAACAGATGCCACCAAGCTCTGCAATCCCGCTTTTATTTCACTTAAATCATACTTTTTCAGCAATTCATGCACGTTTCCATGCTCCCGCTCTCCAGATTTTGAAATAAACGAAACCGTTATTGCAGCCTTACCAATTGGATACCACACAGGTATCCTAATGCCCCAAACAATTTGCCGACTAATTGGCCAATCATGCATAACGGCTAGCCAGTCGAGGATCTGCTTTTTGTGTCGCTTAGGTGTGAAAGTCGTCTCATTTTTCTTGATCGCATTAATTACTGGTTTCTTAAGGGAATCAACATTTATAAACCAATTAGGCACAACCATAGGCTCGAGATCTCGCCCACACTTATAGCAAGTAGCCACAGAGTGCACATACTCGCGGTCAACTTTCTCCATTAAGCCCCTCGCCTCCAAATCCTTTGCAACTTGCTCGCGCGCCGCCATAACCTTCATGCCTTCATACGGTCCCGCGAAATGGTTTAACTTCCCGCGTACATCAATAACACATTTAACTTCCAGATTGTGCCGCTTGCCCATTTCAAAATCATTCGGATCATGTCCAGGAGTCACTTTTACAACACCAGTGCCAAATTTTGGATCAACATGCGGATCCTCAATTACTTTTAGTTTGATTTTTCCGAGAAGCCCTTCCACTTCAATTTCCTTACCAATCCACTCCTTATATCTTTTATCCTTTGGATTAACAGCAACTGCAGTATCACCAAATTTAGTCTCTGGCCTCACAGTTGCCAAAACAAAAGCCCCATACTTTATATAGTAAAGTGGATCCTTCCTTTCTACATATTTAACCTCCAATTCAGCCAGAGAAGTCCCATCATGAGTACAATAATTCACAATATATTCGTCTCGGTACACAAGCCCCTCTTTGTGCATTTTCATAAACGTCTCATAAACCGTTTTAACGACGTGCTCATCTAGAGTAAAAACAGATTTATTCCAGTCTGCACTAAAACCCATCTTCTTCATCTGCGAGACAATAAGCCCAGAATTTTCCTTCACGAAGCTTAAAATGTCTTCATAAAGTGATTGCCGGTCAAAATCAAACCTAGACTTTCCTTGCTTAGCTAAATGTTTTTCATAAACAAACTGTGTCTCAAATCCTGCATGGTCAAGCCCAGGGATCCAAGTTGCAGAATACCCCTGCATTCGCTTAAACCGAAGCACCGTGTCGTCAACTGTATACATAGCATGCCCGGCATGAAGTGAAGCATTGGCATTCGGCGGCGGCATTAATATCGTGTAATCCTTTCCTTTTCCTGAAGCCTTGAACGCGCCCGACTCCTCCCATTTTTTATAAACCTTCTCCTCGTACCTTTTATGATCGTAAGCCTTATCCATGAGCCCAATTATAAACACCTTTTAGGCAATTCCAAAGTTGGAATCTCCTCTTGTCTTATAGTATAATCACGCACCGCACATTAAGTTTACAGAGAGGGAGGGCTTGGTGATTAAAAAATCCGAAGAATACATGGCCTATGCCAAAGTGCAAGCTGATGATATGGGCATAATACCGATCATCGGAGAGGTTAACACTGATATGGCGGAAGTTGTCGTTGAATGCATCGATCTCGCTTTGAAAAGTGGTTTTAAAACTATCACATTTCACATAGACACCAACGGCGGCTGGAACGATTCATGTAATGCCATCATCGCCAAAATGAACTCGCTTCCACACATTGATTTTACCGGTCTTGTGATGGGCAAAGCTCGTTCCAATGGGCTTCGCTTATTGCAGCATTGCACAAATAGGCTTGCCTTTCGATCATCAACAATCCAGTTCCACTGGGGTTCCTTGGAAATGAAAAATGGAGATCTCGCGGCAATTATGGACAATGCTGTTATAGATCCTATTGCCCACAGAAAACGAACACTCGGGATCATAGCTCAAGAAATTGCCGACGCCACAGGGTTATCGCTTGAGAAGCTCTATGCACTTGCACGCTATGAGCAGGATTTGAATTCGGAAGAAGCCATGGAATTTGGTTTTCTTGACGAAATCCTTCCGGATCTTCCTGCGAAACGAGCAGGAAAAAGACTCGCGAAAGGGAAAAAGGAAAAGGTCAAAAAAGGAAAATGATTTCTAAACATGGCCCCGTATGTTTTAACGGGGCCAATCAGTAAGCTTCATTGGGTGCCACACTTTTCATATGAAAACAATTAAACCCACGGCCTGCAAATTATTTCTTTAAAGTAGATCTTAAGTGGTCAACTACGTCACTCACAAATGGTTCAATTGGCTGGCCGGCAACTGTCCTAACTCTCTCGTTAACACCGGTTCGATAAGCCAGAGCATTTATTGCCCTCAAATAATGAATATCATGTGGGACCACTTCATTAATATTTGTACCTTCGGTTTCTCCACCTAGCCACATCTTAAAACGATCATGCTCTCGAATGAAGTTAGTAGGATCTTTTTGTAGAGCATCAAGTAGGACATAGTTTGGGCTTCCATCCTTTTCGTAGAATATAACATTGCCACGACCAGACAGATCAATTGCGTCACCGGTCATTTCAGTGTACTCAATCAGTCTTCTCGTAAAATCTGCGGCCTGTTGGGCAAGCCTTTCATCTTGATCTATTTTTTCAAAAAAACCACTTAATGATGGGTAGTCACGGGCAAGATCTGCTGAGTAATCTTGCTCTGGATTGTCATACGAAAACTCGTGCTGCAGTCGATCAACTGCAGCAGAATCTAAATCATCCATGTTAAGTTGGTTAACATGTAACGAAGTTTGATTCTCACCCAAATCTACTTTTTCTTGAATTGTCACTTGGGCTTCAGTAGAAGTTCCTGGCCTTATTCTTTCCGCTAGATCATTTTCTCCTGCCTCTTTGAGACCTGCTATGAATTCCTCGTCAACAGATATTGTTGTGACAGTTGCTTCTGAAAGAGGCACATGTTCACCTCCAGCACCCAACATACTAGAAGTTTTCAATTCATATGTTGGCCTAATCATTTTTTGTTGCTCAGGGCTTTGCCCTTCAAGTTCGCTCATGATCAATTATGAAATAATAGTCAACTCTGGATCAACCACAACATTCTTCCAATCTATTGGTTTGTAATTAAAGTAAGCAGCTGAAGCAATCACAGCAGCATTGTCAGTAGCAAACTGGGGGAGTGGAGCAAAAAATTTTGTCTTCAATTTTTCTTCTTTAAACCTCTCCATAAATTTTTCCTTTAATCTACTATTTGCAGCAACTCCACCAGATAGTAAAAATGAAGTAGGGGAGTACTCATGAATTGCCCTTATGCTTTTCTCTATTAATACGTCAACAATAGCTTCCTGAATATTTGCAGCTAATAATTGTTTGTCAAAATCAGGATGCAACTTTGTGTAGTTCAAAACAGAAGTCTTGAGTCCCGAAAAACTAAAATCATAATCATCAGAGTTAATCATTGGTCGAGGAAATAAATCAATCTTTGGCCTTTCAGGCTTAGAAATTAGAAATTGGTCAGCGGTAGCTGACAAAACGGGTCCACCGGGGTAGGGAAGTCCCAAAAGTCTGGCACATTTGTCGAAAGCCTCGCCAGCTGCATCATCGCGCGTGCTCCCTAAAAGTTTAATCTCTCCATGATTCTTCATATGGACCAAGTCGGTGTGCGCACCCGACACCACAAGCGCAACAATCGGAAATTGCGGTTTGCCATCTTGAGACAACCAACAAGCATAAAGGTGGGCAACCAAATGATTGACTGGAACAAGTGGTTTTTTCCAAACATAGGCCAGCACTTTCGCAGTCTCAACGCCAACAAGAAGTGATCCAATAAGTCCCGGCCCATAAGTCACGGCAACCGTATCAACACTGTTTATGTCAACATCTTTAAGTGCCTTATCTAAGGTAGGCAACATAAATTTAACTTGCGCCCTCGCTGCTTTCTCTGGAATCACTCCACCACTCGCTTCATGAAGTTTTTGGCTGGTAGCCAACACATTTGAGATTATTTTTGTCCCATCCTCCACAATGGAAACTCCTGTTTCATCAAAACTAGTTTCTATCCCAAGTATTCTCATGCCTAAATCGCCGGTCCTGTCCCTCGCAAGTACTTAGCCTGCCACGCTTGATAATTAGAATAAAAAGTCTTCTCTTGTATAACCTCCTCACCACGTGTCACTTTGTAGTTAAACGAAACCTTAGCTCCCCATGCCGAATGATCAGTTTGTTTAGTTTGTCCCGTCGGAAGGTTAGGGTCATCTATATAGAGATCCTCCGGAGGCGGTGTCACGCTACTAATAAGAGGCTTGCTTATATTCGACTCACGACCGTCGTCTGTCCCGTAAAGCTCAATGGCCAGACTTAAATTTTTAGTGTCAGGTTTAGCCTGGATCAATATGTATGAAGGTGTGTCATTTTTAAATTTAAAGTCAACACTAGGTGAATATATTGTTGCATCAATTCCAGGTGGCGAACCAAGTTCGTAATATGAAACACGATATGCATGAGCGCGCCGATTGGTAATAGGCAGACCAGCATCCAGTGCCGCCCGAAAAAGGGTAGTTGACACCTGGCAAACGCCACCCCCGTCTCCAAGGACCGTTGCGCCGTTTTCTATTATATAAGCCTGTTTATATCCAGTAAGAACACTAATATCACCAACTGCTTGATTGAAAGAAAATTCCTTTCCAGGTGAAATCAACATCCCGTCTAGTCTTGAAGCAGCAATTGCAATATTATGAATACGACTTGCAATTGAACCCTTAAATCGTGAAGTTCCTCGTCCGATAAGTTCATGAATTCCGAGGTTATTAACATCAGAAATATCAAAAGGTGGTGGAGTTTCCTCAGGTTTGACCAGAAGTTCAAGGGTAGCAACATCTCCGCTTTCAAGCTCCAGAAGTTTGAAATAAATCTGGCTCGTAAGCTCATCTGTGTTTACACGAAGTCCCTTTAGGGCTGGCTCAAATTCAGAGACGCGCCCGCCAGTAAAGACAAACACAGGATTTTGAGGCTCACGATCCAGCTCCCTCGATACAAATGTTGCAAACTTTAATACTTCATTATCGTTATACAGAGAGACAGGATTGATAAATGAAAACAGGAGGCTATTAGCTGCCTCAAACTCTCGCTCATCATACCGGACAACAAGTCTACGACCCTTGAGTTTGGAAGCCCGAGTCCTCGCATCATTAATTTGGGCCAAAGTAAGCCTGGGGTCAACTGTTTGAACACTTACCGAGAGATCCCGAGAAAGCTCGCCGTTTTGAATTCGCTCAGCAATAAGCTTATAAAGAGTCGCAGACGAAAGCGCCACTCCCGGCTTACCTTCAAAAACCTGGGGGGAATCATTCACCCAATCAATGCGCGGATACTCTGGCTTATTTTCGACAACTCCAGATATCAGATAAACATTTTCGCTTAACTTTTCATGATCGAGACCATACTGAAGGTCAACATTTGCGCCATTAATCGCCGCCATGACAATTGTCTTAATATTTGTCCATATATCATTCCTGCGCCCAAGAGAAAATGCGCTAAATGCCGATTGTTCATGCTGGTAGACAAGTCCAATGTCGGCAGTCAAAATCTCATAAGTCTCAACGTCTCCTCGAGAATTAGCTACATTCACCTGTATCTTTGATGGCACAATCACATTTTGTGAGAGTCTGGTGGTGGCGTCAGTAATACTCATTCCCCCAACAGCCACCCCGTCCACCCTGATACCAGGGTAAATCCTGCCTCCAAAATATATTAAAAATACTACCGCCACTAAAGGTGGAATTACAAAGACTGTTAAGAGCTTGATGTAAATAACTTTAATATGCAAACCTTGCAATGTTTCCTTTTTTTTAGACATACTTGAAGGGAATTATCCTGCTTTGTATGATAACATGAAGACATGCTTCCGCCTGACTTAAATTCATCAAATCCAACACCGCAAACAGGCGCCATTCCACCTGTCGTTGCCCCTCAATCACCCGTTCTACCTCCGACAGTTGGCGAGGGAAGTCCAAAAAGCATGAAAAAGATATTAGCAATAGCAGGAGGGTTCCTGGCGATAGTCATCGTAATCCTTCTTGCAGTTAGCTTTTTCCTGAGTAGAAACAAAGCGGTCGAGCAAAAAGACGAAGTTGAACTTGTCTGGTGGGGATTATGGGAGGACACATCTATTATCGAGCCCATAATTAAAGAATACGAAGAAAGTCATCCAAAAACCAAAATAAAATACACAGTTCAAAGTAAAGAAGACTACAGAGAACGTCTTACAAGTGCCCTTGCCAGTGGTACAGGTCCCGACATCTTCAGGCTCCACAACACTTGGGTGCCAATGTTTGCTCGCTCCCTAACTCCTCTTCCGGCAAGCATTATGTCAGCGCAAGAATTTGGATCCACCTTTTACCCTGTTGCTGGCAAAGATCTCACAATCAGTACTGGCATAGTTGGTATCCCTCTGGAGTTTGACGGCATGGCAATGTTTATTAATGAAGAGCTCTTTACAACATTTGCGCTTACCCCACCAAAAACATGGGATGAATTTAAAGTAACTGCCAAAGCCCTCACAATAACCAATAAAGCGGGTGAAATTGAACAGGCAGGAGCAGCAGTTGGTTTTAGCACAAACATAGATCATTGGGAAGATATAGTGGCATTAATTTACCTTCAAAATGGCGCAGATCTGGCTCTCCAAAGAGAAGATCGAGCACAAGGAGCACTTACTTTTTATACTGATCTAGGTAGAGTAGGTAAAGTGTGGGACGAAAGCCTACCGCCTTCTACTATTGCATTCGCAGGTGGCAATGTCGCCATATACTTCGGCCCTTCCTGGCGTGTTTTTGACATTCAAAAATTGAATCCCAATCTAGATTTTAGGATCCTGCCAATGCCCCAAATCCTGAAAGAGGAAAAAGAGCCCGATATTATGTATGCTTCCTATTGGTTTGAAGGAGTCAGTAATAAAAGCCAAGGTCAAGCTCAAGCCTGGGACTTTTTAAAGTTTATGAGCAGCAAAGAATCTCTCGAAAAGTTGTATGCAAATGCCAGTAAAACCCGTGCCTTTGGTGAGCCATACTCGAGGGTTGATATGCGAGAATTGCTCTTAAGCGACCCAATGGTGGGTCCATTCCTGGAACTTGCTCCCACGGCCCAAAGCTGGTATTTGGCGAGTAAAACCTTCGATGGTGAAACAGGTATCAATTCCCAACTATCAACTTACTTTAACGATGCAGTAACTGAGATGGTTCGCGGTGGTGATATCAATCGAGCGTCAAACAATCTTGACAAAGGTGTTGCCCAAGTCATGAAGCAGTATGGCATCACAGTTAAAAAGTAGCCTTCTCTACCACAACATCTGGAACTACCCCCTAACCAAAGCAGAGCTTCACAAATGGTCCCCCGGCCGCAAAGCTATGGACTCAATGAACTTTTCAGATCATCTTCCGGGTGGTAGGGTGGGTCTAGTGAAATCTGAAAAGTTTTATGCATTAAATAAAAAGTCGATTACAAGTCGCCTTCAAAACGAAAAGCACTCCGCCCCTAAGCTCGCCACCGCCAAAAAAGCTGCAAATTTTCTCAAATTCATTCCAACAATAGAGTTTGTAGGAGTTACTGGTTCATTGGCAATGAAAAATGCTGGAAAGGGGAGTGACATCGATCTAATGATTATTACAAAAGCAGGCACCCTTTGGACAACTCGCCTCATCACCTTTTTCTATCTTAATATTCTTGGCTTTAAACTAAGGCGAGCAGGGGAGAGGGAAGTGGCAAATGCCCTGTGCTTAAATATTTGGCTTGATACATCAGCACTCACAGTACCGAGCGTCGCAAGAAACATCTATACAGCTCATGAGTTGGCACAAATCCTCCCGCTTGTAAACAAAAATAATACGTTCGAGCACCTAATTGTGGATAATTCGTGGATAATTAGTTTCTGGCCGAATGCGGTTGAACTAAAAAATATTAAAAAACATGAAAACTCCACAACTTATCCACAAATTGTGTTTTGGCCGTTAGAGGAGTTGGCATACAGGCTTCAGCTTAGACACATGAGCAGGAAGCGCACAAGGGAAGTCGTAGATCGTCACAAAGCCTTCTTCCATCCTAAGGATTGGAGCAGGGAAGTAGAACGTCGCTTATCGTCCCCGCCCCCACTCTCCCCCACTATCACGAAAACTAGAAACAAATTAAAATAAATTGAATCAATAATATTTCGATTTTGAAAAATGTTGTTTTGCAAGCACGAAAAGGGAATTAAATGCAAATAGGGGAGTCAAGGTGAAGAGTCACCCCTTGACATCACCCTAACATTCTTACTACAATAGCACTCGTCACTTAGCATTGATAACACGACAGTGCCAAATGCTTCTTGACAACTGCTCCACAATAAATAAAATCAAAAACAATACTATAAATGGCAAAACGCGGCAGACCAGCAAAAGCAAACGTAACGAAGTTCGCCCTTGGCGGAAAAACAAGCCTCATTCCAACTCCAGGTTATCTATTAATAGAGCCTTTTGAGGCAGAAACCAAAACAAGCTCTGGCATCTATCTTCCGGAAAGC
The DNA here is from genome assembly GCA_964357925.1 of uncultured Gammaproteobacteria bacterium. GTDB lineage: Bacteria > Patescibacteriota > Microgenomatia > UBA8517 > UBA8517 > CAYHMW01. The sequence goes on from CAYHMW010000015.1 coordinate 20,171, forward strand.
GCATCCACAGAAAAACCACAAAAGGGCAAGGTCCTCGCGATAGGTGGCCCAGAAATCACAGACAAAGGTGTTGAGAAAAAATCTCCAGTCAAAGTCGGTGACGTTGTCATCTACAAAAAATGGGGAGGCAGTGAAGTAAAGATCGACGGGAAAGAATACTTGTTCTCAAAATTTGAGGATATTTTAGCAATCGAGAAATAATATGGCAAAACAACTAAAGTTCAGCGACGACGCACGAGTTTCCCTCTTAAAGGGCATTGATGTCGTTGCCAAAGCGGTGGTCACAACCTTGGGTCCCAAAGGCCGAAACGTTGCACTTGATAAAAAGTGGGGAGCTCCAAATATTGTCCACGACGGAGTAACAGTAGCCAAAGAAATCGAACTTGCCGATCCATTCGAGAATATGGGCGCCCAGCTTGTAAAAGAGGCCGCCAGCAAAACCAACGACAACGCAGGTGATGGGACAACAACTTCAACTCTTCTTGCACAAGTAATGTCCCATGCTGGAATGAAAAATATCACAGCCGGTGCCAATCCCATGATCGTCAAAAGAGGAATGGAGAGAGCAGTTGCCGAAGTTATCGCTGAGCTTAAAAATATAAGTAAGCCAATTAAAACCCAAGAAGAAATCGCCCAAGTCGCAACAGTCAGCGCAGGTAACGTCGAAATTGGCACAAGGATAGCAGAAGCACTTGAGAAAATCGGCCGCGATTCAGTAATTACAGTTGAAGAAGGCAAAGGTCTTGACCTTGAGATCGAATATAAAGAGGGTATGGAGTTTGACAGGGGTTATGCCTCAGCCTATTTCGTCACAAATACAGAGCGCATGGAGGCAGAATTGGAAGGTTCATACATCCTCCTAACAGACAAAAAAGTAAGCTCAATCCAGGACCTTCTTCCTTTTCTAGAAAAATTCGTCAAAGTCAGTAAAAATCTTGTTATTATTGCCGATGACATCGAAGGCGAAGCCCTCGCCACCCTCGTTGTTAATAAGTTAAGAGGCGCTTTCAATATTCTTGCGATCAAAGCTCCAGGCTTTGGTGACAGAAGAAAAGAAATGCTTGATGACATTGCAGTCCTAACAGGTGGTACTGTTATCTCAGAAGACACTGGGCGAACTTTTGAGAGCATTGAAGTGACAGACTTAGGCCGTGCCGACACGGTTTGGGCAGACAAAGATAATACCAGAATAATCGGTGGGCAAGGCAAAAAATCAGACATTAAGTCCAGAGTAGAGTCCATTAGAAGACAAATCGAAGCTAGCGACTCAGACTTTGATAAAGAAAAACTCGAGGAGCGCCACGCCAAACTCGCAGGCGGAGTAGCAGTAATCAATGTAGGAGCAGCTACCGAAATTGAAATGAATGAGAAGAAGGAACGAGTCAAAGACGCAGTCGGTGCAACAAAAGCTGCCGTTGAAGAGGGTATTCTTCCGGGTGGTGGAGTAGCACTTCTTAAAGCAAGGGGTGTCCTAAAGGGTCTAAAGGCCATCAAAGGCGAAACCAAAGACGAACAAGTTGGCATTGATATTGTATACGATGCTCTGGATGCTCCAACCCGTTATCTTGCAAAAAACGCAGGAGAAGAAGATGGTTATGTATTAAGGAAAATTGAAGAAAGCAAAGATTCCGACTATGGCTACAATGTATTAACAGGGAAATTCGGCTCAATGACAAAATTTGGACTTCTGGATCCTCTTAAAGTAACAAAGTCTGCTCTACAAAACGCAGCCTCAGTTGCCATGATGGTGATTACAACTGAAGCCTTGGTGACCGATATTCCTGAAAAGAACCAAGCTCCAGCAATGCCAGGCGGCGGCATGCCCGGCATGGATATGTAACAATAATCTTGTGATTATTTAGCCTTGCTTAGGATTCCGACTTCCGTGTAAAATAAACGCATGACTCCAAAAAAGGAACCTCGTCGAGTAAGGGCTGTTGTCGAAGAAGTAAAAGACCAAGAGGTAACTGAAGCCAAATTCGAATCAGTCGAAGAAAAAGCCAAGGAAACAATAGCTGAATTCCAAGAACTCAAGGATCAAGTGCTCGTTACTCCACCGGCACAAGTAGAATCCACAGTTGAAGTTCCAAAGAGGCAAACCGGTAACGCTGAGGGTGTAAGTGTCAAGCTTATTGTCCTTGTTGCAGTCTTAACTGCTGTAGTTGTTGCTATAGTTTCAGGCGGTGTCTATGTTTACTACACAGGGATCACGAGTCAAGTTCAAGAAGAGTTAGACATAATAGAAACAGAGTCAACTCCAAAGCCAACCCAAACACCATCTCCCACTCCCAAAGTTTCACTAGAAGACATAGATGTTGAGGACTATAAGATTAGTATTCTTAATGGCAGTGGAAAAATTGGAGTAGCTACAGAGGCAAAAACCTTAATTGAGAAAGAAGATTTCAAAGTAGTAGACACTGGGAATGCCGATAGTTTTGATTTTACAGACACAGTCATAGAAGTCAAAAAATCAGTTCCAAACGCAGTAATCGACATACTCAAAAAGGTCTTGTCAGAGAAGTATTCAGTTAAAATCGGCGACAATTTAAACTCGACAGAGAAGTTCGATATCGTAATAACAGTCGGCACCAAATAACGTTTATATCCTTGGAAGAACGGCAAAAGGATTAATAGGATAGCCATTACTACGAACTTCTAGATGCAAATGGTCCCCAGAACTATACCCCGTTGATCCCACTAACCCAATAACACTATGGGTATCAACTATTTGTTCGGGTTTAACATTTATTTTAGATAAATGAGCATATAGGGAGCTCATACCGGCTCCATGCTTAACAATCACCGCATTCCCATAGGCATATTTCGAATACTGAACACTATCCACAACTCCAGCCATAATAGGTACCACAGGGTCACCTGTAATGCCCTCGAAGTCAACTCCAGGATGAAATACCCGATAACCCTGGTTGATCTGGATGAGCTCAAGAGGGTATTGGACGCCCTTCTCAGTAGCCAAGGTAATCTCCTGAGTCAAAAAGGTATTGTCGGTAGCCTCAAAATCACTCAGGTAATCTGAGCTCGTTGCAGGAATAAATGAAGCTGCGAGTACAAGTATGGCAATATTTGAGCCCAAAAAGCTCTTCATACGCTTGTGCTCAAACAGAGGCCTCAAAACACGCGATATTGGGTTTCCAGAACGCGAAGAAATCCACCTGTTGATCAATTTTATTAGATCAGGTCGATGCCAATTGGGCGAACTGGTCAAGAACCGTTTCATAATGTGGGCAGGGGTTGTTTGAGTTCGATGTGAGCTCAAAAAAGCAGTAAATCCTTGAAATTTTCAAGGACGGGGTAGTATATACAGAGGGTTAAACGAATGTCAAATTAAAGGAGTCATGGCATCAACGATCCGCAAAACCTTCTCATCATAACTCTTGTCTTTAATACTCCCGTCCTTGTCAAACATTTGATCGACCATCGGGAAAAACAACTTTGACTTTATCGGTATTCCTTCCACACCAACTATTACATGAAGAAATGCCTCAACAGCTCTTGCTCCACCAGTAGACCCGTCAGAAACTCCAACTGGATAAAAAGGCTTATGTTTATATTCTGTATAAAGCTGGTCGATCAAAAGTTTTAGCTCCCCAGGATATGACCTGTTATATTCAGGCAACACAACAACAAAGCCATCAACGCTTTTTGCGATATCCTGCCAGCGACTTGGTCCATCCGTTTCTTTGCCGACCCGTACAGTAATTGGGGAAGTTAGGTGATCCTTAGGATCAACCAAAATTACCTCTACACTTTTGCTTTCAAGAACACGAGCAATATATTTCGCCACCACAGCACTCATGTTGTTTATTCGTCCAGTTCCAATAACCACAGCTAATCTCATGACTCTACAATAGTAGCACGCAAAAACCGGAAATTACGGTAACAAAACCAACCAAGTGGAAAGCCACGCCTGGTAAGATTATAATAGCAGCCAGCACATTTCATGTTTAAGAAAGGAAGGTTAAGATGATCACCGAATCCTGCTTAAAAAAGGCACTGAATATGGTCTTGCAGTGGATAAATGCCAATGCAGACACAGACACACTTAATCAAAGCATTGGGAGTTTGCACTACATGTACAAAGAAGTGGGTGGCAAGCTCTATGTTGGCGTGTCTCTCCACTCTGCGAGAGGAGAAAGGACATCCTTTAGTTTTTGGGTGAACCCACAAAGCGAAGAAATTCAGCAAATCTCATATTAGCAAACAGTAAGCACATAGCCCTCGACAGAGGGCTATTTTTTTGCCCAACAGCCAGTTTCACATCAAATATTCTATTAGACTTTGCTATCCTAAATTATGCTCACCAAAATCCTCTCTGCTGCCAACGCAGGTCTGGATACCATCCCCATCGAAGTAGAAGTAAGTGTCAGCAAAAAAGGCTTTCCCGGTTTTAATATAATCGGTCTTCCAAGTAAAGCCATCGACGAAGCCAAAGAACGCGTCAAAACAGCGCTCGTTAATAGTGGCATCGATTTTCCACAAGCCAAAATCATTGTAAATCTCGCGCCTGCTGACATTCCAAAAGAGGGCAGCAATTATGATCTTCCAATAGCAATTGGAATTCTAAACGCTCTTGAAATCGCACCACTTCCTGATAGCAAATCCTTCTTCTATGGCGAGCTGTCTCTCGACGGCAGTCTACGCCATACCAAAGGCGTATTTCTTTTAGCACTCGCAGCCAAGAAATATCACATTAAAAATCTTTTTGTGCCGGCAGAATCAGCCAACGAAGCCGCCGTCATAAAATCCCTAAATGTCTATCCTGTCAATAATATTTTAGATCTTGTTAATCATCTCAATGGAGTTGATGAATTAATTGTCCCACTTAAGCCAAAGACAGAAAAACAAACAGAAGCCAACAACACCATTGATTTTGATTTTGCAGAGATCGTAGGACAGGAATTTGCGAAAAGAGCCCTCGAAATTGCAGCAGCAGGTGGTCACAACATCTTTATGCAGGGCCCACCGGGTTCCGGCAAAACCATGCTTGCGCGAGCTCTATCGGGAATTTTGCCACCCCTCTCCGAAGAAGAAAGCCTCGAAGTAACAAAAGTTTATTCCTTGACCGGCAACATTCCTCCAGGTGGTTCACTAATTTACACAAGGCCATTTCGTGTAAGCCACCACACAACGAGCCGCATTGGTCTAATCGGAGGCGGAAGTAACCCACATCCAGGTGAAATTAGCCTTGCCCACAATGGCGTTTTATTTCTGGACGAATTCCCGGAGTTCAGTCGCAGCACCCTTGAGGCCTTAAGGCAGCCGCTTGAGGATGGCAAAGTGGTAGTTACCCGCGCCGCCGGCTCCTCAGAATTCCCCGCGCAGTTTATGCTGGTGGCAGCTGCGAACCCCTGCCCTTGCGGCTATCTAGGTGATCCCAAAAAAGAATGTAAATGCAGTGCAAGAATGATTATGCGCTATCACGGGAAGCTCAGTGGCCCGCTAATGGACAGAATCGATCTTCATATCCAAGTCCCAACTGTCGATATCGACAAGCTAATTCCAGATGATCCAAGTAAAATTAAAAGGCCTGAAAGCTCTAAAGTTATCCGCGAGAGAGTACTATCAGCGCGTCTTAGACAACAAAAAAGATTCAAAGGGCTTGGAGTTCACACAAACGCAGCAATGCGAAACAAGCACGTAAAAGAATTTGTGAGAATCGAAAAAGAGGCGATGGCAATTTTGAAGCAAGCCGTTAATGCTTATAATCTTTCAGCCCGCACTTACTTTAGATTAATAAAAGTCGCCCAAACAGTCACAGACCTGGAAGGAGCAAAAAGCATTACACAAAACCACATCGCAGAAGTATTGCAATACAGAGTCAGGGTAGAGAGTTAATGAAACAACAAAACTACCAAAAAGGTAAAAGGGGAGAAGATATTGCAGAATCTCATCTCATTAGAAATGGTTTTCAAATTGTTGAGAAAAACTTCCACAATCGTTTTGGCGAAATAGACATCATAGCCACCAAGGGCAGCACTCTCCATTTTGTAGAAGTAAAACTTAAAATTGGTGAAGACTTTGGCACTCCAGAAGAAATGATTAATAAAAGAAAGCTTTTTCAAATAAGAAGTACAGCAGAACTTTTTATTCTCAAAAACAGAAAAATTGCAGGTATATTTCCTCATCATCAAATAGATGCAGTCTGCATAGTCCTCGATGAAAATAAAGAAGTAGAAAGGCTAAATCACTACGAAAGCATCGAAAGCTGAGCATATGAAATGGTCCGATTACAAGATCGATAAAATTACTTTAGACGATAAAAACTACCCAGAGTCATTAAAGTCAATTAAGTCTCCTCCAAAAGCTCTTTACTGCCGCGGTAATCTAAAGTGCTTGTCTCAAAAGTCTCTAGCCGTGGTTGGTAGCAGAAACGTCTCTCGCTATGGCCGAGCAGTAATCGACAAATTCATACCTGCCCTTGTTGTCGAAAAGGTGGTAATAGTCTCAGGCTTTATGTATGGGGTTGATACTCTCGCACACGAAGCAACAGTGGCAGAAGGTGGGGTAACGGTGGCGGTTTTAGCCAGTGGGCTTAATCAGTTTTATCCGCCAGAAAACGATAAATTGTATACAAAAATACTACAACAAAATGGAGTAATAATTTCAGAATACGAACCCGAAGCAAAAACAAAGCTCTGGGCATTCCCACAAAGAAATCGCATAGTGGCAGGACTTTCAACTCTTGGAGTCCTGGTTATAGAAGCAGGAGAAAAAAGCGGCTCACTGATAACCGCCAACTATGGCAAAGAGTTTGGCAAAAAAGTTTTTGCAGTCCCAGGGCCAATAACCTCTCCCACAAGCAAGGGAACTAATTGGCTAATCAAAGAGGGGGCAACACTAGTCACGGGTCCGGGAGACATCTTAGGAGTCAAATCAGAGAGGCTTAAAAAATCAACAAAACCAGAATTGTCAGGAGACGAAGCAAAAATATACGAATCACTTTCAAAGGGGGAACTCTCAATAGATGAATTGTCTATCGATACTGGCATCAATGTAGTTGCACTCTCGTCAATACTTTCAATGATGTCCCTCAAAGGTCTAGTGCAAGAAATAGCAGGGAAGTATTACGCAGCCTGATCCTCATGAAGTGGAGCACTTAGCGCAACTTCTTTCGAGTCACAAATCCTGCATTGAAAAGGATGAACCGAAGTAAAGCAAGTTGTACACATATACATACCTTCAATTTGCTTTACTTCAGTTCCTTCACAAGTGTTGCAAAGGAAAATAACATCATCCCGATCAAGGAGTCCATCGTTTGGACACCGAAACTCATGTGCATGATCATGATGCTCATCGACGCTCATACAGGGATTATATCTAAGTTTGCGTCAAATTAGCAATCTGTGGCTGAAAGTTATAAAATAATGCTTCCATGAAGATTAAAAAAGCTGTAATCCCAGC
>CAYHMW010000016.1:0-23891 GCA_964357925.1 uncultured Gammaproteobacteria bacterium
TGAAACAATAGATACGGGCGCTGGATTAAGTAAGGTTGAACAAGAAAAACTTTTTAATAAATTCTATAGGTCAGAAAGTAACACCGGCAAAATCATGGGAACAGGCTTGGGACTATATATTTGCAAACTTCTAATCGGGAAGTTTAATGGAAAACTGGGGGTTGTTTCAGAAAGGAAAAAAGGAAGTAATTTCTGGTTTGAGTTGCCCCTTAAGGAGTGATAATATGATCATGTCATTACTATGGACAAACATAAAATTCTTCTTGTGGAAGACGACCAACTTCTCATCAATATGTATAAAACAAAATTTGAGGCAGAAGGTTTCGAGGTTTATTGTGCAATGGATGGTCTAAGTGGTTTAAGTACGGCAGCTTCATGTAAACCTGATGCGATCGTCTTAGATATCATGATGCCAAAAATGTCTGGCCTTGATTTTTTAAGGGAGTTGGGTCACGACGACTGGATTAAAGCTATACCAGTTCTAGTTTTAACAAACCTCTCTCAGCAAGAGGAGGCCAGGAAAGCACTTGAGCTTGGTGCAAAAGAATATCTCTTGAAAGCCTCTCTTACTCCTGGTCAAATAGTAGAAAAAATTAGAGCATATCTACAAGCTGCCAATCAATAATGACTCTACTTTTTACTCTTGCCCACATTTTGATACCTCGTCGTTCTAATAATTTCAAGGCAAAACTCCTACATGCTGAATATTTATTAACTCTCGCGATGCTTCTATTAGTTTTTAAGCTAAGTCTGTCATCCTCGCAAATCCAAGAACTTAATGTTTTAGGCTACGCAGCAAATATCTCGACAGCAAAAGTTGTAGAAATAACAAACCAAAAGCGCATTAATAACGGTCTAAGCGAGCTAACAGTTAGTCCATCGCTCGAAGCAGCAGCCCGAGAAAAAGGTTTGCATATGTTAGAACACAACTACTGGGCACATGTTGCTCCTGACGGTACAGAACCATGGTATTTTTTTGAAAATGTTGGTTATGACTACCGCTATGCTGGAGAAAACTTGGCCAGAGATTTCAGTAATGAAAGCGCGGCAATCGAAGCTTGGATGGCTTCACCGACCCATCGCGACAACATGCTCTCTGGAAAATACAACGAAATCGGCATTGCAGTAGTTGAAGGAGACCTAAACGGAGTAGATACGACAATAATTATCCAACTATTTGGAACGAAAGCACAGGGCACAATTCCAGCAATTTCAGTGGCCTCAGCAAACATAGAAGAAGGGCAAGACACAGTGAATGCTACCAAAACACCTCAAGTCACAGTCGAAGCAGGCGAAAGTGATCAATTTGCCGTACCTCCGCAAGGGGGTAGCGTTGAAAAAGGAATCTCAGTGTCACCATTTACACTGTTACGTACTACTTCCTTAGCTATCGTAGCGATTCTGGGTATAGTGCTAATAATAGATATTATTATTATTTCGCAAAGAAAAGTCGTAAGAAAAACATCCAAGCCACTTGCCCATATTTCATTCCTGTCAATGATTATAATATTAATCCTCTTAGCTCAAAGCGGATCAATCCTTTAATGCAATGCCTGTAAAAAAAATAAGCCACCATATGTCGCATTATTTACCACTTTATGGAATCTTAATTTTCGGCGGGATTGGAATAATTTATTTTGATTATGATCCAGCTTTCCAAAGCTCCATAATTGCTGCAACAACAGTTGCCTACTTTACCTGGGGAATTATTCATCACAAAATTCACCATGACTTGGGGGTAAGAATTATTTTAGAATACCTAGGAGTGTCACTCCTTGGAATGGTCATCCTCACCTCAGTCCTCTCCTGAAAAAGGTCGATGTATAATTCTGCTTGATGGCTAAAAACGGTAAAACTTCTTTTATAAGTCCAAGTTGTGGTGTTCTTACTCCTAAAAGAATGATCGAGGAGATTAGAAAGTTTGTTGAATCCGATCAAAGCTCACGCTACAGGCTAGTTATTGGAACAGATTCACAAGTAAGGCGCCTTAATGGCACGCCTCACTGTGATTACGTGACAGCAATTGTTATATATAGAACAGGCAGAGGAGCAAGGTATTTCTGGCACAAAAAAAAGGAAAAAACGCCATCAGTATTAAGGGAAAAAATTTATACAGAAACCACAAAGTCACTCGAAGTCGCCGAATTGTTAGTCCCAAGCATCAGAGAAGCCATCTCTCCAGTTAGATATGATCTCGAAATTCATATCGACGTCGGCCCACTAGGCGAAACCCGTGACATGATTAAGGAAGTAACAGGCATGGTTATAGGTAACGGCTACACGCCACGCACAAAACCAGGCTCCTGGGCCGCAAGTTCAGTTGCAGATCGCCACACATAGTTGTTTAGGACGTGATACATTTCGGACAAATGATATCGCTAGATGAACCACCAGACTGACAGAACTAGATACATTTTCCTTATTTGAGCCGGCCGGGGTAATTACAATACCCTCATGAAGATAATCTCCCCGGAGTTTTCTGATCCTGTTAGGTTTAGGTTGCATGTCTTGGACCACTGCTACAAACATGGAATCAAGTCATCTGTGGATGCCCTTGGCCTCCCAAGAACAACAATTTACACCTGGGAGAAAAAGTTTGAAGAGGGAGGGAAGAAATCATCTTCATTCACTCCTGCCTCTACCAGACCACACAATACAAGGCAAATGACCTTGAGTTCAAAGCTTGTGGAGTTTATCAAAGCAATGCGCTTGGAATACGATCATGTTGGAAAGGGAAAGATTAAGTATTTTCAGGATAAGTATGCCAGGCAGGCTTAGTATATCAAAAAAGGAACTTTTAGCGAAGAATTTGGTAGACATTTACAAAACCCTAAGTAGCTACGATTTGTTGTCTGAGAATATAGAAACCTATTACCAAACTCAATAAATCTGCATAGTTGAAATTTAATGTTAAAATTAGGTTACGATCATGAATATTTATATATCGTGTTCTTCAGCAGACTTGGAGGAATACATTGAATCTTACTCACATATCCGCGAGGAAGTTCTTCGACTGGGACATGAGATTCCGGCAGACTGGTTAGGAAGGATTATAAGGAAAGCTAAGCAAGGGAAAAATGATCTAAAGGCCATCCCTGATATTAAAGATGAAGGCATAAAGGCAATAGAAAAAACGTCTTGTTTGATAGCTGATGTCTCTATCCCAAGCTCTAGTGTTGGATATCAGATAGCTTATGCGCTCTCAAAAAAAGTTCCGACACTTTGTTTATATTCGGAAGAATTTGGTAGAAAAAGTCCACCCCAGATTATTGACGCAACCAACTCTTCACTCTTAAGGGTGGAAAGTTATAACAATAAAAGCTTAAATAGCGTTATTAGAAAGTTTTTTAAAGATCTACCATCAGAAAAGCTTATTAAATTTAATTTTATAATTACTCCGGAAATTGAAGAATATATTGACAAAGGGGCTAAGAGACTCGAAGTGTCCAAATCCGAATTTTTAAGAGAAAAAGTTGTTGATTTAATCAAAGCAGATCCCAACTACACGGAAAAGGAATAGCCTCATCTTCAAGAGCTTGACAGCTTTTTACAACAGGAGTAATCTAGTGAATATCCTTTTGCGCAATGGCGCAACTAAATAAAATGAAAACGATTACTTTTGTGACTGGTAACGAATCTAAGCTAAAAGATGCTCAGAAATTTCTATCATCCGATGAACTTGAAGTTATTGCACGAAAGCTTGAATTGTTAGAAATCCAATCTCATAGTCAGGAAGAAATTGTAACTCATAAAGTAAAACAAGCACATACCCTAGCTAAAACTGCTGTTATTGTTGACGACACATCATTTTACATAGACCTTTATCCTGGATTTCCTGGAACTTTAACCAAGCATGTAAATTCTTTGTTGGGTCTGGAGGGAATAATCAAGCTATATGACGAAGGTCAGAGTGCCTATTTTTTAACCATGCTTTGTTATAAGGATGAAAATGAAGAAGTAATTGCAAAAGGTGTATCAAAAGGAAGACTTACGAAGAAGATATCTAATATTTTCAATCCCGATGCCCCTCTCAATAGTATTTTTATCCCAGATGGTTATGATAGACCTTTGTCAGAACTCTCATTTGAATTGGGTCTCGGTAACATTCATAGACTCAATGCCTTTAAAGATTTAAAGGAAAAAATATATACATGACTAAAAAATTGACGACATTTGAAAAATTTCTCGACCAAAAAAGAGGTTATATTAGTAAGTTTCCAGAAAATAAAAAAGTTGTGATGATTATTTCCGGAGGATTAGATTCCATTGCCACCTCTGCAAAACTAATTGAGGATTTCGACCTTGAACTTTTTCCTCTACATATCCACAGAGGCCAAACAAATTCTGTCGCAGAAGATATTTCTGTTGATTTCTTTACCAAATATTTTCAGAAAAGATATGGTAAAGATAAATTTCACGCACCAGAAAAGATTTCAGTTAACGTACCGCCAAAGGAGTTCAAGAGCGACCTGTTACCTTATACGAAAATAAAAGGCCATCCAATGAGAGATCCAATTATGCATTTATTAGCAGTCGAATATGCTGTGGCTGTTTCTCAGAAATTAAATACTGAAGTAAAAACAATTTATTGTGCCATTGTTCCAGAAGATTACTTTCCTCATAGTACTTTAGAGGGATTAAGAGTTAATACAATTAATACTTGTGTAAACATGGGGGACTGGGATTGGCAGATATCTTCTCCTAATATAGATACTTTCTTGACAAAAGAGCATTTTGGAAAATCAGAGGAAATAAAATGGGCGATTGAAAAGGACATTCCTATAGGAAGAACGATCTCATGTAATGATGCTAGTGATAAAACCAACCACATGGCCTGTGGTAAGTGTAAGTCTTGTTTTAGAAGGAACTCAGCATTTATCAAGTTGGGTTTCAAAGATTCTACAAAGTATTATGAAAAACCAAATTTTGAGCAATTTAGCTAAGGACTATTTCAAATATAAGAACAAATATAGACATTTGTCTGTCTCCAAAGATGGGAAGAAGAGGTTTGATCTTGCGGAAGGTTTATGGTCAAAAAATAAGATCGCTCAACTTCCAGATAGAAACTCTTCTCAATTAAAGAAAGTTTTAGCTATTTTTTTGGGGATAAAACCCGAGAACATATCAGTTTTTGCTGGAGCGGATGAAATTATAGAAATAATTCCGCGTTTATACTTAAATCCAAAACAAAGAGTCATGGTTATAGTTCCGACTTTTGAGAGATTAATAACTACCAATATAAAGGCAGGAGCAAAAGTGGTTTCCTTTAAGCTAAATCAAGAAACAAATTTTAAGCTTGAAGAATCAAATGCCTCAAAACTCATAGAGATTGTAAGCAAAGATTCAACAAAATTAGTATGGATTTGTACTCCAAATAATCCTACAGGGCAAACTATTAATTTAGGTGTCATAGAAAAGATTGCAAGAAGTGTTCCTAAGTCTCTTGTGATAATAAATGAGGTTTACCAAGAGTATTTTAGCCTTGATAATAAAGATTCAGCTGTAAGTCTAATTAATAAATTTCCCAACTTAATTGTTATCAGATCATTTTCTAAAGCTTTTGGTTTGGCCGGGGTAAGAGTTGGGTATGTTGTTGCGGATTCTGAGATTATTTCTCAATTTGAAAATTTCAGGACTATGTATAATTTGTCTTCGTATGCACATGATTATGCAGTTTCCGCTCTTTCTCCGGAGTCTTTGACAAGCACTAGAGCTGCTCTAAACAGAATTTCTAAAGAAAAAGAAAAGTTAATTGAGCATATTAATAATTTGAGCAATTTTGAAGTTGTTGCGTCTAAAACAAACTTTATATTTTTAAGACATAAAAATAAAGATTTATTTGACGAGCTTTATATTAAAGGTTTTGTTGTCAGCGATTGGCGGGAAGCATTGGGAGTGAGTGGTCAAAAGTTTGTCAGAATTTCAATCAATAAGCCAGAACTTAACAATAAGCTGGTTGAAACCTTAAAGGAGATCAATTAAATTAAAGTCCATGAAACAAATAACAACAAAAACACCAGGAGAAGCTTGGCTTAAAGCTGCTAGCGAAGTTTTAAAAAGTGGAAAGCCAGTAAAAGATGGTGAACAAAATTTAAAGGAGATTCTAAATGTCATGGTTACTGTCCGGGACTCAATGGGTTCTGATGATATTCTTGAGAAATACGCAGACGAGAAGATGATCGTATGGATGAAAGATAATTTTTTGAAAACCAAACAAGTTTTAGATTGGGGATATAGCTATGGACAACGTTTCTTTTCCTTTGATGGCATAAATCAAATTAAAAAGGTAATTGAAAAACTAAGCAAAAATCCTGAAAGTAAGTCTGCGACGATCACTCTTATGGATCCAAAAGGAGATGGGCATCATGTGCCCTGTATCGTTGCTATTGATTTTAAAATAAGAGAAAGGAAGCTTATGCTCACAGCATTCTTTAGAAGTCAGGATGTTGGTAAAAAGATGTATGCAGATATTATTTCTCTCGGGGAGATAGGAAAAATGATTTCAAAAGAGGTAAAAGTGGAACTAGGCGATTTGAATATATTGATTGTTTCCCTACATGCTTATGAAGCAGATTGGGATAATATTAAAAAGTTGGTATCTGAAAATTTATGAACACAGAGAATAAAAAAGATCAGACAATTAATGCATTAAATGCTATTATTTTGTCTCACAGAGAGTATTTGTTTAAAGAACCAAAAAATGAGCATGTTGTGTTTGTTATGTCAGGAGGACTTGATTCAACAATTGGGGCTGCTAAGGTTATTGAAGAGTGGGGTTCTATTATTCACCCTCTGTTTATACGTAGACACGCTAGGGCTACTAAATATGAAGAAAAAGCCTTTGATTTAGTTGCAGGTGATTATAAAGAAAGATTTAAAGGCAATTTTTTGGAGCCAAAAAAAATAGAAATAGAAGTACCACCTACGGACTTAAAGTCATGTCTATCTGACATGAGGCTAAAGAAAACTGGCCATGCTATGAGAAATGCGGTTCTACAGTCTATTGGGGTACAATACGCAGCCTGGCTTAATGACAATAAAGGTCTTAATATAAGGACAGTTTTAGCTGCTAATGTAGGTAATGATTTCCTGCCTCACTCAAGTATTCAAGCTTATAGAACCACTACTATATTAGTATGCACAGATCAAAATGATTGGAATTGGCAAATAGCTTCTCCATTTACGGAGCCTACATTAAAAGGGCGCCCTTTGTTTAAGGCAGATAATATTAAATGGGCTGTTTCTAAGAAGTTACCTTTGCAGTACACAAGAACCTGCATTAATGACTGTGAAGTAGCTGATAGAGACTGCGGTGAATGTGTTGATAGATTGAAAGCGTTTAATGAGGTAGGAGTTAAAGATCCAATAGAATACCAAAAATAAATTTATGATGACGATTACGTTTATTACAGGAAATCAAAAAAAAGTTCAATCTGCACAAGCGGCATTGGATAAATTTGGTATTAAGGTTTTACAAGAGAAAATCGACACACCTGAAATCCAAGATAAAAATATACGAAAAGTGGCTGAATATTCGGCTAAGTATGCATCAGATAAATTGAATAAATCAGTTATAAAAGTTGATGTCGGATTTGAAATAGAAGCATTAAATGGGTTTCCTGGACCTTTCTCCAAGTTTATTAACGAGTGGTTATCTCCAGAAAAGATTTTGAAACTCCTTGAAGGGGAGAGAAATAGAAGCGCAAAATTTATAGACGTTGTAGCATATTGTAGTCCAGGCAAAGAACCGATTAGTTTTATAGCAGAGACCAAAGGGAATATTCATGAGAAAGCTTTCGGAGAAAATGGTTGGGGAATAGATGAAATGTTTATTCCAGATGGATTTAAAGCGACTTTAGCCAGTTTGCCTGATGAAGAGAGAGTGAAAGTATGGAATACAGAACATTGGAATAATCTTGCCCAATACCTTACTAAAGAAAAATAATATGGCAAGAGTATATGTAGGTGGTCCTAGTGGAAGTGGTAAAACGGTAGCCTGTAAGACGGTTGCGCAGGAATTAGGTATTTCATGCCTTACTGGTTCTGAGATCATGATGAGGGCTTCAGGCGTTTCAACGAGAGATGATTTAGAGCAGCTTCCAGAAAGTACAAAAAATGAATTAAGGCTCCATGCGTTTGAATCATATTATCAATCAACCCCGAATCTGGTTATTGATGGTCATTTTTACCTTACCGAAACAGATATAAAGTATTTTGATGCTTATCTTTTTGTTGAAATAGATTCTGAAAGATTGATCGAGATTAGAAATAGCGACGACACCAGACAGCGTAGCACAGATCGTTCTGTAATTGATCAAGAAATAGTTCAGTTGCACGAAAGGGTCGATAAATTGGAGTCCGAGTTTGGTATAAGGGTTATCAGAATTAAAAATGATAGTACGATGGATGAGTTGACAAGAAGCATTGAAGGTGCTTATCTTTCAGCGTTCTCAGACGAAACAAGAAGAGAATTGTTTATTCGAGGAAAGGAAAGAAGATGAGCATATTTTCAGATCACCAAGTAAAAGATCTCGTAGCTGAAGGAGAGATTGTTATTGATCCCTACTTCGATGTATTTCAGGGACCAAATTGCTATCATTGCCATTTAGGAAATAAATTCAAAAAGATATCCCCTAGATACGTAAAAGGTAATGGTTTTTTTGATCCTTTAGAAAAGGTTCCAGACGATTTTTACCAAGAGTTTAAAGTTGAAGATGAATATATAATAAAGCCAGGGGAATTTACATTGGGTGAGACCTTTGAGTATTTTGGCGCCGGTGCTGATTACGTAATTAAGCTTCTTAATTCAAGCTCTATAGCAAGGATTGGTATATCTCAAGCTGCCTTAGGAATGATAAATGCGGGGTGCGGTATAAAAAAGCCAATTAAATTGACTTTAGAATTGATAAACAACGCTCCAATACCAATAAAACTTCGTATAACTAAAATCAATGATAAAGGAGTGGTTTTCTGGGGGACTGAAGTTTTGAAAGTTGTTATTGAGCAAATGAATTCAAAACCAAAACGTCCTTACGATGAATGGAAATATGGGGTATATTCAAGTGATAGTAAAGTCGAAGGTACAAAAATGGCAAATAGATTTGATGACAAAAATTTAGTGATTCCCGAGAATTCACTTTACTCTAAATAAACAACATGTCAGACACAATCAATTCAAAACTACATTCAGTAATAGTAAATGCAGTTATTTTTGATGGAGCAATGACAAGTACCCCTTAAACTACACACAGTTTCTATAATGGGACTGAGTGGAGGTGTATCTATGTGCAGAGGAAATCATGTCTAAGGTTAAGGCTGGTGAAGCAGTTTCTGTAGTAGCAGGCCAGTATGGGGTGAGTGACAAGGCAATTTATAATTGGCTTAAGGGCAGAGTTACTAACCAAGTGAGCTGGATGGAGCACTTGAGGCTTAAAAAGGAGAACCAGCAGTTGAAAGAAATAATTGGTGTTTTGACATTTGAGATTGAGAACTCAAAAAAAAGATATCTCGTTGAGGCAGTTCAGGCTAAAGTAGCAGGGCTCTCCAAATCTTTGCTATCAACCTTGTTTGGTTATTCCAGAAAAGGCATTTATCTAAATTCTGACAAAATTAAAAGAAGGACGAGCTTTTGAGGCAACAAATACTTCAAGTACTGGAGATTAACCCAAGTTATTAACTATTACAACAACAAAAGAATCCATACAACCTTAAAAATACCACCAGCTCAGTTCAGACAAGAATTCGTTTATAAAGAGTGTGTACTAAAAGGGATACTTGACAAAGAAGAGTTTCTTTACATGCACGAACTTGACATACAAGAAAAAGCATTCAACCAGAAACTAACTAAATAATTGATTTAGTACAATACCCAAAGACCTCACCAATCACTACAAATGAAACCACCAAGTGAATATATGCAAATATCTGAGTAAAGTACGAAAGGTATACGTCCTATACAATAGTTTGTCATTCGAGTAAGTTAGCGCTAGAATCGAGTGATGAAAGGGATCATTCTTGCTGGAGGCTCAGGCACGCGGCTCTACCCACTCACCAAAGCCGTCAGCAAGCAGCTGATGCCTATCTTCGATAAGCCAATGGTTTATTACCCCCTCTCGACGTTAATGCAGGCTGGAATTAGAGATATTTTAATTATCTCCACAGAAAAAGACCTTCCAAAATTTATTGAACTTCTCGGTGATGGTTCGCAATTGGGCTGTCAATTTAGTTACAAAATTCAAGAAAAACCACGCGGTTTGGCAGACGCCTTTATTGTAGGAGAAGAGTTTATTGGAAGTGATAAAGTTGCAATGATATTGGGGGATAACATCTTTTACGGCTCCCAAATCGACGAACAGCTTAAAAATAACCTAGACATTGATGGAGGACTTGGCTTTGCTGCAAAGGTTACAAATCCTGCTCGCTATGGTATTTATGGTTTCGATAAAAATATGAAAGTAACTTCAATCGAGGAGAAGCCAAAAAAACCAAAGTCGAATTATGCAAATTCAGGCCTATATTTTTTTGACAATGAAGTTATTGAAATTGCCAAAAGTGTCAAACCAAGTGCCAGGGGAGAGCTTGAAATCACATCAGTGCTCGACGCCTATCTTAAAAAAGGCAAACTTAGAGTATGTCTTTTAGATCGGGGGACAGCATGGCTTGATACCGGCACTTTTGATTCGATGATGCAAGCAAGTCAATTTGTTCAAGTGGTTGAAGAGAGACAGGGCATGAAAATTGGATGTATTGAAGAGACGGCTTACAGGCAAGGGTATATTACAAAACTCGAGCTTCACAAACTAGCTGAAGATTTAGTTAAAAGTGGCTACGGAACTTATCTAAAAAATCTCGAATGAAACTATTGGTTACTGGTGGTTGTGGGTTCATAGGAAGTACCTTCATCCGCTATTGGCTGACGAGTCACCCCAAAGACAAAATTATAAATCTTGATAAATTAACTTACGCCGGCCATTTAAGCTCCACCAAAGACTTCCAAGGGAATCCCAACTACAAACTCGCTAAAGGAGATATAACAAACGCCGATTTAGTGAATAAAATCACTCAAAATATCGACACGATTGTTCATTTCGCAGCAGAAAGCCATGTCGATAGATCCATTTCTGGCCCTCAAGTTTTTATAAAGACAAATATTATTGGCACCCAAATTCTTCTGGATGCTGCGCTTAAAAACAAAATAGGGCACTTCCACCATGTTTCAACCGATGAAGTTTTCGGTTCTCTCCCTCTCGATTCCAGAATAAAATTCGACGAAAATACGGCATATAACCCTCGCTCCCCCTACTCAGCAAGTAAAGCCGCCTCTGACCATTTAGTCCGTGCTTACGGTGAAACTTACAACCTGTCCTACTCAATAACAAACTGCAGCAACAATTTTGGTCCATATCAGGACCCTGAAAAATTTCTTCCTAGAATGATCACAAATCTTATTGACGGGAAGTCCCTGCCAATCTATGGTGATGGAAAATACGTGCGTGACTGGCTATATGTAGATGACCATGTCAAGGCAATCGATAAAGTTGTAAAAAAAGGAAGAATTGGAGAGACATATTTAGTGGGTGGTCTGACAAAAGATGTTAACAACCTAGAAATCGCCAAGGCTCTCCTTAAAATATTTAAAAAAGACGTGTCTAGTTTACAGTTCGTCAAAGATCGCCCGGGCCATGACAGACGATACGCGGTGGACTGGGGTAAAATAAACAAAGAATTAGACTGGAAGCCAGAACATAATTTCGAAGATTGGCTGGCGAGTACTGTTGATTGGTATATAAATAATCAGTGGTGGTGGCGACCACTTAAAAAGAAAGCCGAAACATTCTACTCCAAAAACAACAAATGACAGATCCTTCGAAATCTCTTTTAAAAACTACTCTTCCAGGTTTATACCTAATTGAACGAAAAACCTTCCCAGACGAGCGTGGTCTATTCCGTGAACTATATCAAAAGGATGAATTGGAAAAAGCAATAGGTTTTGAATTTAATCCTGTCCAAGCTAATCATTCCGTCTCAAAGCCAGGTGTAATAAGGGGCTTACACGCCGAAAATTGGAACAAATTAGTCTATCCAGTAACAGGAAAAATTTTCGCTGCACTTGTGGATATTAGGCCAGAGTCAGAAACCTTTGCCAAAGTGGAAAACTTCATTTTCGACACAAGTATCGAACATAAAGCATTGTTTGTTCCCAAAGGCTTCGCCAATTCAATCTGTGTCTTGGGCGGTGTAGACGTACACTACATCTACTTGGTAGACGCCATCTACGACGGCTCAGACACCAAGGCAATTGCATGGGACGATCCGGATCTAAACATTGACTGGCCGGTCAAAAATCCAATAATTTCAGAAAGAGACAAAAATAACCCAAGAATTAGAGATTTATTCCCTGACAAGTACAAATAAAAACCACAAGCAAACCGTTCTAGTAACAGGTTCCAGAGGACTTGTGGGGTCTCGTTTTGTTGAGTTATATAAAAAGTCATACAACCTCCTTCTCCCAGACGAAAAAGAGTTTGATATTACAAACCTGGACCTTGTTAAAAACTTCACTGAGGCCCGTAAAATTGACGTAATTATTCATTTCGCAGCTTTCACAAACGTCAATGCTGCTGAAGTAGAGCGCGGAAACAAACAAGGGCTTTGTTGGAAGGTAAACGTAATCGGTACAGAAAACCTGCTAAAAGCAACCAAAGGTGAGGATATTCATTTTATTCATATTTCAACTGACATGGTCTTCTCGGGATCTGAGAGTGACCCAGGGCCATATAATGAAAACCACCCTTTGGAGAATGACATTTCAAAACTAACCTGGTATGGCCACTCAAAGGCTGAAGGGGAAAAGGCAGTTCAAAAAGCATTAGGCGACAAAATGACAATTTTGAGACTTATTTATCCCGTGAGGTCCAATTATCCCGAAAAGCTGGACTACCTTAGAAGCCCCCTTAAACGCTATAAAGAGGGCAATATTTATCCACTATTTACAGATCAACAGATTTCAATAAGCTTCATTGATGAAATTGCAGTAGTTTTAGACAGAATCATTCAGAAACGAGCTTACGGCATCTACCATGCAAGTTCGCCAGATATAACAACCCCTTATCGACTTATATTTGAGCTTATAAAATTGTTGTATAAAGATACCTCAGGTCTAGAAGAAATAACTTTAGAAGAATTTCTCAAAACCACGAAAAGCCCGAACTACCGATACCCAAAATACGGCGGTTTGTCAGTCAAACGTACTGAGAAAGACCTGGGTTTAAAGTTTAGCTCAACAAGGGAGATACTTCAGAAGCTTAGCTTGCATTAATTACTATCCTCTAGTATACTACTTCACCCGATAGTTATCGGGTTTTTTATGACCAAGAAGTGAATAACTCTTGGTTTATTTTTGTCAAATATTTATGCTCAACAATTTAGACATTATTATTCCAGTTAAAAATGAAGCCGAAAATGTCGCAGAATTAGCACGACGTATTCATGCTGCGATGGCAGACTCTAACATTATTTATCACATGATTTTTGTGGACGATTACTCCACTGACGAGACTGCGAACAGAGTATTAAGTCTCACAAACAAATACCCCATAACACTTCACAAAAAACAAGGAAAACCTGGTAAAGCCTATGCCATTCTTGAAGGCGCAAAACTAGGGAAGGCTAACTACGTTGCAATGATCGATGGAGATCTGCAATATCCACCCGAAGCGCTTCCAAAACTATTTGAAATTGCAAAGCAAAAAGGCGTCGCTGTCGCCAACCGTATAAGCCACAAAACCTCAATTCTTAGGAAATTTAGTTCAAAAATAAACTCATTTGTATTCGGAAAAATGCTCATGGGCCTGAATTGTGACGCACAATCTGGCCTCAAAGTCTTCCACAGAGAAATCATCGAGCAAATAGATGCGGGTGACGTTAAACCTTGGGCCATTGATGTACCTCTTCTAAAAACCGCTCTCGAGCTCGGCTATGAAATTGGCCAGACAGATATTGAATTTAAAGATAGGGTAAATGGCCGCTCCAAGGTCAATTTCGTTAAAACAACGGCAGAAATAGTTGCCACTTCAGTTAAACATAGACTCAAGAGAAGAAAAGTCTACACAACACACCCCTTGGGCCAGGACCATTCTTTACCTGTAGGTGCAGGCATTGCCTATAAAAAACGTCGTTTTACAACTCACACCAATCTACCACATAAACACTCAGCCCTTATAACCTTTACTCTTTGGCAAAAAGCAGTGGGTTTCCTGATTCTTTCATTTCTTGCACTAGGAATTGCTGTCTATCCACTAGCGACGGCAATTGCCTTTATTGCCGTACTTACGGCTATCTACTTCGCAGATACGCTTTTCAGCTTCTACGTTCTTATGAAAAGTCTGCACTTTCCTCCCGAAATAAGCCCAACTCTGAGCGAAATCGAAGGGCTTGATGACAAAGATTTGCCAATCTACACAATCCTTTGTCCGCTTTATAAAGAGGGGAGAGTTCTTCCTCACTTCCTTAAATCTATATCAACTCTCGATTGGCCCAAAAACAAACTTGAAGTACTGCTCCTCCTGGAGGAAGACGACAAAGATACCCAAAGCGCGTCCAAAGCCCTCGACCTTCCGAGCTATGTCAAAGTGTTGGTCGTCCCAGATTCCCAGCCCAAAACCAAACCAAAAGCTTGTAACTATGGCCTGGCTCATGCGACAGGAGAATATGTAGTCGTCTATGACGCGGAGGACAAGCCAGACCCTCTCCAGCTCAAAAAAGCCTACATTGCTTTTCAAAGTCTAGGTCCAAAGGTGGCCTGCCTTCAAGGCAAGCTAAACTATTACAATCCAAATCACAATCTATTAACGAGACTATTTACGGCCGAGTATTCACTTTGGTTCGATTTAATTCTTCCTGGCCTCCAATCCATCGATACGTATATCCCCTTAGGAGGCACAAGTAACCACTTCAAGACAGAAATACTAAAGAGCCTCCACGCATGGGACCCATTCAATGTGACAGAAGACTGCGATCTCGGAGTACGGCTTTTTAAAGAAGGCTACAAAACTGCAATTATCGACTCAGTAACCCTGGAGGAAGCAAACAGCAATCCAAAAAACTGGATCAGACAAAGATCGAGATGGATCAAAGGCTATTTTCAGACATATCTCGTCCATATGCGGAACCCGATTGCTCTTATTCGAGCGAATGGGATTCATGCGCTTACCTTCCAGCTAGTTATTGGTATGCGCATTAGTTTCATGATCATCAATCCATTTCTGTGGATAACAACAATCGTTTACTTCACTGCCCGCCAAGTAGCCGGTCCGACAATTGAGGCACTCTTCCCTTCATTTATTTTTTACTTTGCTGTTTTCTGCCTAATCTTCGGCAATTTCATGTACATATTCAATTACATGATTGGCGCAGCAAAGTGCGGTCATTGGGGAATTATCAAATTTGTCGGCTTCATACCTTTCTATTGGGTCATGGCTAGTATCGCCGCCATAATGGCACTCTATCAATTAATTGTTAAGCCCCACTACTGGGAAAAAACAAACCACGGTCTCCACCTTAGCGCACCACAGGAAGCACCAGAAAAAAGTATTACGGTTTATAGTGCTGGCCCAGGGTATGCACAAAATTTCAGAAAGTTATTGCAAGATGGCCGCTTAAGCGGAAGTTTCTTGGTTTTCTCATCTATGTCCGCCAACGCAATGAACTTTCTTTATAACGCCTATTTAGGGAGAAATGTTGATCTTGCCGAGTTTGGAACAGTGAGCCTTATTGGGAGTATTTTCTCGATAACCTCCGTCTTCACTGGCTCATTCGGTAAAACGGTAGTCTATAAAACCGCATATCTGCTTGGTAAATTTAAACACCCAACTGATGATTTTTTAATTAAGGTTGAAAAATGGGGTTGGATGCTTTCCTTGACACTGACACTTTTCTGGCTTAGCTTCACTCCCTTAATGGCTATATATTTCAATGCCGATATCTTGCCGTTCCTTTTGTTTGCACCAGCACTTTCAATCAGCGCAATTTCTTCAGTCTATTCTGGCTACCTTTGGGGAGTCATGAATTTTGGCGTGGTCGCCATCTTGGTTTTTGTCGAAGCACTTACAAAACTAATTTTCTCAATCGGCCTCGTCGAGCTTGGACTTGAAAATCTTGTCTATGCAGCAATTCCTATCTCGTCAATTGTTGCTTTCATTATCTCCATGATTTTTGTTAAGCGAATTAAAAAAGTTAGTGTCGGGATAAGCGAAGCAAATGATTTCGCATTTGGCTATTTCGGAGCCTCAGTTCTTTCGAAAATTTCCTCGATTATGTTTTTGAGTCTTGATGTTATTCTCGCAAAGCATTATTTGAGTCCCGAAGATGCTGGGAAATATGCCCTTCTTTCTTTGGTTGGCAAAATAGTCTACTTCCTTGGAACACTGTTTACACAATTTATAATCCCACTCGTCAGTGCAAAAGAAGGCGAAGGGAAAGAATCGGAAAACGTTTTTTACGAACTCCTTGCCGTTTCATCTTTGGCCAGCGTTTTTGGTCTAGTCGTAGTAGGACTTTTCGGGAACTACACGATTCCAATTCTGTTTGGAGGAAACGCGAAGGACATCAGCCAATACTCGCTCATCTATGGATACGCGATGGTCTGCTTCACAATCTCAGGAAGCATTATTTCATATCACCAAGTCAAAGGGCACTATGCGTTTCCTGCACTTGGCACTTTGTTTGCAGGATTGCTAGGAATAGCAATTATTGCTTCACCAAAAGACATTTTTGGGATCTCTTTTGCGCTAGGAGCCATATCTCTTGCACAGTTGGGAGCAGTAACATTTGCTCACTTTTTCTATCCACAACTAGTTGGGTTGTTTTGGACTCTTCGAGATTTTGCTGGTCTATTCACTCCAATCAAAGGACTAAACACTAAAGCTAAAGAGGGGAAACTTAGAATCTTAATCCTAAATTGGCGCGACACGAAACACAAATGGGCAGGTGGCGCAGAGGTGTATATAGAAGAAATCGCAGAACGCTTAGTTAAAGATGGCCACGAAGTTACTATTTTTTGTGGTCATGACAGAAACTCAAAAAGCATAGAAGTAGTTCATGGTGTGAATATTATCCGAAAAGGTGGTTTTTATGGAGTATATTTTTGGGCAATTGTTTACTACATTCTTCGCTTCAGAGGTAAATTTAATTTTATTGTTGATTGCGAAAATGGAATTCCATTTTTTACGCCACTATACTCACGAGCTGCCAAAGTTCTCATAATTCATCACGTTCACTCTGAAGTTTTTAGACGTCATCTCAAGGCTCCATTTGCTCAAATTGCATATTTTCTTGAGAGTAAAGTCATGCCGTATGTTTACGTAAACATACAAGTGATTACAGTTTCAGAATCTTCAAAGAAGGACATCGTTGCCATGAATATGTCACAAAGAGAAAATGTCACAGTTATCAATCCAGGTGTAAATCATCCAGTAAAATTAAGAAGGGCAAAAGCGAAATATCCTCTGTTCACATATATAGGCAGGCTTAAGCATTACAAAAATGTTGATGTTGCAGTTAAAGCGCTTGCATTAATCGCAGGTAAACATCCCGAAGCAATACTTGCAATCGCCGGCAAGGGTGAAGAGTTAGACAATCTCAAAATTCTTGTTAAAAAACTAAGTCTCGAAAGTAATGTAGAGTTCAAAGGCTACATTACAAACAAAGAAAGGGACGATCTCCTTGAGAAATCTTGGGCATCAATTCAACCTTCCTCATTTGAAGGTTGGGGAATCACGGTGATCGAAGCAAACACTTTTGGCACACCCGTTTTGGCCACCAATTCAAAAGGCCTTTCCGATTCGGTTAGAGACGGCGAAACCGGACTTCTTTCGAAAGTTAGGGACGAAAAAAGCTTAGCCTTTGCAATGGAAGCAATCATTAGTGATTCAAGCCTAAGAAAAAGACTTTCTGAAAATGCACTCGATTGGTCCAAAAACTTCTCTTGGGATAAAACCACAAATGAGTTTTTGAATGTTGTTTTAAATGTCAAAAATGACGATGACAGTGATTTCATCGGCAACCCAGCATTGGAAAAAGAAACAATTAAATAATATTTATGAAATCAATATTACGCATCCTAAGAACTATCAGAGCGAGCTTAACGCGTACGTTAAAGCCAGCCTCGAGCTATTGGTTGCCGGTCCGGTCAATGAAGCCGTTAAGCCGCAAGTTTGGTTTCGATAGGGGTACGCCAATCGATAGATATTGGATTGAGTCATTTCTCGATAATAATAAAAGTTTAATTAAAGGTCGATGTCTCGAAATCACAAGCGACAACTACACGATGCAGTTTGGAGGAAAAAGAGTCGCCAAATGTGATGTGCTAGACATCGACAAAAACAATAAATTAGCAAATATTGTTGGAGATATCAGAAACCTCAAAGGCATTATAGCGGACAATACTTACGACACGATAATTCTTACCCATGTCCTGGGGCTTATCAATGACTATGATAGTGCAATCGCCGAGACAAAAAGAATCTTAAAAAAGGGAGGGCATGCCTTGGTAACGTCCTCGTGTTTTAGTCCAACTTATGACAAAGCTGCAAACTATTGGAGATTTACACCACTTGGTTTGCAATATGCTTTTACAAAGCATTTTAATAGGCAAAATATCAAAACATTCTCCTATGGAAACGTTTTGACAGGAATGGCTTTTTGGGTAGGCATGGCCCAAGAAGAAATTGCCAATAAAAGCTTAAAGATTAACGATCCAGATTTTCCATGCATAACAGGATTAATAGCAAAAAAATAATTATGAAAAAAGTAAGCATCACAATCGGCATTCCGGCGCTAAACGAAGAAGGAACAATCCTGTTTCTTCTTCAGGATCTACAAATCCAGGAAATTGCTGATGGTGAAGTCGAGAAGATAATCATCATAAGCGACGGCAGCACTGATAAAACAGTTGAAAAAGTTAAGTCACTTAAAGATAAAAGAATTGTAGTACATGGCTACAAGAAAAGAGTCGGCAAATCCAAGCGCCTTAATCAAATTATTGAAAAGTCAGTTAGCGACATTCTTGTGTTATTGGATGCCGATACAGAAGTGAGGGACCAGGAATTTATTCAAAAACTGATAAAACCAATTGTAGAAAAGCGCGCCGAGCTTACGTCATCTTCGATTGTAGAGCTTGCTCCTCGAAGCTTCGTTGAAGAAGTTTTAGATGTAAGCATGGCCTTAAAAAGAGTCCTCTTTGAAAACTTCAAAAAGGGGAACAATCTATACAACTGCCATGGGCCGGCACGAGCAGTTTCCAAAAAGCTCTATAAAAAACTTAAATTTGAAGAAGCCTTGGCGGGGGATGATATGTATTCCTATCTTCGTTGTATCCAACTGGGTGGCAGATTCGTTTTTGTTAAAAAAGTAAAAATCCATTACAGATTGCCCTCTACTTTTAATGGTCATTTGAAGCAAAGTGTCAGGTATTTAAGCTCAATTGAAAGTTACTCAAAACTATTTTCAGAAAGGCTTGTCAGGCAAGAACTAACAATTCCAAAAAAGGTGTTTATTATCTCAGGCTTCAAAGCACTGCCAATTATCCTAAGATACCCAATTCACATAGTGGCATACATGGGAATACTCTCCTTCGTGTGGTTTAAATCTAAAACAAAAATCAACCTCGCAGAAACCTGGGATGTTAGATCTTCCAAAATATTAAAAAATAATAATGTATAAAAATATCAGAAAACTAATTTACATCACTCTTGGGACACTGGATAAAATTACCGGACAAAAAAATAATATTGCAATCTACTGTTACCACGGGGTAGGCGACGATGGCTGGAAATATACAACAACACAAAAAGATTTTGAGAATCAACTAAAACACCTCTTGTCAGTCAGTACACCCATAACATTAAAACAAATTGAAAATCGCATCATAGGTGTTAAAAAAATAACCAAGCCTTCATTTGCAATTACATTTGATGACGGTTATGCCGAAATAGTAAAACTAAAAAAGCTGTTTAAAGTCGCAAGAGTTAAGCCAGCAGTTTTCATTATTAAAGACCCGGCAAAACGAGATACTCAAGTGCTTGGAACAAATAAAAAATTGCTTAGTGCAGGCCAAATCAAGGAACTAAAAACTAACGGCTGGACAGCTGGTAGCCATTCTCAGACTCACAAAGTTTTGACGGATCTCTCAGATAAAGAACTGGCATACGAGGTTAAAAAGGGAAGTGAAAAGTATTTTTGCTATCCCAAAGGAAAATATAATAACAAAGTATTAGCTTCAGTAAAGAAAGCAGGGTTTAGTCTTGCCTTCTCAATGGACGATGGTTTTATAACTCAAAGAACTGACTTGTACAAAGTCCCAAGAATTGGAGTCGATAGCACACATAGTTTTGAAGAATTTAAAGTCCTTGCATCACCGTCTGTTGTAAGATTTAGAAAATTAATAAAGATGTTTTTTATTAATAAATACTTATGAAAAAAATAAACGCAGTAGTTAAGTATTTTTATCCGGTTACGGCTGGCATAGAAACAAACATGCTCGAGACCTATTCGATTCTTGCGCAAAAAGGCTGGGACGTAACGATACATACATCAAACATGACCTACAGTGAGACAAATACTCTACCAGAATTCGAAACAATAAGAGGGCTTAAGATTAGGCGCTATAAATGGGGTAAATTCGGCTTCATGCCGGACATCGATTGGAACAGTAAAAGTCTGCTTTGCCTCCACAACTTTGATATGTTCCCACACTTTCAAATTTTATTGAAAGTAATTTATATGAAACTGTTAGGCAGAAAAAAGTTTTCTGTAGTGCTTATTCCACATGGTGGCTTTAGTCTCGACCTGGCATGGAGTGTCTATCCAAAGTCTCAAAGGTTCATAAAGAAAAACTATAACAAGCTAGTTGGCTGGAGATTGATTAACTGGGCAGTTGATGCAATCCGTGCAGTGTCTGTTTGGGAAGGTCAAGATCTTCTTGCAAAAGGTATTAACAAAGGACTGATTAACGTCATCCCAAATGGCATTGAAAACGAGGCCTACTTAGATGTCGATAACCTGGCCAGTAAAGATATAAAAGAAAAAATTAAATCTTGGGGTGATTATATAGTTCAAGTGGGTAGAGTCTATCCAATAAAGAATTACGAAACGACCATTCAAGCGTTAGCAGAACTTCCAAAAAACATTAAATTTGTGATAATCGGCCCTATTGAAACTAATCAACATCCTGAGTATTTCAATAATTTAGAAAAATTAATTAAGAAATTGGGCTTAGAAGATAGAGTTATCTTTGCTGGCGTAATCAAAGGTGTCGACAAATACTATGCGATTAAGCACGCCAGGTTAATGTCCCACATGGCCATATGGGAAAGTTTTTGCAATGTTGTGCACGAAGGCATGAGCCAGGGACTGCCATGCGTAGTCGCGAACAACACAGCGCTCCCACTACTAATAAAAAACAACATTAATGGTTTTTGTGTTGATACATATGACACGAAAGAGTTGGCTCAAAAAATAAACTTTATTCTGAGTCCCAAAAATAAGAAGGCAGTGGCTGCAATGTCCATGAATAACAAAAAAATTGCACTCAGTGAATCATGGGTAAAAGTTTCAAAAGAAATCGACAAATTGTATTCAAAAACAGCAAACTCGAAACATGCGTAAAATTATTTACAAGACAATTCCACTTTACAGGTATATTTACCATCTGATTTCATCCATAAGAATCAGTATCTATATGTGGTTTCTGAAACTCAAATTAAGGAGCCTCGGCAAGGAAAGCAGAATATATTTTGCTCATATAGTTGAGCCTTTTAATGTGTCAATTGGGCATCATGTATATATCAACAAGGACTGCGACATTATTACAACAGGAAGTCTTGTTGTAATTGGCAACTACGTTATGATCGGTCCAAATGTTACTCTCGTTGCACAAAATCATGAAATTTCAGATTGGACAAAACCAATGTTTCTTAGTCAAAAATACAACGTTGGCAATATCAAGATCGAGGACGATGTGTGGATTGGCGCAAACGCAACTATTTTAGCAGGGGTCACAGTCAAGCGAGGTGCCGTCATCGCAGCGGGGGCCGTGGTAACAAAAGATGTAGAAAGCTACTCAATCGTTGGAGGAGTACCTGCAAAGAAAATTAAAAATCGCATACCGCGAAGAATGATCAAAAAAGCATTGAAGGTAGATCTTAATCAATTTAATTCCCAAAAACTAAACTGGCTAACATGGGGTGTAGGAAAAATTGCTTTATAAATGAATAAGAAAATTAAAACAGTGTTTGTAAAAAGTGGCAAAGCTAGAAATCTTGAGAATGAATTTTGCAGTCAAAAACTGGCATACGAAACAGCAAAAAGATCTGGGTCAAAAATAATTGTTCCCGAGCCAATTGCCCGTATTGGCACTGAACTTACAATGGAAAATCTGTCTGGTATTAAAAGCCTCAAAAATGTCAGTGTCGCGCCCCAGGTTGTGCATTACAACAATTGCATCAATTTTCTTGAGAAAATTAAGGTGAATGAGAAAGTGGGCATTCAAAAAACCAATTCACATTATCAAGCCATATCCCTGCCCTATTTTTTATTAAAAAATATTATTAGCTATCCAGAGCACTTACCGCTGTTTCTGTTGTCAGCTTTCAAAATAATGAAATACACGCCGAAGTGGCTGCGACTTAAATCAGATAGTTTTTGTCAGGGAGATATAAATATCGGAAACGTCTATGAGTTTAAAGGTAAGACGGTTCTCCTTGATTGGGGAGAGGCAACAATAAGCCATAAATATTTTGATCGCGCAATTGCTCTCAATTCAACATGGTATAAAAAAGATTTCCGAAAAAAATTACTGGCAGGAAATAAAGACAAAATTCTTCAATCATTTGTTGCTTTTAATTTAATGCAAAGATTGACGAATCGACTTAAAAACCAAAAACAGGCAGGCCATTATCTTAATTCCCTAAAAGAAATTTCGAAAAATATATGACAAAAACAGAAAAATTACTGCATCTCGAAAATAATTTAAAAGGTAAAGGATATAAAGTAGACACAGAACTTACTATGGATGAATTTGGCAGAATTCACGGAATAGTTCTCGACAAAGAAAGCAATAAATATTTTGTCAAAGCGGTAGTTGGTACTGGCACCTATGCTTATGAATCTTTGGTAGCAGAATCAGGAGTTACAAAATATTTAAGTCGCTTATCCCGGAAACATAAAGTTGCGATAGATGATTATCGATTGTTGATTCCTCAAGTAAAAGAGGTAATACAAGAAGGTGAAATTATATGTTTACTAACTGAAAACATAGAAGGCACAAAGCTTTCTCAAAAGTCCCCCGAACGCCAATCTGAAAAGGTAACAATGGTGTTGGAACTCCTAACAAAACTCAGTATTTCGACCCAAAGGTACCAAATTCAGCCATATTTAAAAGACTACAGCAGAAACTTTGTCTTGCTCTACTTGCCCCTGCGGGTAGCAAAAGCAATTTACTTATACCCTACCAAATTCCCTGGGATATTAGTATCTGCCTTTAAAAGCTTACTTTTCCTTTGGCATGATAACCCTGTTTATTCATTGGTTCACCCAGACATAAATACAACAAACATTATTATCAAAAACAGAAAAATTTATTTGACCGATTGGGAAGAAGCAGGATGGGGTATGAATATATATAACACCATTACACCTCTTTGTGTGCATTGGGAAAACGAAGTTGTCAGAAAGGCGGTAATAAATTATTTACACAAAATGGGTTACACCAAAAGCATTACACCACTATTAGCTTTCAGAACTCTCGTTCTTCTTAATCAAAAAAAGGGAAAAAGAGGAAGATTGATTAGAGATCTAAGACTTCTAAACATCGCCAAATCATTAAAAATATGAAA
>CAYHMW010000017.1:0-22548 GCA_964357925.1 uncultured Gammaproteobacteria bacterium
TTTGATGACTCATATTGCGATACTTTCATTCCGGAATGTATCGCGTCCTAAACATGACTTAGATCTGGTTTGAGTCGGAGGTGCCGCCTGTTACTGACTCTGTTTCTTTCTTTGGAGGAGAAGTAAAGTTTCTGGTTCTTATAATTCTTATTATTGTCGCTAGTTCTCCTGAGCCAAGAGCAGCACTTACTGCGATGTAAACCAACATTCCTAACATTGAAGTTAAAAATGTCAAAAACAGGAGGTTGGGAGTATATCTGGTGTCGATTACAAAGCTTTCGAAATTGAGATTTTGCACTGCATTAATGTCCATGAAGAAAGTGAGGCCTTTGACCCAAACGGCTCTATCGAAGAACTTGAGGATGAAGTACATGACAGCGCCTGATGCTGCCGACGCAATTGCCGCTTTTACAATAGGGATTAGGTTTAATAATTTGCCTCCATCGAGCCTTTTGCCGATTATTATAAATAGACTCAATGCCTGAAAGGCTGAACCCAAAGTATAAGAGAGAGCCAGTGCCCAAGTGCCATAGCCCATGAATTTAATTAAAATTATACTTCCAATGACTGTGAAAAATGTTCCAATAAGAGATATTACTACTGGCGTTTTTGTATCGTGAAGAGCATAGAAAGCGCGGGTTTCAAGGACTGTGGCTGCCTGGAAAGGAATACCAACGGCGAATGTTGAGAGGATTACTCCTGTCTCTACAGTTGCAGCCCACTCAAAAATATCAGTACCAAAGAGCAATCGGACGACCGGTATGCGAAGAACGATAAGTGCAACTGATAGGGGTAGTGTGAGAAAAATGACCTGGTATAAGCTCCCTAAGAATGTACTTTTGAATTTCTTTGGATCGTCTTCAAGGCTTGAGAGTGTGGGAAGTGCAGCTTTGGCTAGTGACACTCCAAAGAGACCAACTGGAATTGTTTGGGCAGAGTAAGCGAAGTTGTAGTGGGCATAGGATGCGACTGAAATAATTGAGGCAAAGAACAACTCTGTGACTTTTGAGATTTGTAAAAATGCCAGCTCGAGCATTCTGGGAGCTGCAAGGTGGCCAATTTTTTTGACTTTTTCATCGATTTCAAGTGACGGCGTGAAACGAAAGCCAAGTTTGAAAGCTAATGGAAGCTGGATAACAAGGTGCATCAGGGCTCCAATCAGAACGCCGATGACTGCCGCGAATAATCCAAACTGGGAATGGAACATAATAATGCCAATAATAATTCCCACGTTATAGAAAATTGGGGCCAGGGCTGGGATCAGGAAGCGCCGCATTGATTCCAAGACGCCTGTCAGGACATAACTAATTATGAAAAGGCCTTGAGCGGCAAAAAGAACTCTTGCGAGGCTTGCGATTTGGTCTGTCTGATCGGCGCTAAAACCTGGGGCAATTAGCGCGTATATTTCCCGTGCGAAAATACCAAAAAAGAGAGTAAGGACACCAAAGATTAATAATCCGAAGTTTACAATTCTGCCTGCCACGAGCCATGCTTCTTTTTCATCTTTTTTGACTGATTTTGTAAACACCGGAATAAATGCGGAGGAGAGCGACCCCAGCGTAAATACTTCAAAAATAAAATCAGGAAGTCTGAAGGCTGCGAAGAAAAGCGAAAGATCTTCTGTAGTGTAGTAGTGTGCCAAGGTCCGGAGTCGCACTAACCCGATTACCCTTGAAACCAAAACCATGACCATTATAAGTGAGGCCGCTGAGAGGACAGTGTTTTGTTGTGCGTTTAGAATGCTTTTGCCCTTTGAGACGATTTTGTTCATGATACTTGCCTGTTTCTTGCCAATAGTAGGCCTTTTGCATTATACTCGGGACCATGCCAGTAACAAAAACAGCAAAACGAGCACTTCGGTCATCAGCCCGAAAGACTATTGTGAACAAGCTTACAACTTCAGGATATGAAGTGGCAATCCGTGTCGCTAGGAAATTAAAAAGTAAGGCATCGGTCGTCAAAGCAATAGCACTTGTCGATCGTGCTGCAAAGAAAAAGGTGATTCATAAAAACAAAGCTGCGAGGATTAAGGGCCAGCTTTCCAAACTCGTCAAGCCTGAGGCTAAAAAGGCTGCTTCCAAAGTGAAAACTTCAAAGAAAAAATAATCTTCGTACGTGATATAGTTAAGCTAAGACTTTAGGTCTGTTTGTTCTATGACTGCCCGAAAAAAACAAAAGGCTAGGCTTATTAATTTACTTCCTCAACGTGAGTTCGAGGCATCGCTTTATGGGCGGACCCTTAAGTGGTCGCTTTCTACTTTTCGATTTATTGTTATTGCAGTTGAGGTAGTTGTAATCATTGGGTTTTTGTCTAGATTTGTCTTGGATGTCCAAAATACTGATCTGCAAGAGGAGATCGATCAGAAAAAGACGGTTATTGGATCATTTGTACAAGTCGAAAAGGAATTTCGAAGGACGCAGCAAAAAATCGATATATTTAAAGCTTACAGAGGCAGCAAGTTCTCTTCAGCGTTAATCCTAGACAATGTCGTGTCGCGAATGCCACCTGAAGTAAAACTAATCTCAATAACTGTAAGTGGTGAGGATGTTTTTGTGTCTGCCGAAGGATTCAATGAACAGACAATTGCACAGTTCGTAGCAAACATTAGCGATGAGGACACTTTTTCCGAAGTTTCCCTTTTGACGGCTGAGTCGAACTCTGAGGAACCAAATGTTCACTTTCAGTTAAAAATGAGTGTTGTCGAAACCATATAACCATGGCTGCTAAATATCAAACAAACCAAGACGTATATAAGAAGTACATTGAG
The DNA here is from genome assembly GCA_964357925.1 of uncultured Gammaproteobacteria bacterium. Taxonomy (GTDB): domain Bacteria; phylum Patescibacteriota; class Microgenomatia; order UBA8517; family UBA8517; genus CAYHMW01. The sequence continues at coordinate 2,769 of CAYHMW010000017.1, forward strand.
CAGGTAACCGTTCTCTATCACAACAGGCAAGACGTGAGGATGTATGCAGAGATCCTTTTGTCAATGTCGGCAATTGTAATTTTTGGAATCTTTGCAATTAAGCCTACAGTTACCACAATCACTGGACTTTATTCAGAGATCAAGGCAAAACGAGAGATTATCTCTTTGCTTAATCAAAAAATTGAAAATCTTGTCACTGCTCAGTCTCTGCTTGAACAACAGCGAGTGAGGATTGCAACTCTAAACCAAGCAATACCAGATGAGCCACTCCTCGAAAAGCAAGTGCGGCAAATTGAAGGTGTCGCTAAACGAAATGGAGTGGATTTGATTGGAATTAAAATTGAAAATGTTGCACTTTTAGGTGCAGAGGTGAAAAAGAAGAGTGACGATGACGCTATAGCTCCTCCACACCCTGATGCTGCCTTTTTCCCAATAACTGTCAGTGTGGAGGGCAGTTACTCTACAACGCACTCTTTTCTTCGAGAGTTAGAGAACATGAGGAGGCCTTTATCGCAAAACTCTACAGGAGTTTCACAAGGAAAGACTGGATCTAGCGACGCGCTTAATTTAACCGTTTCTGGATATATGGCATATTTAAAGAAGGATGAGCAACGATAGAGGAATTCCACCACTCTTAAGATATGGAATTTTTTTAGTTGTAACTGTTGTAATGTGGATAGCCTTTGAAACGTACCGGGAGTTTTCTGTAAAACCAAGTCTGCCAGTCCCTGAGGAAATATTAAGGCCGCTTACTGCATCGCTTGACTCAGCTGCTTTAGATGAGCTACAAAGAAGAATAAACTTAGGCGAAAGCGAGATTGGTGATACAGTGATTTTATCACCTAGAGGGAATGTCGTTGACTTTTTTGAAGAAGAGAATTCTTCAGATGCGATCGCCACCAATGAAGGAGAAATAAATGAACAATAAAATTCCGACAATTATCGGCATAATAGTGCTTCTGGCAGGAGTCGCTGTGGGCGTAATATTAATTAGCCAAAGGACAGTTTTTAGACTTGGGGCATCTCCTGATGTTGCTCCTTTAAATGTGGAGTTTACCAATATTACTGCAGACTCATTTAGCGTTTCTTGGAACACAAAGAAAGAGACGATTGGCTATGTTGTCTGGGGAGACGATTTGAGCCTTGAGAAGACTGCGCGTGAGAATAAAACGATAGCTACATACACACACCACGTGGATATTGAAAATTTGGCACTTGGGGGCGAATATCACTTAAAAATAATTTCTGACGGCAAGGAATTTGATAAAGATGGTGTGGCGTGGAGCCAGAAGACAGCGACTTTTACCCTTCCTCCGAGGAATGCTGGGGTTGTGTCTGGTCTTATTAAAACTACTGAAGGTCAACCCGCAGGGGATGCAATTGTGTATATCACAAAGGAGGGAATGTCGCCGTTGTCTGCCACGACTACACCTGATGGTAGATGGTTTTATGCGTTATCGAGCGCATTAAATAATGAGTTATCAGGGTATGCAACCATAACTCCTGATACCATTATCGAAATCCATGCTCAAGCTGGTATCCAGGGAGAAGCTAGAGCTGTTGCGAAAATTGCACATGCTAATCCAACCCCTGAAATGTGGTTAGGGAATCAATACGATTTCAAAAGTGGAATTGTGTCTGAAGAAAGTAGTGCACTGCCTGAAGTTCGATCCGAAAAAGGGGGCTTGGCTGAACCTGTGACTCTGGAGAGTCTTGATGAAGACGAAACGATTTTTACTACTAATCCTGAGTTTTTTGGAGAAGGACCAGCGGGGAGTAAGATAATGGTCACTGTTGAATCGCCAAATCCTATCACTGATGATGTCAAAGTTTTAGGAGATGGCACTTGGAAATGGAGTCCACCAACACCTTTGCCTGAGGGCGAGCATACCATAACAATAAGTTGGCTTGATTCATCTGGAATTTTACAGAATATTAAGCGTAACTTTGTTGTTTTCGCGTCTCCCGATGATCCTGCCTTTGAAGCTACGCAATCAGCAAGCACAATAACGCCCTCCCCTACTCCAAGGATAACTGCGTCACCAAAGCCTACTGCCAGTCCAAGTCCAACACCAACAAAATCACCGACACCAAAACCGACAAAGAGCCCGACGCCAAGCCCTAAACCTACACCAACTTTAACTCCTAGTCCGACTCCTGTCGTTGACTTGCCTCCTGCTGGAAATTCGCTTCCTACTGTTGTCGGTATTGTTTCGGGAATTCTACTTTTGGTAGGGTCACTCTTAATGGCTATATAATGATTTAATGGAATCGCAGGCTGTCGTTTCTACAACTACATCTTCTTCGGAGGGCGGGGCGTCCAAAGTGAAAACAATTGGACTTATTGCCTTTTTAATTATTCTTATTGCCGGAGTTGGAGTAGGTGTGGTCCTTGTCCAAAGACAGCAGGATATTCGAGAGAAAGCGTCGAGCGGATCTGCATGCCAACACGCACCTGACTGTGATCTTGTTGATAATGCGCCAAATCAAGGGTCATATACTGCTCCTGGAAATATCACTTTTGTCGATGTAACTGATCAGGATGAGCATAGGTATTTTCCTGGGAACACGAATGATGGCTGTCGTGAGATTACCATAGTTGGACAGTCTGTTACTTGGAACCGTTATGAGTCTGGTCCTAACTGCAAGGATGTAAGCAACGTGCAAGTGTGGTTTACCCAATCGACTTCGACGGCAACAGCTACAAGTACTGCTACTAGCACTGCGACCGCTACTGCAACATCTACATCTTCTACACCTCCAATCACTGCTCAGTGCCTGGATATAAAGGTTTACAACACAGACTGGATAAGAATTCCTGCGTCTGACTTTGATGAGATCAAACCCGGGGACACGATCAGAGTTGCTGTCGAGGGGAATGCCACGGGTGGATCAATCACAAAAGCCAAATTTAAGATTAACGGGACACAAAGAGCAGAGGTGACTGGCAAAAAGCCAGGCGCGAATGAGTTTTTTGATGAGTACAAGATTCCACTTGGTTCAGTCAGTTTGAGTGTTGAGGCGCAGGTTTTTCACTCAACATTGGGATGGTTCTAATCTAACATGAAGGATTACTTAAAAAATAATTTACCGACTTTTTTTGTAGCAATATCAACGCTAGTACTTGGTAGTGTCGCGATATTTACTGCCATGAGACTTTATCAGTTACGGAATGAGCCGATAACACCTGTTTCACCCGACACACCATTTGCTTCAGAAAACCAGAATACACTTATTTCTTGCGACGCTCTTGTTATACAGTTTGCGACAACTACACCAACTGGGTCAGCTACCGCAACCGGTACTTCGACTGCTACTTCCACTGCAACTCCCACTGCAACCAGTACAGCTACTTCGACAGCGACGAGTACTGCCACGAGTACTGCAACTGCTACCTCAACTGCAACCAGCACCAGCACACCAACCTCCACTTCAACCAGGACTCCGACGCCGACTGCCACGAGTACATCGACAAGTACAACTACATCAACTGCCACAAGTACTGCAAAGGCAAAGTCTACAACGCCTGCTGGGACTCAGATTGCCCAAGCTACAGCCAAGTCTCAATTGCCACCAGCGGGCATTTCCTTCCCAACTATTGTTGGGGTGGGATTTGGGATACTGCTGCTTCTGGGAGCATTACTTCTGGCGATTTAAGTTTTACCTCCAGGCGGTGAACCAGAAGTAGGAGTTGTTGAGGCTTTCGGGGACTCCTAACCCGACTAACCTTGGATAGAAATAAATAAATAATATTAAACTTCCTGTGAGGAATGGGATTATTAGCTTTTCGTTTCTTTTGAGCACATAGCCTGTTGCGATTGCCAGAAATGGAATTGAAGGTAAGTAGTGATAGAGAAACATGATTCTGGGACTCAAAGCCCAGGGGATAAAAAAGGCAACGTAGGCAAAAACTACGATCCCTAATTTTTTGTTATTTTCTACGAATGAATAGACTCCCGAAATAAAAATTGACGCGAGACCAAACCAGAAGACTAGCGGGTTCCCCATTGCATAGATATTTTGGACGATGCCTGCTTTAGGAGAACTCGCATAGAGCCAGATGGGGCGCATTAAAATTGGCCAGCTCCACCAAGGGGAGGTGAAGGGGTGTTCTGCTTTTAAGCGTGTGTGGTACCACCACATTTGTTTTTGGACTCCCCAGAAGATATCGAGGCCGTGATTTGTTAAAAACATTGGGAGATAGCTTGCCAGATAGACTGCGGGCGGGATGATTGCAAACCACAACAACCCAAGGAACTTTTTCTTAAATTGGAATTTTTGAATCGCGCTTTTATTATTGGAAATGAAAATTATTCCTAGGATTGGAAGAAGCCAGAGGGCGCTCCACTTGGAGGCAAGTGAAAGACCCCAAAAAAGTGATGATGGAAAATATTTTTGTTTAAGAAAAAAGTATAGCGCTAGAAGGGCAAAAAAGACGAAATAGGTATCATTCATGCCGATTCTCCCCATACTCAGTGGGAGGCCGTCCAGTGCATATGTGGCGGCACTTAATATCCCGATATCGCGGCTTTTAAAAAGTTCGTAGGCAATAATGTAGATTAGGGGAATGGTTGCTGTGCTAAAGATCGCGGCGGGGAGGCGCCAGCCAAGGCTATTCTCGCCAAGTACTGCCATGCCACCCATCATTATAATTTTTGCCACTGGAGGATGGGTCCACTCGTAGGCAAAGCCTTCCGGGTGTGGATTCCACCATTCCCATGCTTTGGGGTCGCCATGGAAGGCAATTCTCGCAGTAAAAGCATGGTAAATTTCATCGAAATACTCATTCTTGGGCTGGTCTAGCCAGAGGAGTCTCGTTGTGAGTGCAAAAACTGTAATTGCAAAAAGAAGGCTTCTGGCCATTTTGCTACTTAGCCTGTCTTTAAGCAATCTTGGTTTTTTGATTTTTGGTTTGATTGATTTGTAAAGATCCCGCATCAAGTGCGGGATGACAAGTGGTTTTCGTTTGTTGGTGAGTACTACATACAAAGTGAGAGCAAAAGTGGCAAGATTTAGGAGTATTAGAGCGTTTATGACGGGCTTACTAAATAGTTCTGCAAAGTCGTTTTGTATCCAGTAAAACGAATAAGCCATGTTTGCTAGATAAGTTATTGATAAAAATACGTAGCTAACCCAAAGTGGTCTAAAGACCGCCGAGGCAATAACAAGTGGGGCGAGAGCGGGCAACAAATGACGCTCGTGCATGCGTGTAAAGAAGAAGAAATTTGCCAGAAAAAAAATTGCTAAGAGAGGATATTCCATGTCTTTTGTCTTAAATGATCTCAATAGTGCAATTAGCGAAACCGACATTGCAGCGAGCATCCCAATTTTATTTGCAGAAAATAAACCCGATCCTTCAGATTGCCAGAAGCCAAAAAGTCCCCAGTAATTGAAGGCGTTTACGCTACCGTATGGATATTGATTTAGAGTTACCAAAATTCTATCGATAACGAAGTTCGCCAGACTGCCAGTGTTCCAAAAGGGAATAAAAGCAATTAAGAACGTTGCTGAGAAAATAAAAAGGAATGTAGCAAATTTTCGGAAAGAATTTAGACTCAAATAGAAAATGACTGGGAGGGCGACAATTGCTTGAATTTTAATAAGAGTGCCGAAGCCCAGAGAGAATGCTGAGAGAAAAAGATGCGATGGAAACAAATAAATTGACAAGAGTGAAAATAAGGCAGTTAGTCCGTCGATTTGACCCCAGAGAGTTGAATTTGAAATAACTGCGGGGTTCATTAGATAGGCCAAAGTGGCCACGAGTGCTAAATGTTTTTTGACTCTGGGACTCAATATTTTATAGATCAGAAAACCAACTCCCAGATCTCCAAAAATTGCCGGTAATTTATAGAGAATTACGTTTGATATGGGGATCCATGCTGCTATTTTTCATAAGAGCAGTAAGACATAAAGGTATCCTGGCAAATAATCACTCCAATTATTGTAAAAATTCTTTGTACCATACTCTGCAAGGCTTCTAGACCAAGAGATGAAGGTGTTGTAATCGTTCACATATGTACCTGACTGGGAAAATGCCAGACGTATAATGAAAGCAGCTGTGAGGATGAAAATTATTTCTTTGTGTTTTTTTAATTTTCCAAGCATGCAAACCCAAGTATATGGGCTAAGACTGTAAAAGTGTAGTGAAACCGTTTATTATTAGCATGAAGGGCTAATGCATGATGATACTGAAAAAAAAGGATTAGGAGGAAGAAAGACAAGGTCGTTTGTTGTGCTTATCATAGAGGATGACGTGATGCTTTCGAAATTGTATTCTGATAAGTTCAGGTTTGATGGCCTAAATGCGCTCGTGGCCAACGATGGGCGGACAGGTCTTGAGCTTGCAACAGAGAAAAATCCTGATGCAATTCTTCTTGACATGATGTTGCCTGGATTTTCCGGATTTCGGATATTGGAAGAATTACAAAAACACCCTAGAGGTAAATATATTCCTGTTATTTGTTTAACAAATTTAACCGACACGAATGATGCAAATCGTGCTTATAAGTTTGGTGTGAAAGAATACCTCGCGAAAGCTATGCACACACCTGAGAGTGTCGTGCAAATCGTAAAGGATCATCTACCAAGGTAGCTTATCTAAAAATCCGTTCCACCCAATTTGCGATTTCATCCCAGGATTCGTCCTTTGGAATAAAAACATAGAGGTTGTCGTACTTTTTAGTTATTGGTGGATTAATTAAAAGTTCCTCCGGAAGTATGTGTGTGCCAATGTTGTCTTTCGCTTCTAGCACTCTTCTTGCCAATATTGCTTCTGCCTCAGGCGAGAGATCTGTCTCGATAATTTCCTGGCTTAAGTTGTATAGCTGGAGCATCTTTTGAGGAGAAAGGTAAATTTCCCTTGAAGTTAGTTTGTTTTTTAGTGCCCCAAGAACTTGCTGCTGGCGTTTTTCGCGTGCGATATCCGTCCCTTCTATTTTATCTTCAGATTGCCTAGAACGAGCAAATTTTAATGCTGTTGCACCATTCATGTGTATAAGCCCTTTTTTAAATTCCAGGGTTTCGTAGCGACATGCGAATTCTTCATCACCCGCCTGTACCGTCAGGCCATCACATTCATCATTTTCCTTTCCTGGGATTGGATATTTTGTATCAATAAATGAGTGGATGACCTCAATGTCAACACCGCCGACTGCATCGATTACCTTTACAAAACCTGAAAAGTCAATAACTGCGGCGTAGTGAACTGGAATACCTGCGATCTCTTCAACAGTGGACTTTGCAAGTATTAATCCGCCTCCAAATTCTTGTTTTTTATTACCCCAGTAATAGACACTATTAAGTTTTGTCCTTAGGTCCTCAATCCAAATGTCCCGTGGCAGAGAAATAAAGGTTACAGTTTCTGGACTATCGTGCTTAAATGAGGCAAGAATTATTGTGTCTGTGAGATCTGGAGCAGTATGGCCCTCCCCGCCTTTACCTAAAATTAGTACATTTGTCCTCGCACTTACTGAATTTATTGCGTTTCTTGGTGTCGCTATAAATGCGTGTGCAAGAGATGCATAGCTGCTAATTTTGGTTCCAACTAGGGCATTTTTTACTTGGAGAACTAAACCTACAAGGAGAATGATAACGATAAATGCAAGGGCAGCTCTTGTTTGTTTTAAATACTTGCCTAAAAGTTTTCTTTTGAACTTTTGCAGACGCCTTTTGACTGGCGAGATCTGTGGTTCTTCAACAATTTGTACGACTTCTTCCATGCTACAATCTAAAGTCTATATTTACTTGCCTCCTCATGCAAAAGGATATACTTACCAACCTTAACCCTGATCAGCTCAAGGCTGTTGTTTATGAAAAGTCCCCTCTTTTGGTTTTGGCTGGGGCAGGATCTGGAAAGACTAAGGTTTTAACGACAAGGGCTGCCTGGTTTATTCAGACTGGACGAGCAAAATCTGAGAACGTACTACTTCTTACTTTTACAAACAAAGCAGCTAACGAAATGAAGGAGCGGATCCTAAGTATGATTGGCGATGTGCCAAGTTACTCTGGGACTTTTCATAGTTTCTGTGTGAGGGTCTTGCGGAGGGATGGCAATAAAATTGGAATTAGTCCGGACTTTGTTATTTATGACACACAGGATCAAAAGGCTGCGGTCACCGAGGTAATTGAATCTATTGGACTATCACCTGACAGCTACAAGCCCGCTCAGTTTTTACCTGCTATAAGTGACGCGAAAAATCAGATGATGACCCCTTTACAATATGGTGAAATCGCCAATGGTGAAATGCAGGAAAAGGTTTTTAGTGTGTATAACCAATATGCAAAATATTTGGAGAAAGCTAATGCGCTTGATTTTGACGATCTACTGCTTCGGGCTGTGGAGCTTTTTGTGCGCGATAATGAGACTCTCACAAAATGGCAGGAACAGTTAACACATATTCTTGTCGATGAATGGCAGGATACAAATAAAATTCAATATAAGCTGACTCGGCAGCTTGTGGGAAAAACCGGAAATTTGACAGCTGTGGGGGACGCTAGTCAATCTATATATTCTTGGCGTGGGGCGGATTTTCGGAATATCAATAATTTGCGATCTGATTATGCAAACATTGGCGTCGTTAACCTGGAGCAGAATTATCGGTCGACGGAGCAGATTTTGGAGGCTGCGAACTCTGTCATTTCTAAAAATTCTTCACATCCAATTTTGAAACTTTGGACAGAGAACGGACGTGGTGAGCGGATAAAAATATTCGGTGCACAAAACGGACTTGACGAGGCGAAATATGTTTCTGACAAAGTGCGCGAGCTGTCAAGACAGGGCTATAATTTTGCCGACATGGCTATTTTGTATAGAACAAATGCTCAGTCTCGTACTATCGAGGAGGCGCTTCTTCACACTGGTGTCCCTTATGTAATAGTTGGTGGGATTAAGTTCTACGAGAGGGCTGAAGTGAAGGATATATTGGCCTGCTTGCGGCTTCTTGCCAACCGAAATGACGGAGTGTCTGAAAAGAGAGTATTAACGCTTGGGAAAAGACGTTGGGATAAATTCGTGGAGTATAGAGAGGGTTTGGAGGGAGGAGTCGAAAACCACACGACACTGGAACTGATGGATGCTGTGGTTGCGAAGACCAATTATTTAGAGAAATACGCTCGTGAATCTGAGGAGAATTTGGCAAAACTCGAGAACATTAAGGAGTTGCGATCTGTCGCTATGGAGTTTCCTGTGCTACATGATTTTTTGGAAAATGTGGCTTTGGTTCAACAAGAAGAGACTGTTAATGAAAAATCTTTTGGGGATAATTCTCGTGAGGGGCGAGTTACTCTAATGACCTTGCATAGCGCAAAGGGGTTGGAATTTCCAATTGTATTCGTGGTTGGGATGGAGGAAGGGCTTTTTCCACATTCTAGGGCTTTGTTTAACTCTTCAGAACTGGAAGAAGAGCGCCGGCTTTGTTATGTTGGGATAACCCGCGCGAAGGAAATATTATTTCTGACATATGCAGATCGAAGGCTATATTTTGGACAGCGAACCAGTAATCCTCCGTCGCGGTTTATTGCTGATATTCCCGAGCATCTCTTGGACAATAGCGATAATTATATTGAACCCATACGGGAATGGAGATTTGATTGAGCTATAATAGCTTCATGAAGCTAGCTTCCTTGAATAAAATTGCACAACACCCGCTTCAGACTTCGCATTGGGCGGAGTTTCGGAAGGCTTGGGGGAATGAAATTTTGGAAACAAAATATGGGATTTTGACGCTTCACCGTATCCCTAAAACAAAATACAAAATTGGGGTGTTTATAAAGGGACCGGAGCCGACTTCACAAATGCTTGCTGGTTTAAAGAAAATTGGAGAAGAAAATAATTTGATTTTTATAAAACTTGAGCCGTGTGTAGAAAAAAGTAGCAAGCTGGTAAGACTGATGGAGAATGCAGGAGTAAGGCCTGGTAAAACATTATTTACCCCAAGTACTTTTTGGATCGATTTAACTAAATCTGAGGAAGAGCTTTTAAAAAGTTTTACGTCGAAAACCAGATACAATATTCGGCTGGCTGAGCGTAAGGGAGTCCAAATTGTTGAAGATAACTCAGATGCTGCATTTGAGAAATACTTAAAACTAATGCGAGAAACGGTTGAGCGGCAGAGGTTTTATGCTCACTCTGAAAAATATCACAGACTGATGTGGAAATATCTTCACACTGATTCGGTCCAGAAAAATAAACAGCCTGTTGCAAGATTACTTTTAGCTAAATTCGACAAAGTGGTCTTAACTGCGTGGGTATTGTTTGTTTGGAAAGATACACTTTACTATCCATACGGGGCATTTTCTGGAAAACATAAAGAGGTGATGGCTAATAACCTTATGATGTGGGAGGCAATAAAATACGGCAAGAAAAATAAACTGAAAACTTTTGACTTGTGGGGAAGAGAAGAAGGAAAGGGGTTTACTAAATTTAAGGAGGGTTATAATCCAGCGGTTGTGGAATTTTTGGGGACTTGGGATTTGGTCATCAACAAACCTCTTTATGGACTCTATAGACTTCTCGATACAGGGCGATGGATGGTACTGCGTGGGAAAAGCAGGTTTACTTCACCAAGGTTTTAAATGAAAGACGTCAGACAAAGTAGAGAGTATGCGGAGTATCTCTCGCGGGTCGGGTGGAAAGTTGAAAAAATTGCTGGGGTTTATATCTTCATTAAAAAGCTTCTGTTTGTTTCTATTGTGAAAGTTCAGAGACCGGAGGAGTTGCTGGTTGAGAAAATTTTGGGTATTGCGAAGAGGTATAGAGCGATTTACGTAAGTTTTGAACCCCTGCCGTCCACGCAAAGCGGGACAGGCGGGCAGGCGCTGCTTGAAAAATATGGATTTGGGTTGTCAAAATCTCCTTTTCTCCCGACGAAGTCTTTGGAATTGGATTTGGCAAAATCCAATAAATATTTCTATAGGAATCTAAAGAAAGATTGTAGATATGCGCTACGGAAATGTGAAGAGCAAAACATAGAATGCAAAATGGGAATCGAAATTAAGGAATTTAGAGATACTTGGAAGAAATCAGTGCCCGTGGGGAGATATGTTATGAGTGAGCGAAATATGAAGTCCATGAAGGCCGCTTTCGGGAAAAAGATGCAACTCATTGCAACCACTGACTTGTCTGCTGGAGGAATTTTTTTGACTGCAAACAAGAGAGCTTGTTACTGGATGGGATTTAGCAATAGAGAGGGAAGAAAGACGCAGGCGCAATATAAAGTTGTTTGGGAAGGAATTCTATGGGCCAAAAAGATGGGGGGCACAATATTTGATTTTGATGGAATTTATGATGAACGAATGCCAATTGAAACTTGGAAGGGGTTGACTCATTTTAAAAAAAGTTTTGGGGGAGAGGAAGTTTATTATCCTGGGGCTTATAGCAAGTGGATATGGAAATTTTGGTAAATGGGGGGTGGTGAGCCCCCCGGTTAGAATTGGATCACCTCTCTTTCGACTTGCAACAGGAAGGAGATTCGAGATTTGGTTTCATGAAAATACCTTTCTTTGCTAGTCGAACGATGGGATTCTTACAAGGCTTTTATACTTTGTAATTTGTATTATGTCAATCTATAACTTCAACTTCCCTGCAAAAGGATTTGTACTCGCAGTTGCTGCAGAGGAAGTTGCCACTGCATTTAAAATCGGACTCCTCTATTTGTTTTCTAATTTCCAATATTTCTGACTTTGCAGTCTCTAAGTCATCTTTGGTTCTAACAGTCGTTATTATTTGTGGGTCTTCGAAATACATAAGTGAGAGCTTGATATTCTCCGGTTTTACTCCAAAGGGGGGAGTTTTAATTTCGCTTGCTGCTAGAGCATAAATTGAGAGCTGGAGTGCTTTGTCTGCTTCGCGCTGCGACATCACAGTGCTTCCGGTTTTGTAATCGACTATATGGAGACTATCAGTCTTTTTGTCGATTCTATCTATTTTCCCACCCATTCTAATATTGCCAACATTAATATTGAAGGGTTGCTCAAGTGCGATTGGCTGAACCTTTGGATCAAAATCTTCTTTTAGAAAGTGCTCTAGAAATCTTTTTGCTTTTTCCAGTGATTCCTGCTCATGTTTTTTATTTAAATAGCCTTTATTAATCCAGTTTTTTTCAAGAAGATTATGTACAAGCTTTACAGTTGGTTTCTTGCCGTTCTCTATTTCTTCGTAGAAATTTTTCATTGTGGCATGGAAACTATTACCGAAGCTTTGAGAGGAACTAGGTGGCGTGGGAATTCCTAAAATGTATTTTAGTTTGTAATGGAGGGGACAGATCCGAAAAGTTTCGATTTGGGAATAAGAGAGATAGTCAACATGGACTTTTGGTATTTTTTTGATAACTGAAGGTTTTGTTCGCAGGTCTGGATCCCGCATCAAGTGCGGGATGACTGCATGGGTTGTCTTTTGATCTCCTAGGGCTTCGGTTATAAAAGGCGAGAGGCGCTTTTGCCTAACTCCTTCACCATAGTAATTGGCGGCTGTGAGAAAAACTTTATCTTGTGCTCTTGTTAATCCAACATAGAAAAGGCGACGCTCTTCTTCCAGATGATAATCACCTTCTGGAAGCGACTCTTTGATCAACTCATCTGGGATTGGAATTACATCTCCCCTTTTCCTTGTGGGGAAGCGTTCGGCAACAAGATTAACCAAAAATACAACTGGAAATTCAAGACCTTTACTACCATGGACTGTCAAAATATTGACTGCGTTTTCTTCCTGCCAATCTACTTCGGCGGCGCGTGGCGATTCGCCAAGCTCTGCGCTTAACTCAAGCCAATCGACTAGATTTTCTATCGAGACTTCTGGGCCGTTTGTCTCAAACGCTTTAAGTTTATCGAAGAACTTACTAATATTCTTTGCTTTAACTTCAGCGCTTTCACTTGAGCTTTTAAGTAGTCCCTCCAAAATCCCGGTGTCTGCTACAAATTCGTACAAAAGTTGACCAGGCTGATCTATGTGTCTTCGCTCGATATGAGAGTCAAGCAGACTCTGGATGTTTAATATTTTTTCTGCTACTTCCTGATCCAATTTTTCTAAATGAATTGGTGTTAGAAGACTAAATAGGGGGGCATTCTCCTCTCTCGCGATGTTACCAAGCTTCACCAACTCCCTTTGCGGTATGCCAAAATGATTAATTGAGAGGACACGCATTAAGCTCGCGTTATCCTCAAAATTATAAATAAGTTTAAGGTACGCAACGAGATCCAATATTTCGGGGCTTTCTAAAAGTTTTCCGGGACCCAGAAACTGATGAGGAATATTCGCACGATATAGTGCTTTGATAAAAGGATCGGCGTGAGCATTGGCACGAACTAAAATTGCAATGTCTTTATATTGATATTTTTTTTCAACTAGGGATTTTATTTTTTCGACTACTTCTTCTGCTTCGTCTTCCACGCTCCCCACATGAATGAAACCGATTTCACCCTTCCCTTTTTTCATTGCAATAAGGCGTTTGTTAATATTCTCCGTGACTTCGAGACGGTCTGGATTGTTGAAGGCAATTGCGCGATAGGCAGAATCTAGAATCTCCTGGCAAGAGCGATAGTTTTTTGAAAGAACTACAGTGCTCACATTTTTGAAGTGACTCTTGAAACCGAGAATATTTGAGATCGCTGCCCCTCGAAAACGGTAAATCGCTTGGTCATCATCGCCAACTACTGTAATATTTCCAGCACTCCCTGCAAGTAAAAGTGCTAATTCGTTTTGTGCAAAGTTTGTGTCTTGGAATTCGTCGATAAGGATATATTTATATTTCTTTTGACAGGACTTAAGAACATTGGGGCGAATGCGAAAGAGGAGAAGTGTTTTTGTTATTAGATCGCCGAAGTCCATGAAGGATTTTTTTATTTTTAGTTCGTCGTATTTTTGGAAAGCTTGGGCTAATTCTTTATATTTTTCTTCAGGTTGATTCTTCGACCATTTGAGGTATTCGTTTGGTGAAATGTCTTCATCTTGCAGGCGGGAAAAATGAGTGAGGAGTTCGAAGACAAATTTTGTTGGATTGCCCAACGGGCGGTAATAATCGAGATCAAGATCAAAAATATTTTCCCGTAACAATCTTACGGACTCGGCGGTTGTTAAGAGTTTAAAATTTGTTGTGAGGCCAATTTCCAGAGCTTCGGCGCGAAGAACTTGGTCGCAAAATTTATGAAATGTACAAATATCCAATTGTCCATAGCCGAGGGGCAAGATTTGATCGACTCTTGTTTGCATCTCAGCGGCTGCCTTTTCGGTAAAAGTGAGAGCAAGAATTTCTGAAGAGTTAGCTATGCCACTACTAATAAGGTGTTTAATACGCTCCGTAATGACTGTCGTTTTGCCAGTGCCTGCACCTGCAATTATGAGAAGTGGACCACCCCCGTGTTTAATGGCTTTAAGTTGATCAGTATTAAGATCCATCCTTTGACAGCCTGGCGGTTTGAGATAATTTTGTGCCCAATGATCCAAAGCTGGCTCTTGTTGTTTCTATTGCCATACTGGCGTTTTTGATGTGCCGCCCCAAGGTGTTAAAGTTTTCCTCGACCTTCTCATAATCTTTTTTAATTGCCCTAAGGGTTCCCAAAATTTGTTTTGCTTCTTCTGCCACTTTTTGGCCCTCGAAACTCATAAGGATGGACTTAATGTACGCATAAAATGTTGTTGGGGAAACAGGGAGGACTCTTTGACTTCCAGCATAATCGAACAGTTTGGGGTTATTCACGATTTCATAATATACAGCTTCTGAAGGGATATACATTAGGGCATAATCTATAGTTCCTTCATCTGTCAGAATGTACTTTTTACTGATATTATCTATGTGGTTTTTGACATCTCTCACAAATTTTTTACTAGCATCCGCTTTAATTTCATCTGAGTTTCCTGAGAGCATTTTTCTGAAATTTTCCATTGGAAATTTGGAGTCAATTGGAATTATACCTGAGCTGGTTTTAATCGCAGCATCAACTGTTTGGCCATTTTTGAAGCTGTATTGCAGGTTAAAGGAGTTTTTAGGGAGCATTTGGCCTAAAAGCTCTTTAAGAATGTGTTCTCCGATGTTGCCTCTTAATTTTGGGCTTTGGAGAAATTGTTGGAGATCTCGCATGGATCTTCCAATTTCACCAAGCTCTCCTACATTTTTTTGGACTTCACCGATTACTTTGGCTGCATTGTCCAGTCTTATATTTAAAGACTCAGAGTTTCTGGCCAGTGAATCAAGAAGGGTTCGTCTATCCTGTACACTACTTTGTTGCAAGAGATTTACAATATCTAGGATTTCTTTGGAGGGCGTTTGCGCGTTTGTTTTTAGTTTTTGATCTATAAAAAAAGCTAGTGCCAAAAAACCAAAGATAATGATTGCCGGCAGAATAATTTCCATCGTCCCCACATTCTACAGGAAGTGTAATATTTAGGTATGACCAGGAGGAGCAGAACTCGATTTGAGAAATTTCAGAGAAATATTTTCGTGCCGAAAATATCTTTATGGAAACTCAGGAGAAGAGAGTATAAGACTGAACTAACAAGAGTAAACCTATATTATCTTCTCGAGTTCCTCACTTTGTTTGTGATATTCTTCATGATTATTTTTATCTCCCCCAATAATTTTTTTGCTATTGTGTTATTTCTAACGTTTGTTTTTATCTTTGTTAATGTTGCCGCGTATTTACTGACGAGCAATAGAAGAAGAAGCCTTTTTATTGGCATTTTGATTGTCGGGATTCTTGTTATGAGAGCTCTTAACACTGGCGGCATGATAAATGTTGTGCTTTTGATAGGTGCGCTTTGCGCATTCGAGGTTTATTATTCCAAGGGCTAGTAACATGAGAACTTCAGACCAAAAAGTAAACGCTGTTTTAAAAAAACAGATTGAGAAAACTTTTTTGCAGGCTGTTGTGGATTTTAAAAATATTGGAGAGGCAGAGCTTGTTTTTGGTAGCTTTTTTACTGAGACAGAATTTGAGACTTTTGCCAAACGATTGGCTGTGGCCTATTGGCTTAAGAAGGGCAGAAGTTACGCAAATATAAAGGAAAATTTGAAGGTCTCAAGTGCTACGATTGCTGCCGTTTCTGAAATGATGGACTGTTCTGGTTTTGAACTTTTCCTTCGTAAGGTTGAAGCTGATGAGTGGGCAAATATTTGGAGTGAGAGGGTAAAGAAGTTTGTGCCTTAAGTTAAAACAATCTCCGTTGAATTGGAAAGTCAAAGTCGCGACTATTTGGCAAATGAGGAATTACAAAGGAGGCTTCTCTTTTTTTGAGGATTTTTCTGACATCTACTCTTCTTGTTTGCCAGATTTGTGCAATTTTCACAAGACTCTCTACAGCTTCTTCTATGTTCATATTATGAGACACAATGCCTACATGCATTTGGCTTCTCCCATTGGCTTGCAAAAGATCACGACTAATAAAGGTGGTGTTCCTTGTATTTAAGTTGTGTGGGTAAATTTTTTGCGGGATATTCATGTTTTTGCCACTTGGGTTCATCGCTCGCTCTGCTGTTTGTTCTGCAAATAGTAGCCTAATGGCGGCAGAGCTTGGATCGGTATCGCCTTGTGTAGGATGAAAATCGACTAGTGTTGTCCGACCTTCTATGTCACTTAACAGGTGATCATAATGAACAGGAATTTGCAGTCCACTTTGAGAGTCTGAATCAAGAACTAAGTTATAGCTTGCAATGATATCGTGTACAGAGGTGTGGTATGGCGAGGTTTCTTCCGGATAGACGCTATTATTAACAGCTGCTTCATGGGCGTGTAATAGGCACTGCTCAAGATAATCTGCTTCGTCGCTCTCCATTATTTCTTTAACCTGAGAAGCTCTGTAGTGGGTACCCTCTCTCAGCGCTTGTTTGCTATTAGGGCCACGCTCGAAGTATTCCAAAGAGTCCTTCCACCATCTCACCTCTTTGGAAATGCCGTTCAATGGACAGTTTTCATTGACTCTGTACTTTCTACTTCTTTTGATTCTGATAATTGCTCTTTGATCGATGAATTTAGCAAGTGGATAAAGCACAGCTGCCTTAACCTCTTCTGGTGTTGGAACCTCATTAGGGTCTTCTCTTAAGTACCTAGTTTCTGACGGCCTTATGCGAGGAAAATGAGAGCTTTCATCTGCCTCTTTTGCTTCACAACTAAACTCGATTTCGATTAGTCTTTCTGCCATAACAGCACGGCTGGGTTGATTATGGTTTTTTAAAAATAAACATGGTAGGGGCAATAATTTGTTATAATAGTCATTACCCCCTTAAAGGGGTGTATTTTTTTGGTAAGCTAATAATATGAAAGAGAAGTTTTATATAACCGCCGCAATTCCTTACGTTAATGCTAAGCCCCATGTTGGGCACGCACTTGAGTTTGTCCAAACTGATACTATTGCACGCTACAAAAGGCTTCAGGGATCTGAGGTTTTGAGTTTATCTGGGGCTGACGAGAATGCTTTAAAAAATGTCCAGGCAGCTGAACGCGAAGGGGTGCCTGTGCAGGATTTTGTTGACACAAATTCAGAACTTTTTCGAAAACTCGCGATTGCATTGAACGCAGAGTTTGGAGTTTGGCAGAGAGGATCAAATGTTGAAAACCACCATGCTGCAAGTCAGAAACTTTGGGAACTTTGCAACAAAGCCGGTGACATCTACAAGAAAAAATATTCAGGACTTTATTGTGTGGGATGTGAAGTTTTTTACACAAAGGATGAGCTTAATGAAAATGGCGAATGTTTTGAACACCCCGGAAAGCCTCTTGAGACAGTGGGAGAGGAAAATTATTTTTTTAGATTGTCAAAATATGGAGAGCAGATTCTGAAACTCATTGAGACAGAAGAACTGAAAATTATTCCAGCGAAAAGGAAGAATGAAGTAGTGGAATTTGTAAAGACTGGCTTGACCGACATCAGTATATCAAGATCGAACGAGAGAGCCAAAAACTGGGGAGTAAAAGTGCCTCATGATCCTGACCAGAGAATGTACGTTTGGTTTGATGCCTTGAATATTTATCAGTCAGGCGTAGGGTTCGGATATGATGAGGAGAATTATAAAAAATGGTGGCCAGCTGATCTTCATGTTATTGGCAAGGGAATATTACGGTTCCACGCTGTTTATTGGCCTGCGTTTTTGATTTCTGCGTCTCTTCCATTGCCTAAAGCTATTTTTGTGCATGATTACTTCACTGTTGACGGAGCAAAGATGTCAAAGACTCTTGGGAATGTGATCGATCCTGTTGAGCTTATAAAAAAGTATGGTGTTGACCCTTTGAGGTATTATTTTTTAGCTAAATTTTCGCCATTTAATGATGGAGATTTTTCTGAGGAAAAGTTTCGTGAAACTTATAATGCTGATTTGGCTAATGGTCTTGGTAATTTGGTATCAAGAGTTGCAAAGATGGTTGAGATTTCGGAAATTGCCGTGGACAAACTGGAGGGGTTAAATTTAAGTCCCTTAGTGCAAAAAAGTTTGGGTGAATACAGGTTTGACAATGCACTTGCCACGATTTGGCACAAAATAAGTGATCTTGATAAGCGAATTGATGGGAATAAACTTTGGAAAAATACAAAAGAGAAGCAAAATGTGATCATTGAAATAATTCAAGGAATTAGACAGGTGGCTTACGATTTACAGCCGTTTTTGCCAGAAACTAGTGAGAAGATATTAAAGCAGTTTATGGGACCAAAAGTAAAAAGTGGGGAAGGGTTGTTTCCTCGTTTAAAATAAATGTTTACAAATTTTATAAATAAACACGAGAAGGGAGTGTTGCGGGCTTTGGAAATATTGCCAGGACTCGTTTCCTGGAACTTAATTCTTTTTCCTTACTGGGGGATATTTGTTATCCCTACGGTTGTCGCATACTTTGTGCTTCTTTTTAATATTTACTGGTTTTATCAATCTTTTCAAATTGCAATAACTGCAACGATTGCACACCTTCGCATTCAAGCTGCCATGAAATATGATTGGGCGCTGGACCTAAAATCATTCCCTGATTGGAAGCGTGTCAATAATGTGATTATAATCCCAACTTACCGTGAACCACTTCATACTCTAGAGCGAACACTTGAGTCACTTGCTAAACAAACTTTGCCGCTTTCACAGTTAACTGTTGTTGTTGCTCAGGAAAAGCGAGCACCAAAGGATGAATGGGAACCAAAGATGGCAACCTTAAAGAAAAAATTCGGTAAAATTTTTGGGCATTTCGTGGTGACTCTCCACGAACTCATACCTGGAGAAATTATCGGAAAGGCTTCTAACGAACGCTATGCTGCGATATGGGTTGAGCGAGAACTGATAAAGAAAGGTGGAATGGATATTAACTATATGACTGTGACCAGTTGTGATGCTGACCATGTATATCATCCGAATCACTTTGCTTATCTTACATTTAAGTTTTTGGATAATCCAAAGCGGTATCTTTATTTCTGGCAGCCTTCCATAATGTTTTATAACAACATTTGGAATATTCCTGCTATAAACCGCGTACTTAATTCACTTTTTTCTATATATATACTTTCCATGCTTCCCAGAAAAGATAGGCTGATAAATCAGCAAAATTATTCATTGTCATTTAAACTTTTGAAGGAAGCCGGTTATTGGGATCCTGACAAGATACCAGAGGATTGGGGGATATTCTTTAAGGCGTTTTATAAAAAGCGGGGGAAACTTGAGGTTGATGCAATTTACTTACCTGTTTATGTTGATGCAGTTGAAGCAACTTCCACCTGGAAAACTATTAAGAACCAATATTCGCAGGTGAAGCGTTGGGCTTGGGGGGTATCTGACAGCCCGTGGATTATTAAAAATTATTTGACTGTTCCCGGGGTGCCATTTTG
>CAYHMW010000018.1:0-20914 GCA_964357925.1 uncultured Gammaproteobacteria bacterium
GCTTGCTCAACGCCGGTTTCAAGACCAATTTTGCCAAAGCCAGTGATTGGGTCGCCGACATTTGGGTTGGCTGCTAACTGTTTGATGATATTTTCTGTCATGGTGTGAATATTTTAAATTGCAAAAGTCCGGATGCTTGGCCATATAGGACCATACCTATGATGGCGGCGATAGCGAAGGCACCTGCTGCTACCACAAGACCTATTATTGAGTTATAGATCCTTTGCCATGCCATCTGCACTTTTTGAGGGTCATCACCTGCACCCAGGAAATCGTAGCCGGCCAGGATGAAATTGAGCACTGCATAGAGCCCCGCACCTACTATCATGAGTCTAAATAAATTCTGAATAAGGATGGGGAGACCGTCTTCAGTCCCTCCTGCAAATCTTGACACACCCTCAGGTGCGCTGATTTTGCCAAAAGGATCTATTCCTCCTGATAAAAGTGTTGTGTTTATTTCGTGCATTTACTCTGTTAGATTTAGTCCGGTAGTTAATGAGAGAATTTTTAGGAACCAGTAACTGGAAAACAGTAAAATAAAGCCAAGAATTGACCAGGTAATGATTTGTCGGCCCTGTTCGACTTTTTGGGGGGAATCTGCCCCTTGGATAATAAGGAACCCTCCATAGATTATATATCCTACACAGACGAGACCGCCGACAGCAATTAAATTGTTTACAATTACTTCTGTAAGGCTATTAAATCCGCGACCTCCAGTAACAGAAAAACAGTCTGTCCAGTATCCGCCGCAAAAAGCACTTCTAATATTAATTGCAAGTAAGTCTTGATTGCCCATTGTTTTGGTTTAGATAAATACGTCTCTTGCCTGTTTTACTCCAAAGATTCTGGTAAATAGGATGGTCATCCAATAGGCTGTAAAAACGACGAGGAAACCTACTATTGCATAGTAAATCCTTTTTCTACCTTGGGCAAGTTTTGATGGATCACCTTCTGACATTAGGACATCGAAAGCGCCGAATGCGAAGTATATAAGAGCGATAAAACCTGCAGCAGAAAAGATTGCTCCTGTGATCGTCGAATCGAATAACTCGGCAAGTTTGAAGCCTGAAAACTTGAATCCCTCTGGGGCGAGTTCGTGAAGATCTGTGCGTGAGAGCCTATTGTCTGCTCCTGATGGGGCGAGTTGGGCTAGTAGAGTTAACATTGGTTAGCCTTCTGGAAGAATACCTAGAATATCAACACCAACAAGTTCCAGGAAAAAGGTTGAAAATATAAGCAGGAGGAGACCGCTTAAACCAGACTCTATTATGCTTTTGCCGCCGCTAATTTTTCCAGGGTCGCCTTTACTTATCATTACTAAATAACCTCCCCAGACCATCATTAAAAAGGCGATGCCACCACCAAAACCTATACTCCAACTAAAGAAAAAAGTGGCAAGATCCTTAGTGTTACCGATATTTATGCAGCCAATTGCTGTGTCGAGCTCTGATCCACTAGTACATCCTCCTTTAAGGGCGCCAGGCAATGTATTGCTATAGGAGTCGCTGCTGCTGCCGCTGTTGGTTGCACTGTTATTGCCAGAATCAGCGGGTTCGTTGAGTACACAGCTTCTGGAATCATTATTGCATGAGCCGACACGGCAAGGGTTGTTTGGGTCTGGCTTATACCCATCGTCGCAATTATTTTCATCTATGGTGCAAGTAGCAGTACTAACACGACCCGTAAAGGTAGCGCTGCTGCGGCAGCGATATGTTCCTTGTGCGTGAGCTTCAGAGTGGGGGGAAAGTGTAAAAAACATGGACAGGAAAATGGTGCTAGTGAGAAATAGTAATGCTTTCTTCATAATTCTGATTTTAGTTTAACATAAGAATGGAAAGGGTATAATAGTTTGTGAGGAAGATCATAGTGTTTTTGGTGTTTGTAATGTCCCTTTTTTTTGTGAACAAGAATGTGTTTGCGAGCCACTGTGCATCTCACGATTATGATTGCCAGATTGGCGAGATTCAGCGGGAAATTGATGCCCTTGCGCCTGCTCATGAGAATAACAAGAAGGAACTGGATTCTTTGAATAAGCAAGTGAGGGATTTGAAGAAGCGAATTGAAGGGCTTTCTCGTGAGCTTAATCAACTTGAAGTTACTATAAAAGGGCGAGAAGAGGACTTGGCATATGCTCGCGCGATTTTTGATGAAAAAGCGGAAAACCTTTATGTGATGATTCGCACTTTTGATCCCATCTTGCCATTTTTGTCTTCAGCTCGCGCAACGGAGGCGATTTCTGAGGCCCACTTTCAACAGCGGGCAGTCGACGGGGGCAGGCAGGCGATGGAATCTTTTGCGGTCGAGATAGTAAAGCTAAATGAGGATAAGGTGAAGCTGGTCGCGAGCCGGGAATCGTTGGCGACTCTACAGGCTTCTGTGAACGATCGCGCAAAGTTTTTGGGAGCTGAGGTTAGCAAGGTTGAGAATTATTTAACTACACTTTCATCCAAACAGGAAGAACTGATTGCTCTTAAATCTGCTGGGTTTCAAACTTCGATTGGAGATACGCCGCCTGTTGTCGTGCCTTGTGCGGGGCCGCCGGGGCAAACTAACTTTTGTGATCCGGGATTTCGACCAGCATTCGCCGGGTTTTCATTCGGAGCACCTCACCGGACTGGGATGAGCCAATATGGTGCACTAGGACGCTCCAAAAGCGGGCAGAATGCTGAGACAATTTTGACTGCCTATTATC
The DNA here is from genome assembly GCA_964357925.1 of uncultured Gammaproteobacteria bacterium. Classification (GTDB taxonomy): domain Bacteria; phylum Patescibacteriota; class Microgenomatia; order UBA8517; family UBA8517; genus CAYHMW01. The sequence goes on from CAYHMW010000018.1 coordinate 2,693, forward strand.
AGGGAGGGGAGCTGAAAAAAGACTATGCCAGCCCTGATACTATTGGTGTAACTGGGATTGGGAGGGTATCTCTTGAGGACAATTATTTGCTTGGAATTTATGAAGTTCCTGAGCGATGGGGAGATGAAGGTGGATTTGAGGCTCTGAAGGCTCAGGCTGTGGCTGCGAGGAGTTATGCGCTTTATGCAACGAACAATGGGGCGGGTTCTATCTGCACAACTGAAAGTTGTCAGGTTTATAAGCCGCAACTTAAAAGTGGTAAGTGGGCGGAGGCTGTTCGTGCTACACGAGGATGGGTAATTCTAAAAGGCGGACAACCTGCATCTACCTATTATTCTTCAACAACCGGTGGATTTACGATTTCTCAGTGGGGGTGGAATGGAATTCGCGACACTTCTGGCTCTTGGCCAGATACTGCTTACGAAAAAATTGGAGGCAGCCCATGGTTTTATATGGGGTGGTATAAAAGCCGTGGGGGGCAGGCTTGTGGCAGATCTCATCCCTGGCTTACAGGTGTCGAGATGTCGGATATTTTGAATGCGTGGAGTGTTATTGAAAATGGTGGCGGGGATGTATCTCGAGTAACACCTATTGATACTTCTTGCTGGAGTGGGAGCCCGTACTCGATCTCGGACCTAACCAATATTGGTGGTTTTACGAGTGTAAATAGTGCAAGTGTGATTTATTCGAATAATGGGTCAACACAAACTGTGATTTTTGGGACTAACAAGGGAGGTGTGAGTGTAAACGGCGATGAGCTTAAGAAGGCTTTCAACTTAAGGGCTCCGGGATATGTTGGTATTAAAAGCAGTTTGTTTAATATTGAGGTGCTTTGATTGCGGTATAATGATGTAAATGGGAGATGTTTTTGTAACTCCGGATCAACATGTTCATGCACACAGCCATTCGAGCAGTCCCTTGGCGGCGTATAACTACAAACCCTCGAGGATAAAGTTTGTCGGAACTGATGAAAAAGAAAAAGTGATTTTACTTTTGAGACGACATCCAATTACGAATGTCCGTTGGATTGGCCTTGCGGTGCTCATGGTATTGGCGCCACTTTTTATATCAATGACCGGGGCACTGGATTTTGTTCCTGTGCGATTTCAATTGGTTGGGATTTTAATGTGGTATCTCATTACAACCGCATTTATTTTTGAGGAATTTTTGGGGTGGTACTTTCATGTTTTTATCATTACTGATGAGCGTGTTTTTGATGTTGATTTTGTTAATTTGGCTTATCGGGAGATTAGTGAGTGTAATATTGATCAGATTCAGGATGTGACCGTGAGAGTGGGGGGCGTGCTTCGGACACTATTTAGATTTGGGGATGTTTATATCCAAACTGCATCAGAGAATCCGCAAATTGAATTTGAGGCAGTGCCTAATCCTGACGGAGTATCGAAAATTCTTCGGGAGCTTCGGGTGGAGGAGGAACAGGAGAAGTTAGAAGGGAGGGTAAGGTAGTTCAAATCTAAGATGGAAGAGTATTTGGGACTAGATACAGTTTGGTTTTTTATTAAGGTTGTATTTGTGGTCTTGTTGCTTGTGTATAACGTTTTTGCACTTGTTGTTGTGAAGCAGATTAACCTTATGACTGACACTTTGGAGCTTGGGTTTGAGACCAGCTTGCGTTTTTTTGCAAGGTTTCACTTTTTGTTTGCAATTGCGGTTTTACTAATTGCGATTGTAATATTATGAGTTTGAGTCCGGCGATTAAGTTGACAGGTGCTAATGATGAGCATGGGTGGGTACATGTCTATGAATATGCACCACCTACTGACTCTTTGCATTCTTCTCGTGGAGATTTATATGTTTTGGTCTCGTTGAAACTTGATACCTCGATCGAACTTGGGGTTCATTCCAGAAACACAAGTTTGTCTGTTGTGTCTGAAATAGGATCAGCTATTCGTGATTATTATTATGAAAGCACAGAAGAGAGCCTTTATTCTGCGCAGAGAAAGGCATTGGAGCGGGTGTTTGAGAGTAATATGTTTGGAGAGAGCTTGGAGGTTTGTGTGTTGGTTTTAATGGGTGAGAATGTTTATTTGTCGGCGTTTGGGGGGGGTATTTTTGGCATAGTTCGTGACGGGCGATTTATGAAAGTGCTTGAAGGCATGCCTCTTCAGGTGACCTCTGCTTCGGGAGTGCTTCAGGCACAAGATACATGTGTGTTTGGAACTATGCAGTTTATGGGGAGAATTTCTAAGAAGATTGACACTCTTTTTGAGAATGGGAAGATTGATCATGATGCACTTTTGGCACTTTGTGGGGAGGAGAATGCTTCACGAACTGGTGTTTTGATTAAAAAATATGGAGGGCAGGCTTCTTTGCTGCCAGTGCGTTTATCAGCACCGACCTTTGTTTGGAGGGATAAGATTGTGGCTCGATTGGATGGCATGATTGGGAGGCTATCCAAGCGTAGATTAAGAGTTTCTCCTGAATTAATGGAAAAAGGCAGGAGTCGCCGGGTGTTATATGCACCGATTGTGGGGTTGGCGCTTCTTTTAATGTTGAGTGTTAGTGTGTGGTTTGGGGTGAGGCGGTCTGCTAAGTTGAGGCGTGCGGCGGAGTATGCCCAAGTACTTGAAGTGGCCAGACATAATTTAGATGAGGCCAGGAATTTGTCTGCATTAAACCCAGGGAGGTCGAAAGAACTTGTTTTAGGGGCTAAAAAATCTGTGGATGAGCTCACATCCTCTGGCCGTATGGAGCCTCCCGTCCTTGAGCTTAAGAGTGAGATTGAGAAAGGGCTTTCTGAGATTGCCGGAGTTTATAAATCTTCCCCACAGGTCTATTTGAATTTGAGCTTGATTCGCGAGGGATTTGTGGGCTCGAAAATTGATATTTCCAATGGTGTTGTTCAGGTTCTTGATATGGAACACAACAGGCTTGCAGCTCTTGAGGTTTCAACCAAGAAGACAGAGCTTTTGGCTGGAAAAGATGATCTTTTTAATGCGTTCTCCGTGTCGGCGTACAGTAATCGCAGTTTTGTAATGTCGATCGATGGTGTTCGAGAAGTAGGAGATGAGGTTGTTCTCCAGGTTAAAAGTGACGAATGGGATGCGAATAGATCTCTTTTCTCTGTTTTTGCCGGTAATATTTATGTCCTCGATAAGCAAAACAACATGATTTATAGGTATCCAGGAAATCGTAGATCTTTTTTGCCAGCTCAAGACTGGTTTGCTCCTGGAATTGAACCTATTCTCGCTGATATTGTATCTCTCGCTATTGATGGGAAAGTTTGGCTGCAGGATGTTTCCGGGCGAATTCGGGTGTTTGAGCGGGGAGTACCGCAGAGCTTTAACGTAACTGGCGTGGATCCTGAAATTTCTACCGGGGGAGATATTTTTACTGATGAGGAGAGCATGTATCTGTATATTTTGGATAAAACCAATAACCGCGTTATTGTTCTCAATAAATCTGGCGAATATGTTGCTCAATATGAGGACAGCGACTTTAGTGGTATTTCTGAAATAGTTGTGTCAGAGGTAAATCGTGCTTTACTATATCTAAAGGGATCAAACTTAATGCATGTTCCGCTTAAGCATATATGAAAACTATAAACAAACGAGCTCGTGCCAGGTATGAGGTTATAAAGCGGCTCGAGGCAGGGGTTGTTCTGAATGGGGCGGAGGCAAAAGCGATACAGAATGGGCGGGTTGATTTATCCAGATCTTTCGCGAAGATTTTAAATGGCGAGATTTTCCTTATTAATATGCAGGTTCATGCCAGGACAGATTTTGGAAGCAATGAGAATGGGCGAACTCGGAAGTTGTTGGTACACAGAAGTGAAATTGAGAATCTCTTACTGAGTATGAAGAGCCGTAAATTGACGTTAGTTCCCTTGGGGGTTTATAATAAGGGCCGTCTAGTTAAGATTGAGCTCGCACTTGTGCGTGATAAGCTTAAGCACGAAAAGCGAGAGTCCTTAAGGAGGCGTGATATTGAGCGAGAAACTCAAAAAGAATTGAAGGGGATGAATGGAAGTCGATGAGTACATGAACTTTAACTATTGCAAGCCAAGTTTGGGTAAGACTTGTAAAAATACCTAAAAAATAGCCGACAACGAAAGTTATGAAGGCGATTTCGCTTACGCTTTCGCGTAAAGTGAATGTCTACTGGCTTCATCGCTTAACTGAACCAGACAGGCATAAACCCGTTTAAGCTTAAGCTATTTACTTGATCTGGTATTTAGACGAAAAAACATGATCTAGTGCAATACACCGTTTGTTTGTTTTTAGGGTAGTGCATGAAATTAAAAACAAAATAAGCTTGTAGTAGTAGTTATTGATCTGATTCAGATCCGGGTTCAACTCCCGGCATCTCCACACTCGAAAAGAACGCTACCCCGCACAGGAATGTGCGGGGTTTTGCGTTCGTTCGAGGTTTGGCGCGCGGTGACGCAAAGCTTGCGCCGCGTCACTCTGCGAGCCCACACATTTAAAGCGAGCTTTGCGAGGCACACACAATTCTTTATTATTAAATAATGTACTTTGTTTATGTCTTTAGATCTCTGAAAGACAGTAAGTTATATATTGGTTACACAGAAGACATTGAGAAGAGGGTTTCGCAGCACTCAATGGGCAGAGTGACTGCAACAAAGCATAGATTGCCGTTGCAGCTTTTGTATTACGAGGCGTATTTAGATAAAAGAGATGCAAAAGGTAGAGAGAAGTTTTTAAAAGGGGGATCGGGACATAAGTATTTGAGAAAGCAAATGCTCCATTATTTTAATGAGCCTTCTTGACCTGATTTACCCAAAGAATTGTTTGGAATGCCATAGAAACGGCACTTATATATGTCTTCCTTGTTTAAATAAAGTGAGAAAAGTTGGCTATTGTGTTCGTGTTGGTGGAATCGATCGGAGGATTTCATTGTGGAAGTATGAAGGTGTAATTAAAAAAGCCATATGGGCGATGAAGTATAGGTTTGTGCGTGGACTAGCGGATGAGCTTGGGGATTTGGTGGTGACTGAGCTTAGACGAAGGAAAATTGAACTTCAAGACTCCATATTGGTGCCGATTCCCCTGAGTAATTCGAGAGCTAGGTGGAGAGGGTTTAATCAGGCTCAGATTGTGGCAGAAAAAATAGGTAAAGGTCTTGGTTCGTCGGTTGAAAACCGGCTTTTGCTGAGGGTAAAAACCGGTGATACCCAGGTGGGACGTGGCAGACAGGAAAGAGTGCGGAATATACGCGGGGTATATGCGGTAAATGAAGACATTGAGATATTGAGATATGAAGATATTAAGTTAATTTTAGTGGATGATGTGTGGACAACAGGGGCAACAGTAGTTGAGGCTGCAAAAGTTTTGAAGAGAGCTGGAGTAAAAGAAGTTTTGGCGATTACGGTTTGCGGGTAGAGGGCGGCGGCTCGCAAAACTTCGTCGTGAGCCAGCCCCGAGATGAACGAAGTGAATTTTTCGGGGCGGAGGGTGAATGTTGCCTGTTTAGGCTGAGAAAGTAGGGATAGAATGTTTAGAGAATACATATTCTGGTATTTTTCGATACTTTTTGATATGATTCCATGCCTGGAGTAGCTCATCTTGTTCTTGTGTGGGACAAAGATGGGTTATCTAAAAAAAAGAAGTGATGAACTTCACCAATGCGACTTGTTCCTCTGAAAAAAAGGAGAATAGGCACAATGGCAAATTCACAACAGGTACAAATTGATGGTGAAACAGTCACCTACGGGGACTGCGACGACACCCGTTACCCTGGAAAAAAGTTCGTCTCGATTGGTTCGCGTTATGACCACACCACGTTTATCGTGGATGCCGATTACGCAACCATTAACGCTATCCGCTCGCGTGGCACTGACAAAAGTGCCTGGAGATTGATTGCATTCGCTATAGTATCAGGTTACTGGGATTAGTCGCGGAAGGTGGGTTCGTCACTCAATTTTTTGCCCCTGACTTCGGTTGGGGGTTTTCTTTATTTCAGAGGGTAAATACGCATATTCTCAAGTCAAACTTGTGCACAGTAGTTGTATCTTGGTTCGTTAGGAGTATTTTTGCGTTCTTCAGTTTTAAAGCACTGGATAATATAACTGCAAAGTCTTTTGAGTCAGAACTCCACCATAAATTGTGCAAGTCATCATTGGGAGCAAAAGTAACAATATACATATCCTGGTTGGTCTCAACTAAATACCTTGAAAGATCTATTTCTTTTTCGCTATCGACTAGTACACCTGCTAATACCCAGCTTTCAACAATTTTACCCACTGAATAACTGTCTAGAATTGATTGTAATTGGTCTCGATTAAGTTTTTTCATTTGGGACACATTGTATATTTTTTTGAGAAAACCACCAATAGATACTTTGCTTACTCAACCACCTTTTTCTTGTACTGAGTACTCAGTTACATCTGGGCTGATAATTAGATCAATCAGTTCTTTGAGATTTTTGAACACGAATTCAACTAGTGGTGGCATGGAGTATCAAGCGATGAGTCGAAAAGTCATCTAGCTAGAAGAGTTTGGAGGCGGACAGGCGAGCAAGTGCGGTGAGGGCGAGATTTGAACTCGCGTACCTGCGAAGCAGGTCCAAGGTTTTCGAGACCTGGCCGATTAGCCACTCCGGCACCTCACCTTTTGTGCCCTCGGCAGGAATTGAACCTGCATTTAGGGTTCCGCAAACCCTTGTTCTGTCCATTGAACTACGAAGGCTCCTTGTAGTAGTTTGGGATAACTTCCTGTATTTTAGTTTAAATTGAGGTGAAGTTAAAGTTTAGGCTTGAGGCTTCGTAAATTTGATCAGTTTACTGGCTAGTTTTGTAGTTTTGTCAAACAGTGATGGAGATGATTCATGGTGGGTGATATATTGTTCCACAATCTTCTTGATTTTCTCCTTTAGGTTTTCGTCAATCACGATTTCTAATCTACCGACCAGTGAGGAAGTCTCGAATACTAATAGTTGATGACCCAATCTTTCAGTGAACCAGAACTGGTATAGATCCTCCCATAATGTTAGAGAATTATTGATTCTGACTCCTGATGTGGTGATTTTACAATTAATTTTTTCTGGTTCTACCGTTGATAGAATGTAGAAAAGGAAGACTAATGATGCGATCAGCACAACAGGGAGGATTCCTTGAACAATAAAAAGAATTATTCCAAAGAGTGAAGCAATGGCCACCACTGTGACATATGTGTCTCTACTGTGACGTTTGAATGGTCTTGTTTGAGATTCCCAAGTGAGCAGTACTTTTTCTTCTGTTGCGCTTTGAGGTGGTGTATTAACTAGGGCCGCTGCCATGTTTCAATCATTATATATCAAAACTGATGTGATGTGCCAGAAATTCTTTTTAGTATTTTTTAGTAAGCAGATTAGTTGTTGTGATTAGTAAGCCACCTACCACAACACTAGTTGTTAAACTTGCAGGTATTTGTTTGAAATATGTAATGACCATAACAAGGATTAGGAAGCAGCAATAGAAGTAGATACTCTTATTCCTTCGCGTTTTTGTTTCTTTTAGGATTAAGAGTGTGGCTGGTAGGAAAAGTAGGGTTAGATCGTACATAAGTGAGTGGATCGAGAAAATTATTGTTAAGATTATGGCCAGTGACATTTTGATGTTTAGAGGGACAGCGCCCTTTATAGATTTGAATAACCATAAAGAAACGGTGTAAAACATGAAGTTTGTGAGCAGCGCGATTGGGGCAGTGATTGGTGTGGGTTTAATTAATTGGTCAATTAGGCCAAAATAGGTGTATGAGATTATATTTGGGTTTGTTGAGTCTTTAATGTTTGCTTCGAGGATTATTCTGGGATAATTTAACAAAGTGTTAACTGGAACAATTGTGAGGCTAAGTGCTCCTAGAGCGCAGATTGTAAATAGTGTACCCAAAATAAAAGATTTTTTATTTGTGCACATGATGTAAAGAAATGGCCAAATAATGAAGTATTGAGGCTTAATTAGTAAGAGAGAAGTAATTATTCCGCTTTGGAAATCTTTCTGATTGATTAATGTGATGTACGCCAATGTGAGGAGAAAAAGGATAATTATTGAGAGTTGGCCAAGTAGGATTGCATACATTGTGGTGGGTAGAAGAAAGCTGCTAAAGAGAGTGAGTTTTAAGTTTTGGGAGAGGTGCGAGTTTTTTGAAAGTAGATAGACCGTTATGTGTAGCAGGATTATGTTTAAGACAAAGAATATTTTGTAGGCTGTGAGCAGGCCAAGTGGAGCGAGGATGACGAAAAAGTATGCGACGAAAGGAGGATTTCTAAATGGGAGCGATATCGGATGTGAAGTGACATTTTCTTGGACTAGCGAACCATAGGCTTTAAACTGTTCAGCTGGTTCGTAGAGGAGATCCTTCTTTCCTGAATTTATAATTACACCACTTGTGAGCATGGCTGCAGTATCTGTGTAGTAGATTCTTTTGAGGGTTATTTTTGGAGTAAGGTACCCATATATAAGTACGGCAATATAGATTATGAAAACGATTTTGCCGTAATGTAAGCGTAACAAATGGAGCATGGCGGTGGAGGTGGGATTCGAACCCACGTAGGCTTAAAGCCTCCGGTTTTCAAGACCGGTGCAATTGGCCGCTATGCGACTCCACCCTCTAATACGTGTCTATTTAAAAACACTCTTCCGGATCCGGACTTAAGGTATTTTTCCATTTTATATGCTTTGTATTTATTGTCGATTGCTATATATGCAATAAGTTTGAGAGGTAGCCGACTTCTTGTTGCAGGTACTAGCCCTTTTTTATGCCTGTTTTGGACTCTATCTTTTAGATCTTGTGTGCATCCAACATACAGTTTGTTATCTGAGCAATTTAATATGTAAATGTAATACATGTTTATTTTTTGGGTCTCCTTCGTGACCTGCAGACTGTGTCCGCCGTAGGTCGCTATGGCGACCGAAGGCGGAGGTGGTGGGATTCGAACCCACGCGAACCTTGCGGCTCAATGGTTTAGCAAACCATCGCACTAGGCCACTATGCGACACCTCCAAAAGTCACTTATTATATCAAAACAGAATATGCTTTGGATTTTTGGCTTATTTTGGGGTAAAATTGTGGTGGCAATGAAGGAGAAAGTTATTTTAGTGTCAGTGGCGGTCGTTTTTAAGGCTGATGGAGACAAGATCAATTGGTTTGTGATTAAACAATCAGAAGATGGAGGATGGGAATTTCCTAAGACTGTGGTTCGGCGGGTTGAATCTTCTGTTCGGGCGTCGATTCGAAACATGGCTGAGCAGGGTGCAATGAATGCAAAGGTTTGGGAGGAGGTTGGACGAGCGGGAGGTGCTACCAAGGTAAATGGAAGACCAGTTGCACAGAGATTTATTTACTACTTGATGGAGTATAAAGGCGCAGGAATTGAGGTACTTGGTTTTGCAAACTCTGATTGGGTTGATTTCAGTAAGGCACAGAAGATTTTGGGGACAAAACGTGATGTTTCCATGTTAAGGACTGCTCGGGAAATGTATAAAGATATGGACAAGCGTGGGGTGTGGGATGTGGTAGAAGAGGAAGAAGTCGAAATTCCTGCAGAAGCATAGCGTTTTATTGACCAGGAGGAGTGGCCGAGCGGTTTAAGGCGCACGCTTGGAAAGCGTGTATGCGAAAGCATGCGCAGGTTCGAATCCTGTCTCCTCCGCTCAAGGAGAAATACTTCTGGTAGAATTTTCTTCAGTATGAATAAGGAAGTTTTGAGTTATTTTAGGCGTGTTGGAAATCTTTTGATAGTAGCTTACTTGTTTTTGATTGGGTTTTACACTTTCTATTACATTTTTATAGGCGAACCTGTAAGGGGTATCCAGGATGTGGCGGTTAGCGACTACACAGCATTTTTAACAGGTGGGAAGTTGGTTGCTCTTGGGGAAGGTGCGCGCTTGTATGATTTGGAACTGCAGTTTGAAGTTCAGAAAGAGATTCTTGCTCCAGTTGAAAAGGTTGGCTTATTGCCGTATAGAAATCCACCCTTTGTGGCTTTGTTTTTCGTTCCATTTACAAAGCTTAATTTTGTGGATGGTTATCAACTCTTTGCGATTGTTAACATCATTCTCTTGTCGATAGCTACTTATCTGTTGATGTGCTTATTTCCTAGAATTACGACTATTAGGTATTGGTATCTTTTACCGGTAACAAGTTTGTTTGGGGCCAGTGTCTTGGCCTTGGGACAAGTTTCATCTATTGTTTTTTTAGGAGTATTAATTGCCTATGGTTTTATCAGGCAAGGCAAAGACTATATGGGTGGATTTGCTGCTGCGTTAATATGCGTCAAGCCTCATTTTTTATTATTAATACCCTTTTTATTTATGGCATCAAAACACAAAAGTAAATTTTTAGCAGGATTGGCTTTGTTGGGTGGCTTCTTTTTTGTGATGAGTGTATCTATTTCTGATCTGAAATTTGTAATGCACTACTTGAGCTTTTTGAAAAATACTGAAAATATTATGATGGCTAGCGATCCTCGCGAAATGTTTAGCTTGTATGTCTTGATGGAATGGATGGGGTTTGGGAAGGGAGTTGCATACGGAGCTAATTTTTTTGGTTATGTTGTCGCTTTAGGATACCTTGTAAAGCGTGAGTTGTTAGGAAAAAAACTCGATACTGACATGACTTTGTTTTTTGGAGTTTTAATCACGTTGGTTTTTTCGATTCATGTGTTCCCTCAAGATTTAATATTATTGCTTGTACCCATATTTTACTTGTTGAGTGTTAATTTAGAGAGAGGTAGGTCATTTATATTTGTTGAAGTTGTTGTTTTGAGTTTATACTTCTTACCTGTGTTAGGCGTTATTGGATTTGCTCCTTTTGGGTCTGTCTGGTTACTTATCTTGAGCGCGGTTGTGGGGGGGGAAATGCTAATCCATGAAAAACGATAAATTTATTTTTGGTGCAATTTTCTTGTTTGTAGTTGGTGTGTTTTTTATTCGTGGGATTGTTTTTTTGGACCCTGATTTTTTGTGGCATCTTAAATTTGGAGAAATTGTAGCTACGAGTGGTATTCCAAGAACTGATCCTTTCTCGTACACAATGCCGAGTTTTTTGTATGTCAATCATGAGTGGTTCCTCGACGTTTTGCTTTATTTTGCATATCCTATTGTTGGTCAAGTAGGCTTAGTCTTGTTTTATTTGGCGCTTGTAGTTGGGGTGTACTTAGTTGGAGTTTATGGAAGGATGGAAATCGGATGGAAGGAATACTCTGTGCTTTTTTTGCTATTTATGGCACCAGTGTCCGCTTATTTTGGAGTCCGCCCACAGATTGCGAGCTGGTTCTTGTTTGCAGCGTTTTTGAGACTAATTTTTGATCAGGTTTCATGGAAAAAGTGGAGGCTTTTTACCCCGCTTTTGTTTTTTGTGTGGGCCAATATGCATGGTGGATTTTTATCAGGACTTGTAGCGATGTTTATTGTTGTTGTCGTCCGTTCGGTGGTTGCGAAGAGGATTTTGGTTGTTGATTTTGTACTACTTCTTATTTGTACGTTGGCCACACTTGGGACGCCTTATCGAGAGCTTTTATGGAGAGAAGTCTGGTCGTCGATAGCTGACAGTTCGCTTCGATATAGGGTGAGTGAGTGGAGACCTTTTGTTTTTGCTGCAGATGTGTCTATTGCCGGGCTTGTCGGCTTGTCTGGTGGTTTTGCGTGGGCGTATCGAAGAAAGATGGCGCTGGAGAAAATTACAGTTTATATTTTTTTTCTCATACAAGCTTTTCTTTCAAACAGAAATATTCCACTTTGGGCGATAAGTGCAATACCCGTGACAATTGAGGGTTTTGAGATCTTTAAACGTCAGATTGGCAATGGAAAAGAGACTCGGGAGCGGTATTTGATTGCCTTTAATGCAGTTTTGTATATGGCAATTTTTATATTTGCAATGAGGGCATATTTGTCTTTAAAAGATGCGGTGGCTTTGCGCGAGGATGTGTTTTACCCTGTTGGCGCGGTCCAATATTTGAAGCAGACTGAGCGCGAAGGGAGGATGTTTGCAAACTATGGATGGGGAGGGTATTTGATTTGGAAAATGCCCACTGAGAAAGTTTTTATCGATGGAAGGATGCCAAGCTGGGAAAATCCAAGCGCTCCTGCCAACGAGACAACGAGCGTGATGGATGACTATTTCGCGATACTCCGAGGTGATTTGGAGTTTGAAGAACAGTTTGGCAAATATGGCATCACGACAGTTTTGTGGAACCCTGAACCTGCGCGTGATAGTGTTAGCCGTTTTGAGCTACTGCTTTTGAGACTGGTTTTTGGAGAGGAAGCTGCCAAGCCGGGGATTGATCTTGGGAAGGAGTTATTGGAGAGTGGATGGGTCGTGCGATATCAGGACAAAAACTCTGTGGTATTTGGAAAAGAGACATGAAAGACACCTTTTTGGTGCTAGTTTATTTTGTGCTCATTCAAGTGTTTGTTTACTCATTCATTTATTTTTTGAATGGTGAAATACCGTTTCAAATAGCATGGTATAAGCTTGAGACTTATCACTATGTGGAAGACCCAAGGACATGGGGTGGAGAGTTTGACTTTTTTGGCTCCCTTGGGCAGTGGGATGGTCAGTGGTATTTGAAGATTGCTGAATCTGGTTACGGGGATCTTTCTTCGCGAGATGATTTACTCGAATATGCATTTTTCCCGACTTATCCTTTACTGATTGCGGCTTTTAATATCTTGACTCTGGATATTGAGCGTTCTGCGTTTTTGTTGGGTTTCCTGCTACAACCCTTAACATATTTCAGTGTTTATTATGTAGTGGGTAAGGTTTATTCAAAAAAAGTAGCCTTAAGAGCGGTGCTTCTTACCTTTTTGTATCCTTTTTCGATAGTTTTCCGGGGATATTATTCTGACGTACTGTATTTACTTCTTCTTATATGGTTTGTATATTTTCTGTCCACAAAAAAGTTTTTAAGGTCAGCTTTATTTTTAGCATTTCTTAATGTTACTCGGGGAGTTGGTTGGCCATTGAACGTACTTTTTTTGTTCTTTTCACTTCAAGCTTTGAGGCAGAGCAAATTGACACTAAAAAACTTATTTTTGAATTTGATAGCAATTATTACACCGATGTTTGCGTGGTTATCACTTAATTATGAAAACACAGGTTACCCTTTTTACTTTTTGAATATTCGAAGTGAGTGGTGGTCTGGCTTCCCGTTTTCACTTTTTTTTAATTTGAGCAAGTTTGTTGAGTTTCCGGTTGCTGCATTTCATTTGATTTACAGTTCTCAGGTAAATGTTATTACCTTCATTTTGTTTTTACTCGTCCTTGTTAAGAGTAGTCAGAAAATGAAACCTGAGTTTTGGTGGACTAGCCTCGTCATCTTGTTGTTTCCGTTTCTTGTAAATGCAATGAACTCTCGCTTTCAGGTCGTTAATTTTCCTATATTTGTGTATCTGGCGAACACTTTAAATGACTGGCAATATTTGTTTGTGGTATTACTCTTTTGGGTTATTCTTCTCTTCACTTCTTTATACTTCGTTAATTGGCACTGGGTGGGGTAGTATAATCCAACGAATGGTGGGGGAAGTAGCTGAGATTAAAGACAAGACTGATATTGTTGTTATTGTGGGGGAACGTGTCCAGCTAACCAAAGCTGGAAGGAATTTAAAAGGCAGGTGCCCATTTCATAACGAAAAAACTCCATCTTTTATGGTTAATCCTCAGCTTCAGATATTCAAATGTTTTGGATGCGGTGAATCGGGAGATGTCTTTACCTTTCTTCAAAAATATGAAGGGATGGAATTTTATGAGGCGCTACAGTACTTAGCAGAGCGAGCTGGTATTACTCTTAAAAACGAGGGGACAAGGCAGGATCAGGAAAAGACAAAGGTTTTGGAAGCACTAGCACTCGCTGCCCGGTTTTATCAATATATTCTGCGTGAGCATAAAGATGGTGAGGCTTCACGGGCGTACTTGGAAAAGCGGGGAATGAAAAAAGAGACAGTTGAGACCTTTGCCCTTGGTGCGACTCCACTTGGCTTTGACAAGCTGACTCGATATATGTTGAAAAAAGGCTTTGAACCTCATATTTTGGAAGCATCTGGGCTCTCTGTAAAAGGTACGCGGGGGCTTTATGACCGTTTTCGAAACAGAGTGATTTTTCCAATTTGTGATGCCCGTGGGAAGGTGATTGCATTTGGAGGGAGAATACTGCCCGCACATGATGATGGGAAGCAAGGAAAATATATAAATTCCCCCGACTCGCCTGTTTATAGTAAAAGCAGATCTTTGTATGGATTGTCAGTAACAAAAGGGGAGATTGGGAGAGGACGGATGGCTGTGCTTGTAGAGGGGGAATTTGACCTCCTTAGTTCCTGGCAGAATGGGGTGCATGGAGTTGTTGCCATAAAGGGTTCTGCGGTTACCTCCGAGCAGGTGCAAATTTTGTCTCGGTATGTAGATCGAGTCGTTGTGGCATTGGACAGTGATTTTGCAGGACTTGGGGCTGCTGTGCGGGGAATTGAGGCTTTGAAGAATGGAGGACTTGATGTGGCTGTTGCGAGACTCCCGTCCCAATATAAAGATCCTGATGAGTTTGCGAAGGCGGATCCCTCGGGGTGGGGCGATAGTGTGGCAAATGCGCAAGATGTTTGGGCTTTTATGATTGACGTGATATTTGCGAAACACCAAGGGCAATCAGGGTCCGAAAAGGCAAAAATTGGCACAGAGGCCGTTGCTGTTTTGTCCCGTATAACAGATGAAATTGAAAGGATTCATCATACGAAGAATGTTGCTGAGAGGCTTCAAGTGCCGTACGAGTTGATTGCGAAGAGAGTAGGACTTCAGAGTGAGGATTTAGTGCAAAAGGAGGTAATAATTGAGGAAAAAACGGACAGGAGAGCGATTTTGGAGGAGAGGCTAATGTCTTTGGCTTTCGTTTCTGGTCCAAAAGTTTTAATTGAGCGGAATTTGATTGAGATTGTCCGATCAAGTTTATACGCTAGGATTTTGCAAGAATATGTTGCTTTTAATAAGAGGGGACAAGATTGGGATATTGCCGCTTTTGGTCGTTCTTTGCCGCCTGAGCTTTTTTCTGGTTTTGTCTCTTTGGTTGTTATTGAAGATGATGATGTTGATCATGTTGCTGAACTTAATACTGTTGAGCACGAACTCCAGGAGTTGATTTTACGCGAGATGATTAGTGATGTTTCGCAACAAATTGCTGAGTTTGAAAGAAAAGGGGAGGAGAACGAACTTTTGGCGGCACAGAGGAAACTGTCGGTTTTGACGCAAAAAAGGTCTCAGGCTTGAGGTTTTTGTCAAGGTGTCTATAATACTTATATAGCGAGGCATTCTCGCGTGTTCTTTATGTCAAAGAAAACAATTGAGGAATTAGCAAAAAAAGGTCGAGAGCAGGGCTTTTTGACCCAAGATGATATTTTGGCGATCTTTCCTGATGCTGAGAATCATCTTTTGGCTTTGGACGAATTTTATGCGAAATTACTCCTTGAGGGGGTGGACGTTTTTGAATCAGTTGCCACAGAAGAGGAAGTCGACTCTAAAACTCAACATGCATTAGATAGGGAAATTGAGTTTTTGAGTAAACTTGAGGGGTCTGAGTCGACTGACCCAGTGCGGCAGTATCTTCGTGAAATTGGGAAATATCCACTTTTGGACGCGGAGGAGGAAGTTGAGCTTGCTAAACAATTTGAAAAAGGTAGTAAGCGAGCAAAGGATAAACTTACTGAGAGCAATCTTCGCCTTGTTGTATCCATTGCTAAAAAATATATTGGGCGTGGACTTTCGCTCTTGGACCTTATTCAAGAGGGTAATCAAGGACTTATTCGCGCTGTTGAGAAATATGACTGGAGGCGAGGTTTTAAGTTTTCAACATATGCAACTTGGTGGATTAGGCAGGCGATAACGCGTGCAATTGCTGATCAGGCCCGAACCATTCGCATACCTGTGCATATGGTGGAGACTATTAATAAGCTCTATCGTACTTCACAGCGCCTTATGCAGGACCTTGGTCGGGAGGCGACTCCTGAGGAGATAGGGAAGGAACTCGAAATTGAACCAGACCGTGTTCGTGAGATTTTTAAAATTAGCCAAGAGGTGGCGTCTTTGGACACTAAAGTTGGAGAGGATGAAGATAGTAGTCTTGGGGACTTTATTCCGGATGATGGCCAGGTGGCACCTGATGATGCTGCAAGTAAGCAACTTCTGAAAGATCATCTTGATGAGGTTTTAAACACCCTTTCCGAGAGGGAGGCAAAAGTGTTAACGCTTCGGTTTGGGCTTGACGGTGGACAGCCGAGGACTTTAGAGGAAGTTGGGAAAGTATTTGGGGTAACTCGTGAGCGTATCCGTCAGATTGAGGCAAAGGCACTAAGGAAGCTTAAGCATCCTTCACGCAGAAAGAAGCTGCAGGACTATTTAGATTAAATACGGCCAGCCGTCGCTGAAGCTATGGCTAGGTACGACCAAAATCGTCTTCAAGTCTTACGATATCTTCTTCACTACTTGGATTGTCCTTTTCTGTATGTACCCAGATTTCTGCAACGATGCCCCAAGTGTGATTACCGGCAAGTCTGTGTCTTATGGATTTTCCTATTTCAATATGATTGCCTGTTTGAAGCTGGACCGGATTTTTAGGAAGGGTATCATTGTCTGAGAGATAAACTATAATAGGCCCCCTAATTACTCGCCAAAGCTCACCCCGCCTTGCATGATATTGCCAGGATAGGCGTTTTTCTGGAGCCACTAGAAGAAATTTGGGGGAGAGTTCCTGGTTTTGCGACCAGTCTGGGAATTTGGAGTTTTCGAAGAATTTCCCAATAAAATCACTGGTATTTTCAGGTGCAAAACGGAAATATGCACCCCAAGGTTTATCTGTGTTTTCATCTACAATTTTGTAGCCGAGTTCATTTATTACAGTGTGGATATCAGCCACGATATTGTCTTTGAGGCGAGAAGGAGATGTTTCGATTTGTGCCAATTCCATATATGCTTCAAGTTTACTACATTTTTCCTAGAAATGAGGTGGGTGGGATGGTATGAGCAAAGAGTAGATACTTAGCAATTGATAGTTCTTAGGTTCTGATTTACTATGAAGAGTGGGTTATAGCGGGAATCTTGAGAAAAAACTTCGGGCACAAAAGCTTCGGAGTGAAGGCTATTCGTATTCTGAGATTCAAAGTGTTTTGGATGTTCCCAAAAGTACGTTGAGTGGTTGGTGTAGAGACATTGCTTTGACAGAAGACCAAGCCCTTAGGTTGTTTCGTTATAAACTGAAAGGTTCGGCAAAAGGGAGAATAATTGGGGCTAAACGACAACAAGAGAAACGCGCAAAACAAACAAAGGAGTTGTTTGGGCTTGGTAAGGGAGAAGTAGGTGTTTTAACAAAAAGAGAAAAGTTTATTGCAGGGATATGCTTGTATTCTGCAGAAGGAACAAAAACTGACAAACAGTGTGCATTCGCAAACAGTGATCCAAGACTTATTAAGTTTATGTCCGAGTGGTTTCGAGATTTTTGTGAAGTGCCTGAAAGTAGATTAAGGGGTGCTATATGGATTCATGAGGGCCTCGACATTGACGCTTCAATCAAGTATTGGTCCGAAATATCAGGTATTTCTAAAACACAATTTTATAAAACGTATGTTACATCCAATAAGGTTGATAGCAAAAAACCTAGAAAAAATATTCACAAATATGGAGTTTTTTCAATTAGGTTTTCGGATGCTAAAGTGCACAGGAAGCTAATGGGGTGGATAGCTGGAGTATTGGAATACTAGTTGTTATAATTAGCCTCGCACTTTTGGTAAATCAATTGTTTTTTAACTCTTTGAGTTCCCGCTAAGAATCTTGTAAGAGCAAGGACTTGGTTGGGGTGAAGACTTTCCCCGATAGCTCAACGGTAGAGCGGTTCGCTGTTAACGAAAAGGTTCTAGGTTCGAATCCTAGTCGGGGAGCAAAGATAGATTTTGAGACCACAAAGACTCTATTTGGATCGTATTATCAATCCTTTCTTTAGGTTCGAACATTTCTGCAATCGTTGGCTCTTCGTCCATCGCCATTTCAATAAACTGCAACGGTTTTCCAAGGTTTATACGCACAGATCGATCATAAAGTTCTAGGTTCGAACCAAGACCGGCTAAAATCTCACGCTTTGTCTGCCTATCTCCATTGGCAAACCAATACCGAGCATGGCAGGCGAAGTCGAATGTTTTTTCGGCTGTTTCTCGCCAATGTTCAGCTTGATAGTTATTACCTCCGAGTTTTTCACTAATCTTTTTCTTTTCATCTCCTAGTCGTTCTTTCTCCT
>CAYHMW010000019.1:0-19714 GCA_964357925.1 uncultured Gammaproteobacteria bacterium
CAAGGTTTCGTCCGGCAATTTGACTAGAGGATGTGTTAGTCGTAAACTACCCTTGACTTGAAGTAATTGTGGTGGGACGAAGGCCCACCTTTTTTGTTACAACAAAAGACTAAAAATGGCAGCAATCGCAAAAAGAACAGAATTCAGCCAAGCACTGAAAGCAATCGCTTCAGAGCGCGGTCTCGATGCTGCAATTATTATCGATACCATAAAGCAAGCCTATGTTGCGGCCTACAAAAGAGACGCCAAGGAACAAGGTGTTGATGTCGATATCCTTGAGTACGACGCTGAAATAGATCCAGTTACTGGTGAGGCAAAGATATTGGCGTGGGATCCAGAGAAGCCAGAAGAAAAGACTGATGTAACTCCCCCAGGTTTTGGTCGTATCGCCGCCCAAACCGCCAAGCAAGTCATCCACCAAAAAATAAGAGAAGCCGAAAAGGGTGCAATTATGGACGAGTTCACTGGCCGTATGGGCAACTTAATTTCAGGCACAGTTCTTCGTTTTGACGGGCCAGACGTCAGAGTGGACATTGGCCGCACCGAGGCAATCATGCCAAGTGTTGAGCGCATAAATTCCGAAAGACTCAATTCTGGTATTCGCTTAACGTTTCTTCTCAAGGCTATTGAAGATGGTATTCGTGGCAAACAAATAATTTTAAGTCGAGCGGATCCTGACTTTGTTAAAAAAATCTTTGCCAGAGAAGTTCCTGAGATTAATTCAGGCAGTGTTGAGATCAAGGTAATTGCAAGGGAACCTGGCGTTCGGACCAAAATTGCAGTCAACTCTAGCCAGCCCGGTGTTGATCCAGTCGGGTCTTGTGTAGGTCAAAAAGGAGTTCGTGTCCAAGCTGTCACGAATGAATTGGGTGGTGAAAGGGTCGATATTGTCCCATGGACAGACAATACTAAAGAATTCATCAAAGCAACTCTAGCGCCAGTTGAAGTTGAAAGAATAGAAATTAACGAAGAGATGAAAACCGCCAAAGTTTTCGTCCCAGAAGACCAATTGTCCCTAACTATTGGCAAAGATGGTCAAAACGCGAGATTAAGCTCCCAATTAACGGGCTACAGAATTGAAGCAGAAGGCGTAGCAGGAGGAGTAGAAAAGGAAATTATCGAAAAATCCAAAAAAAAGGCTAAAAATGAAGAAAGTTCAGAAGATGCAACTGAAACTAAATCTAAAGACTAAATAATCATTCACATGTTATTTAGTCCAACAACTAATACTTATATTTATGAGAGAACGTCCACCAATAGTCACAGTACTTGGCCATGTCGATCATGGCAAAACCACACTTCTTGATACCATTAGAAAGACGGGAGTCGCCGCTCGCGAAGCAGGTGGCATCACCCAATCAATAGGTGCTTCAAAAATAACAACTAAAGAAGGCAGCATCACATTTATAGATACTCCAGGCCACGCAGCATTTCGACAGATGCGCGCCCACGGCGCCCGCGTCGCAGATATAGCAGTCCTGGTAGTTGCAGCTGACGACGGCCCAATGCCCCAAACAAAAGAAGCTCTCAAGTACCTAATTGATTCCAAAACTCCCTTTGTAGTTGCGTTAACAAAAGTCGATCTCCCCGGAAGCAATATCGAAAAAGCAACAAGTGAACTCGAAAAAGAAGGGATTTTATTCGAGGGCCGTGGTGGTGATACTCCAAAAGTCGAGGTAAGTGCGCGGCTTGGCAAAGGCATCGAGGAGCTTCTGGAAATGATTTTCCTGTTGGCCGAAGTAAATGGCTTAAAAGGCGAGAAAGAGGGTCATCTCGAGGCAGTAATAATCGAAGCAAATAAGGATAAAAGAGGAGCAACTGTCTCAGTTATTGTTAAAAGCGGAATACTCAAAGTAGGTCAAGATATAGTGGCGGGGAGTGCAGTAGCCAAGATCAGAGGGCTTTTTGACAGCAACGATAAGCCAGTCAGAGAAGTCGCCCCTGGGGATCCGGCCCTTCTCCTTGGCTTCTCCGAGTTGCCCCCAGTCGGTACCGGCATCTTTGAAAAAGCAAAAGAGTCGATAGTTAAAGTCATTCCAGCAGAAAAAATGATTATCAAAAAAGCAGGTGAGGATGAACTTGGTATCGTTCTCAAAGCAGGTTCCCTTGGTTCGCTCGATGCTCTACGGGCAGCCCTTCCGGAAAAAGTAATAGTCCTAGGTGAAAGTGTAGGCGAAGTTACAGAGAGCGATGTCTTTTTTGCAAAATCAATTGGTGCCCAAATCCTCGTTTTCCAGTCAAAGACCCCCCCTGGTGCTAGTAAACTCGCGGAAACCGAAGGAGTACATATCCACGAGTTTAAAATTATTTATGAACTCTTAAAGTTCACCGAAGAGGGTTTAGACAAAAAGATTCAAAAAGTGCTTGGAAGTGCCAAGATTATGGATACTTTTCCCTTTAGTGGTAAGTTAGTAGCTGGCTGCAAGATCATTGAAGGCAAAATAACAGTTGGCACAAAAGTCGAGCTTCTCCGAGGCGAGATGAAACTAGGGGACGTCAGAATTAAGTCGATCAGGAAGGGTAAAACTGAAGTGAGCGAGGTGGGAGCCGGTGTTGAATGTGGAATATTATTCGCTCCCCAGCTTGATTTCCAAATAGGGGATGTGTTAGTATCGGCTCGCAAATAAAATCCTAGTATGCAAAATTCCTTTCCACAACTAATCGAAGGCGCAAAATCAATTCTAATTGTTTTGCCCAAAAACCCATTTTTTGATCAAGTAGCGGCCGCCTTGGGCTTATTTCTGGCCTTAAAAAACAATAAAGACACGGCAATTACGTGTGTCAGCCCAATGGTCGTCGAGTTTAATAGGCTCGTTGGCGTCGATAAAGTCACAAGTGAAATCGGCAATAAAAATTTAGTAATTCGCTTCAGTAATTACCAAGCAACGGACATTGAGCGAGTGTCATACGACATTGAGGGTTCAGAATTCAAGCTCTCAGTCATTCCAAAGCCCCAAATTGCCCCTCCCAAAGAAGATCAAGTCGTCGTTTCATATTCTGGTCTTTCAGTAGATACTGTAATTCTAGTGGGAGGCGTAAATGAGTCTCATTTCCCAATGCTTTCAGGGAAAGACTTCGAAAGAGCCAAAATCGCCCATGTTGGCATCCAAAGCATGCAAGCAGAGGCAAAAGCGATCTCCTCGTTTGCAACTCAAAGTAGTTCAGTTTCAGAAATCGTTGCAAATCTCCTCCAGTCAGCCAATATTCCGCTCGATCAGGATATCGCCACAAATCTTCTTGCAGGAATCTATGATGGAACCAAAAATTTTACAAGTAACTTTGTTACAGAAAACACGTTTAAAGTTGCAGCCACCCTTAAAGCAGTCGGTGGCAGCCAACCTAAAGAAAAACTTGATAGTAAAAACTTTCCACAAGGCTCAATTCCACAAGTACAACCAGCACCTGCAGTAGTTGAGGCACCAGTAGCAGCTCAACCAGCCATTGCAGTACCAGCAATCACAGAACCAAAGCCAATCGAGCCAATTCAAACAGCTCCTCCAAAATCCTGGCTCGAGCCCAAGATTTTGAAGTCCACAACTACTGACTAGTTGACCACTTCATACACAACATATATACTCATTACATAATGAGTACCTCAATTGTAAATATAAAAACAGATCCTAAGTTGAAAAAAGAAGCTCAAGAGCTGGCCGCAAGGCTTGGCCTCTCATTGAGTGTCATCTTAAATGAATATTTAAAACGCTTCGTCAATGATCGCACGATTACCTTCCAGGATTCAGAAAAACCAAGTGATTACTTAATTCAAACTCTCAAAAAATCTGAGGAGGAGTTGAAAAAAGGATTAGTATCTCCAACATTCGATAATGCAGAAGACGCCATCGAATGGCTAAATGACTCTTCCAGAGAGTATGAAAATTAAATTTAGTAAGAAATTTTCTAAGCAGTACGACAAAACTCCTCCAAAAATTAAAATTCAATTTGAAACCAGGCTCAAAATCTTCTCTAAAACCAAATTCGATCCAGTTCTCAATAATCACTCTTTGACAGGTAAATATATAGGTAAAAGAAGCATAAATATTACTGGAGACTATAGAGCGATATTTGAAGAAACAGGAAGTTTGGTATATTTTGTGGCTTTCGGCACCCACTCACAGTTATATAAGTAATTTTTGCATTCAGGCTCGGCTTGTGATACCATAGCCTCTGATATCGACGAGGTTTTGGGAATACCCATCACTTCAGTCGGAACATGTCATAACGAAATGAGTTTAAACAGCGATACCAAAAAAGAAATAATTAAAAAGTTCGCCCGCGAAAAAGGCGATACAGGGTCTCCAGAAGTACAAATTGCGCTTCTTACCCAAAAAATCAAAAAATTGGCAGCCCACCTTAAAGAACACAGGAAAGATGTTCATTCCCGCCGTGGACTTTTGGGCATGGTAGCAAAGCGAAGAAGATTGTTAAGCTATCTTCAAAGGCGTGATCCAGAGCGCTATGCGAAACTGGAAAAAGATTTGGATCTCAAATAATAATTAAAAATTGATAATGAAATCAGTAGAAAAAAGTATTGACCTCGGTGGCAAGACCTTAACATTGAGCACTGGTAAATTAGCCGGTCAAGCAGATAGGGCAATCCTCGCTCAATATGGCGACACCATCGTCTTGGCAACGGTAGTAAGCTCCCCACTTAGTGAAGACAAAGGTTATTTCCCACTTTCAGTTGAATATCAAGAGCGCCTTTATGCTGGAGGAAAAATTAAAGGCAGCCGCTGGGTCAAAAGAGAAGGCAGGCCAACAGATCAGGAAATCCTAAACGGCAGAATAATTGACAGGTCAATTAGGCCTCTTTTCCCTGAAAGTTACAAGAATGAGGTGCAGGTCATCGTTTCTGTCCTCCAAGTTGATATGGAAAATGATCCTGTTATCGCAGGTGCCAACGCAGTGTCAGCGGCACTTGCCAGCTCAGACATCCCATGGAGTGGTCCAATCACGGTATTAAATGTTGGGACGAATAGCGAAGGTTTTGTGCTAAACCCCAAAAATTCAGAAGAAGACGAATCCTCAATGAGCCTCATCGTTTCACAAACCACGGATGCCATTGTCATGATCGAGGCAGGGGCAAAGGAAGTTTCTGAGGACCAAATAGTTAAAGGCATTGAATTCGCAAGCAAAGAGTCTGAAAAGTTAATTAAATTTATTAACGATTTCGCCTCAGAAGTTGGTTTTAAAAAGGAAGCAGTCGAGGCAAAGACTTACGACAAGGATCTCGAGCAAGAGATTAAAAAATTAGTTGGTGACAAAATTTCTGGTATTGCCAAAGCCCTTGCCACCAAAGAAAAAGGAGCAAGCGACAAATATGATGCAATTCTTGATGCAGTGGTCGTCGCAGTTGGTGAAGAAAACGCCAAAGAGGCAGTCACAATTTTCGATAAGCTTTTTAAGTCAACAATTAGGGAAATTATTTTAGGAGGCAGCCGCCCAGATGGCAGAAAGCACGACGAAATCAGAAAGTTAAGCTCAGAAGTTGGTCTATTCAAAAGAACCCATGGTTCAGCTCTCTTCACCAGAGGTCAGACTCAAGCTCTCACAATCGCCACCCTTGGTGCCCCATCTTTGGGTCAGCTTTTAGAGTCTGCAGAAGGCGAAGAAGAAGTCCACTACATTCATCACTATTCAATGCCGCCATATTCCACAGGCGAAACTGGCAAATTTGGCTTCCAAAGCAGACGCGAAATTGGTCACGGCTATCTTGCCACCCGCGCCCTTCTTCCAGTTATACCAACACAGGCAGAATTCCCATACACAATTAGACTTGTTTCAGAATTAGTAAGCAGTAATGGCTCAACTTCTATGGCAAGCACCTGTGGCTCGACATTGTCTTTGATGGACGCGGGCGTTCCAATCAAAGCCCCAGTGGGTGGAATTGCAATGGGCCTGGTAATCAAAAACGACAAAGAATATGCAATTTTGAGTGATATCTGTGGCCTGGAAGACGGCAATGGCGACATGGATTTCAAGGTTGCAGGAACGGAGAGTGGAGTGACTGCAATGCAGATGGATGTTAAAACCCTTAATCTTACCCTTCCTATTCTCAAAAAAGCCCTTACACAAGCAAAAGAAGGTAGAGCTTTTATCCTTTCATCTATGATTAAAACCATCGATAAGCCACGTGTTCAAGTTTCTCTTTTTGCTCCCAAAATTAAGACCACAAAGATCGATGTTACAAAGATCGGTGAGCTTATAGGCCCAAGTGGTAAAAACATTAAGAAAATTATCGCCGAGTCAGGCGCCGAAGTTGATGTCGAGGATGACGGTACAGTTAATATTTCAGCAATTGAAGAAAGCGCAGTACAAAAAGCTCTTACTATGGTCGAGCAAATTACAAAGGAAGTTATGGCCGGAGAAGTTTACGAAGGGACTGTCAAAAGAATCGAAAGCTTCGGAGCCTTCATTGAAATTCTCCCTGGGAAAGAAGGCATGGTTCATGTCTCGGATATGGCAACTGAATATGTTGGCAACCCCAATGAAAAAGTAAAGCTCGGCGACAAAGTTCAAGTCCGAGTCAAAGAAATAGATAATTTGGGCAGGATCAACTTGTCAATGATCTTGGATCCCGGTATGGAAAGGCCAAAAACAAATGGTAGAGACGTTGAGCGTAAGTTCTCGGCACATACCCAAAGAAGTGGCGGGCGAGAGCAAAGAATGGGCATGGGAAGAAGAAGTGTTCCAAATGACAGAGCCAGAAGCGGTCCTCATTTTCCAACAAGTAGACTCATCCCCGAAAAGGGCAAAACTGGCTTCGGGCGCGGCTAACACCGTGCTAATATGTAAGGGTGCAGGAAGAAGAATTAAAAACAATCCCAAAACTGGAAGCGCTTGTTAACGCGGCTGATGTCCCGGCAAAGTTAAAGGAGTCTGTACTTGGCAGGCTTAACCAGTTAAAAATTTTGGAAAGCTCTCCATCATTTCTCCCGGAAGTAGACAGAATCACAAGATATATTGATTGGGTAACAAATCTTCCTTGGAACAGAAAAACTTCAGGTGCTCTCGATCTTGAAAAAGCAGAAGGCATCTTAAACAAAAACCACTACGGTTTAACAGATCTCAAAAACAGAATCCTTGAGTACATGTCAATTATGAAAATAACGGAGCAATCAGGAGGTGATATTGCCCACGCGCCAATTTTGTGCTTCGTCGGCTTAGTAGGTACAGGCAAAACTACAATGGCTGTTTCAGTAGCTGAAACCCTAGGGAGAGAATTCGCGAGAATTCCATTTGGCGGTATGGGCGATCCATTGGACTTAAGAGGTCAATCAAGAATGCATCCAGAAGCAGAGCCTGGCAAAATTATCAAAGCACTTCGCCAGACTCAAAGTAGAAACCCGGTTATACTCTTGGACGAAATTGATCGCGTGACAGATGAAGGTCGCGCGTCAATCATGGGTGTCTTAGTTGAACTCCTCGATCCTGGGCAAAACCAGGCATTTGTAGACCACTATGTTGATTTCCCATTTAACCTTTCAGAAGCAGTATTTATTGCCACTGCCAACAATACGACTGGAATTGCAACGGCAGTCATGGACAGACTTGAGCCAATCACAATGCCAAGCTACAACGATGACGAAAAAATAATTATTGCAAGGCAATATATTTTTCCTAAAGCCCTAAAATCCACAGGTCTTCCCGAAGACACCATAGTAGTAGACGAAGATGTATGGCATAATCTGGTCCGCCCGCTTGGTTTTGATGCAGGTATTAGAACACTCGAGAGAACAATCCAAGGCGTCATAAGAAAAATCGCCCGCTTAATAATCGAGGGTAAAGGCGAAAAATTCAAAATTACAAAAGAAAATGTCAAACAATTCATCTCAGTCGACCAAAACTACTAAATGTCACTAAAATTCATCGCACTATCAGGAACCACAGGCGTAACAGAAAATCTCTACATCTACGAATACGAGAATAAAATGATTATCCTCGATTGTGGGATTGGCTTCCCAGAAATGGAGATGTATGGGGTTGATCTTGTTATTCCAGACTTCACATATATAAAGGAAAATATCCACAAGCTTGAGGGAGTAGTGGTCTCCCAAGGCCATGAAGATCACCAAGGCGCCCTTCCATTTTTGCTTAAGGAAGTGGTAACGCCAGTCTACGCGCCTCCCCTGGTTGCCGCATTTATCAAAGACAAACTCGATGATTATGGAGTAAAAAATTACGACGTCAGGACTTATAACCCAGATACAGATATACTGAATATCGGACCATTTAAAATTCACCCATTCAGAGTTTCCCATTCCATTCCAGACACATTGGGTTTTGCGATTGATACGCCGGAAGGCAGAACCTTCCACGTAGCAGAACACAAATTTGATCCCGCCCCAGTCGACGGCCACCAATTTGACGAAGGCAAAGCAAGGGAGTTGGCAAAAGATGGTGTCCTGCTTCTGGCTTCAGATTCTCTCGGATCCACAAAACCAGGAACCACACCGGGCGAGGCAGATATTGAAAGCAAAATGAGGAAAATCGCCGAGGGCGCCAAGAAAGCCATTTTCTTCACAACAATAAGCAGCAACATTGGCCGCATCCAGCAGGCGATCAGAGTAGCAGAATCGCTCAAAAGAAAAGTGGTTTTCATCGGTCGCTCTATCGATAAAAAATCAGAAATTGCATATAACTTGGGCTATATAAAAAGAGACAAAAATACAGTGGTTTCACCCAAAGAAGCAACTGATCTAGACAGAAAGTCCCTCTTTTACATCGTCGCAGGCTCTTATGGTCAGGCAGGCAGCTCTCTCGATAGGATTGCGACAGATGATCATGAGTTGGCCTATGCTGAAGAAAACGATATGCTCATTATGAGTTCAGATCCAGCCCCTCCGTATTCCAAAGAAAGCATCGACGCTCTCGTTGATAAGTTTATCGACAAAGGCTTGGATGTTCATTATTACGGGCTTAATGAAGGACTCTATGTCTCAGGTCACGGCTCTCAAGAGGACATTAAAAAACTTTTCGATATTGTGAGTCCTAAGTACTTCATCCCACTCGGTGGAACAGTAAGGTTCATGAAGGGCTATAAAGATTTAGTCGGTGTGTGGGGAGCTCCAAAAGAAAACGTATTCACACTAAAGCCAGGTGAAATAGTTGAGTTTAGTGGTGGGAAAGCTACCAAAACAGGCAAAATCCCTGTCCGCGAAGTCCTTGTCGATGGACTAGGAATTGGCGATGTTGGCAAAACAATCCTAGGTGATAGAAAAATTCTCGCAGAACAAGGAGTCGTTGTAGCAGTAATTAGAATCAATGCTCAAAATCAAGTTGTCGGAAGCGAAATCATAAGCCGTGGCTTTATCTTCGAAAAACAAGAACAAAAATTCCTGAAAGTTACAACCAACCTCCTCAATAAAAATTTAAGTGGCAACAAAGGTAAAGATGTTAAGGATTTAAGTTTCAAAGCAATCAACTTCCTTACAAGATACTTCCAAAGGGAAACCGGCCGGAAGCCATTAATCATCCCAGTAGTGGTTAAAATATAAACTCCAAGTTGGTTAGTTTTGTGTTTGCACATATAATGTACATACTTAAAATATGGCCAAACGTAGAAAAAGAAAAGCAAGGAAAGGTGGATACGGTGGAATAGGCCTCTCGCTTAAAAAAGAAGCAATATTCTCTATAATCCAAATTGGGTTTTATGCCGCAGGCGGCCTGATTCTCATTTCTTTTTCAAGGCAAAGCAGCGTATTGATTAGGCTCAATGATTTCTTGATGGGTTACTTCGGCTGGACCTCCATCTTCCTACCATTTATCCTTATTTCCCTCGGACTTTTGATTAGTAAGTTCCGAAACCCTCTTGGCCAAGCAAATGTCAGTGTCGGCGCGTTACTGTTTTTCGTTTCAATATCAGCTTTGCTCAAAACTGGCCGCTTTGGTGGAGGCATATGGGAAGGTGTCGAGGCACTAGTTACTCCCGCCGGTGCCTACCTACTACTTATGTGCACAACAGCAGTGGGTCTCGTGATAATGTTTAATACTTCTTTTGATCAATTTTTAATGTTTTTCGTGAACATCCTCCTGCGAATTAGAAAACTCCTTATTGGCGAAAAGGCAGGATCAGCAATAGGTAAACCAAACTTCCTCGAGAAAAAAGAAATCAAAGTGTTAGGCGGAGACCGTGATCAAAAGCCAGTTGTCTCTACAAACTTCAAAGCAGCGCAAGGAGAAGCCCTAGCTCCAAAGCTTGTGAGCAATACTCCAGGCGATGATAAAGTCTGGAAATATCCCCCGCTTGATTTACTAAATGGTCATGGGAGCGGTAAAGTCGACAGAGGAGATATTAAGGCGAATGCCGGCACAATTGAGCAAACTCTTGAATCCTTTGGCATAACAGCAAGAGTAGTTGAGGTAAATCTTGGCCCTGCAGTTACTCAATATGCCATTGAAGTTGCCCTCGGCACCAAACTTAGTAGGATCACGGCCCTCGAGCGCGATATGGCCCGCGCACTAGCTTCGCCAACTGGTTCAATTAGAATCGAAGCACCCATTCCCGGCCGCTCACTCGTAGGTATCGAGCTCCCCAATAATTCACCTGAATTTGTGCCGTTGAAGAAAATGATGATTTCCGAAGAAATGCAAAAACATGAAAGCAAGCTCGCAGTGTCCTTGGGGCTAGACGTCTCGGGAAAACCAGTCATAGGAGATATTGGTAAAATGCCTCACGTCTTAATAGCAGGTCAAACCGGCTCGGGTAAAAGCGTCGCCATTAATTCGTTCCTCTCATCGCTGCTTTTCAGGGCATCTCCTTCAGAAGTTAAGCTAATTCTTGTCGATCCAAAGAGGGTTGAGTTAACAGGGTACAACAATATTCCACACCTCCTTACACCAGTTATTGTTGAACCGGAAAAAGTAATTTCGGCACTCCGATGGTTAATGGCAGAGATGGATAGAAGGTACAAGCTTTTCGCCCAAGCCGGTGTTCGAAACATTGCAGGCTACAATGAAATGTCAGGCTTCCAAGCCCTGCCATTCATAGTACTTGTGATAGATGAATTGGCAGATATCATGCTTTTCTCACCAGTTGAAGTTGAGGACGCAGTAACGAGACTTGCTCAAATGAGCAGAGCCACAGGGATACATATGGTCTTAGCCACTCAAAGGCCATCCGTCGATGTCATTACAGGCCTTATCAAAGCCAATATTCCTGCCCGCATCGCCTTTGCAGTAAGCTCACAGGTCGATTCAAGAGTAATCCTAGATGGTCAAGGAGCAGAGAAATTGCTTGGTAAGGGGGACATGCTATATCTACCACCTGAACAAGCTAAACCAAATCGAATCCAAGGATCATTTATTTCAGACACTGAAACAGCAGCTCTTGTAAGCTTCCTCAAAAATCAAGGAGTTGAGCCCCAGTTCACTGAAGAAGTACTTGTAATGCCAAAGCCTGGTACAAGTTCAGTTCCCGGTGTCGAGGGCGATACGGACAATCTTTTCAAAGAGGCAGTTAATCTTGTTTGTCAATTTGACAGAGCCTCAGCCTCTCTTCTACAAAGACGCCTCTCCATAGGCTATGCAAGAGCTGCAAGAATACTTGATCAGCTAGAAGCCGCAGGCGTTGTAGGAACAGCCGACGGCAGCAAGCCTCGCGAAGTGTTAGTGAGAAACGCCGAGGAAATTTTTGGTGGACCTGCTCCTGAAAGTGCACAATGAAAGGAATTGGAGACCTGCTCAAGGAGTCTCGCCTCATCAGAAGACTCACTCTTAAAGAGGCAGAAGAATCAACAAAAATCAAAGGCTTTTTTCTTCACGCCATTGAAAAAGAAGAATGGGGAAAACTTCCTGATTTTCCGGTAGTTACTGGATTTGTCAAAAACTATGCAGATCTCCTTGGAGTTGATCACAATAAGGCGGTTGCACTGCTTCGTCGCGATTACCCGCCAGAAAGAAAAAAAATAGTTAAAACAGTAAAGCCAAGGTATTCCTTCAGAATTGGCCCAAGGTCAACTTTTGCTGCGGGTGTCACTGGGGTAGTCGCCCTCATTGCAGGCTATTTGCTTTTTCAATATATTGATTTTACAAGGCCTCCGGAGCTTAATATCCGCACCCCAATCGATAGTGCAGTAGTCTTCGAGCCATCAATTACTGTGTCAGGGAAAACAAGTGCAGACGCAGTAGTTAAGGTAAACAATCAAGGAGCATTAGTGGACGATGATGGTAATTTTGAGGCAACTATTGAATTAAAAGAAGGGCCACAAGAAGTGTTTTTCGAAGCCAAAAGTCGATCTGATAAGATAACTAAGGAAATACGGCGTGTAATATACGACAAAGATGGATAGCATTCAAACATTATTATTCGTAGTAGTCATTGCACTAACAGTGCTTCTTATTGTCGTGGGCGTCCAAGTAGTTTTAATAATTTTAGACGTCAGAAGGGCCCTAAAGCGTTTGAATTCAATTCTTGATGACGCCATTTTAGGCGGTGGCCTCATAAGCCCAGGCAAATTAACCGGCCTCCTGGAACTATTCAGAAGAAAAAAAACAATGAAAACACATGGTTATAGTGATTCCGACCACACAAAAATTTAGAATTCACTGTCATCCCGCACGAAGATGCGGGATCTTTGACGAAGTCTTAAGCTTCGCTTATATAAATTTGTTTACCCTCATTATTTCGGTATAATCACCCCATGACGATTAATGAGGTCCGGGATAAATATCTTAAATTCTTTGAAGCTCGTGGCCACAAAATTATTTCTCCCGCGCCACTTGTGTTAGCAGATGACCCAACAACGCTTTTTACAAGCTCCGGCATGCAACCCCTTGTACCATACTTACTCGGCCAAAAGCACCCAGAAGGGCGTCGCCTTGTAGATTCCCAACCATCAATTCGCCTTCAAGATATCGAAGAAGTAGGTGACAATCGCCACACCACTTTTTTTGAAATGCTTGGCAACTGGTCTCTGGGTGACTATTTTAAAAAAGAACAACTTCCTTGGACTTGGGAGTTTTTAACCAAAGAATTGAATCTTCCAGAAGAAAAATTATATGTCTCAATATTTGAGGGGGATAGCTCGGTTCCTCGTGATGAAGAAAGTTATAAAATTTGGCGAGAACTTGGTGTACCAGAAGATCATATTTTCGAATATGGTGTCAAAAAAAACTGGTGGAGTAGAAGCGGTACTCCAGATAAAATGCCAGAAGGTGAAATCGGCGGCCCTGATTCAGAAGTATTTTTTAAGTTTGATTCAATCAAACACGACAAAAAGTTCGGCGAAAAGTGTCATCCTAACTGCGATTGCGGCAAATTTTTAGAAATCGGCAACTCGGTTTTTATTCAATACATAAAACAAGGTGACGGCACCCTAAAAGAGCTCCCTCAAAAAAACGTCGACTTTGGCGGCGGTCTAGAACGCTTGGTTATGGTTACAGAAAACGAGTCAGATATTTTTAAAACCTCACTATTTTCGGGTGAAATCAAAAATCTTCAAAAAACTTCGGGTAAAAAATATGGCGATATCGAAAGCGACACACGAAGTATGAGAATTGTTGCAGAACACACTCGCGCTGCCAGCGCCCTTGTGGAAGCCGGTGTAGAACCAAGCAATAAACAGCAGGGGTACGTACTAAGAAGATTGATTAGGCGAGCGGCCATAAAAATGCGTGCACTTAAAGGCAGGGTTGAACCAAACGATCTCGGAGAGGGTCTGGGAGAAGAAGTCACTAAATTTATTAAAACCCTCGATAAAGGCCTCAGAGAAGTCGAGAAAATAAAAGTCGTTAATGGCAAGATTGCCTTTGATCTTTACCAGACTTATGGTTTTCCCTTGGAAATTACTGAAGAAATTTTTCAAGAAAAAGGCCAAAAAATCGATCACCAGGAGTTTCAAAAAGAATTTGCAAAGCATCAAGACCTCTCTCGCACCCAGTCAGCTGGCAAATTCAAAGGTGGTCTTGCTGACCACAGCGATGAGGTCATTCGTCTTCATACTGCAACACATCTTCTGCACGCAGCACTTCGAAAGATCCTTGGCGATCATGTCGGTCAAAAAGGCAGCAACATTACCCACGAGCGCCTTCGCTTTGATTTTACCCATAGCGCAAAACTGACAAACGAGGAGATCGAAAAAATCGAATATTTAATAAACGATCAAATCAAGAAAAATCTCAAAGTGAATTTTGAAATTATGTCCCTAAAAGATGCCAAGGAGGTAGGTGCCATGGCATTTTTCGGAGAAAAGTACGATGAAAAAGTTAAAGTCTACTCAATAGGTTCGCCAGCTGGCGAATTTTCCAAAGAAGTCTGTGGCGGTCCTCACGCCGAGAGTCTAAAGGAAATCGGTGGGCATGTTAAAATAA
Organism: uncultured Gammaproteobacteria bacterium; assembly: GCA_964357925.1. Classification (GTDB taxonomy): domain Bacteria; phylum Patescibacteriota; class Microgenomatia; order UBA8517; family UBA8517; genus CAYHMW01. The sequence goes on from CAYHMW010000019.1 coordinate 14,308, forward strand.
CTAGGGAAGAGTCTGTTAGTGCCGGCATCAGGAGGATTTATGCCAGGATCGTCCCTACTTAAAACTGCCAATGAAACAAGAATATTACTGGTCCATAGCAATCACTCCACAATGGGTGCAGGCCGGAATCTGGACAGTTGAAAACAAATCTACAAAAGTAATCTCGGTTAGCCCACCTGCCAGATGGGAGGAACAGGAAGACCTTGTTACAATCATCGATTCCACCCTCTCAGCCGCAGTCGACGAACTTCCTGACGATGCCGACGAGCCATCAAGCACTGTGTTTGGAGTTTCCCCGAGTTGGGTTCATGAAGGAACTATTAAAAAAGAGTATCTAGTCACAATAAGACATATCTGCCAGAAGCTCGACTTGAAACCAAGCGGCTTCGTCGTCCACCCTGAAGCGATCGCCCATTCCATTAAACTTGGCGAGGGTGCCCCCCTTACGGGCGTAATCATGGGCATTGAAGACAGTAATCTCGATGTTACGCTTTTTAAACTCGGCAACCTTGTGGGGACAGTGAATGTGGGTAGAAGCGTCTCAATAGAAGAGGATCTAATTGAAGCCCTCACGCGCTTTGGCACGGATGAAGCCTTCCCAAGCAGGTTCATCCTCTATAACGGCAAAGAATCAATTCTTGAGGATTTTAAACAAAAGCTCCATGATTTTGATTGGAAAAGTATTGCCGGTGAAAAAGTGCGGTTCCTCCACACTCCAAAAATCGAGTTAGTAACACCTCAAGAAAAAATCCTGGCAATCTCACAAGCCGGCGCCACAGAGCTTGGGATTGTAGGGGAATTTGGGACAAGAGAAAAAACATCGGGGATTTCCACAGAAACAAAAGAACATGATTTGGGCGAACATGACAATGTAGCCGAAACAAGCCTTACTCCTGAAGATTTGGGTTTTGCAATCGATAAAGATATCACGGCGGCCAATAACGAAGTAAGTGAGAACACTACAAAAAAGTTTTCATTCTCCTTTTTATCGCGACTTATACCAAAATTAGGGAAAAGCACGAAGAATGTGGGAATGCCGGTAATTCATGAACCGAAACGCGGTCACAAAAAATTGCTCGCATTATTTGCCTTACTGCCTATTATAGGAATTGTTGTACTCGGACTTGTTTGGTGGTTTGTCCCCAAAGCAGCAATTATAGTCTTTGTTGCACCTCAAACACTCGAGGAAGTCCATACAATCATCCTTGACGAAAATGCAGGTTCAGTAAACGGTGCAGAGATGATTATTCCGGCGAATAAAGTGAGTCTCGAAGTCGCGGGTGTTAAGTCAAAATCAACAACAGGAAGGAAAACTGTAGGGGAAAAAGCAAAAGGGACAGTTACAGTTAGAAACGGCACGTCCCAAGCGGTCCAACTAAAAGTGGGTACGATTCTGGAGGCAGGAAACAATCTCGAGTTTGAAGTCGTAGAAGCTGCCTCAGTTTCTGCGGCCACATCGCCAAGCACGCCTGGCTCAAGTGACGTTGGTGTTGTCGCGGGAACCATAGGTGAAGAACACAATCTAGCAAAAGACACAACGCTTTCAGTGGGTAATTATCCAAGTAGTGAAGTTGACGCAATTGTAAAAGATACATTCACAGGCGGCAGTAGCCGAGATATCAAGGCAGTCTCAGAAAATGATTTAGAAAGTCTTGTGGAGGATCTTACCAAAGAGTTGCTTGAGGAAGGTAAAAAGAAAATGAATGCGGAGACAGGAAGTGACAATAAACTTCTTGAAGACGCATTGGAAGAAACGGTAATTAAAAAGACATTTAGTCAAAAAGCTGGTGACGAAGCAGATTCAGTTAGCCTAGAGCTAACATTAGAAATCACAGGGCCAATCGCAGCAACAAGCGACATTTTGTCACTTGCTAAATCAATCCTTGAAGACCAGATCCCTGACGGCTTTGTGTTCCGTGATGAGCAAATAAAATATGAGTTTAAGCTTGATGACACATCCGTTGGCGCCTGGTATTTCGAGACAACATTTGTCCTCAATCTGCTGCCAGATGTCAATCCAGATGAGGTAGTAAAGCGCATCGCAGGAAAGACGCCCGTTGCAGCCAAAAGCTCACTTGAGGGAATAGCAGGCTATAAAGGCTCGGAAATTGTAGTTAGCCCGTCGTTGCCATCATTTCTAGGCAATATACCAAGGAACACGAAAAATATTGCCATCGAAATTGAGGCTGAACGTTAATCCATGGGCCACCTTAAAACCCTGCAAAGAGCAGTCGGCATCCTATCGCTTCTTGGCGGAATATCGATCCTTGTCTATACACTTCTACCTATTCTCGACTATGAAATAAAAGCCCGTGCTCGCTTCGTAACTTACCTTTCACCACTCAAGGAAGGTCAAAACAGCTTTGTTCTTGGTGAAGAGAAAGAAGAAAACTTGGTTGATTCTCCAGTCGACTATACAGATGCCAATAATTGGTTTGCAGCCGTCAACCTAGACGCAAATCACAAAACAAAAATTCGCTACTACACAATGAGTATTCCAAAATTAAGAATCAAAGATGCTACAGTTTCAATAGGAGGCGAAGACCTAAGTGAAAATTTAATTCAATACCCAGGCACAGCACTCCCTGGAAAAGATGGCAATGGAGTGATCTTTGGCCACTCAATATTGCCAAGATTTTATAATCCAGAAGATCCAATCTCAATTTTTTCACTGCTGCCAACGCTCGATCCAGGCGATAAAATTGAAGTAGTGTTCGACGGCATTACTTATAACTATGAAGTAGAGGATATGTTTGAAGTTCGCCCGACAGACACTTATATATTGGAGCAAAACGAAACTGAGCCATATTTATCCCTTGTAACCTGTACGCCGCCAGGAGATCCCCGCCGCCCCAAACGCCTAGTAGTTCGAGCCAAAATCGTCGATGAACCTACATTATCGTTTAAAACACAATGAACATCCTCGGTATAGATTACGGTAAAAACAAAGTCGGCCTCGCCCTAGCCGAAGGCCCCCTCGCCTATCCCTACGCAGCAATAAAATACAAATCAGAAAGCGAACTTCTTACTAGATTGGAAGCGATAATTAAGAAAGAATTCATAAACAAAATTGTAGTAGGTATCTCAGAAGGCAAAAGTGCAGAATCCCAACAAAAGTTCAGCGGATTTTTAACAGAAAAATTTAATATAGAAGTGGTCCTACAGGACGAAACCCTCTCCACAAGTGACGCGCAAATACTGAGTCGCGAATCAGGAATGAAACGTATCAAAAGAAAGAGTCTTGAAGATGCCTTCGCCGCTACCATCATTCTCCAAAGCTATCTGGACCAAACGTCGGAAGAATAAAAAGGTGTGTAGCAAGTTCGCCACACACCCCTCAAGGTCAAACCGCAGTTTGTGAGTCAAAATCGTCAGCGTGCGCTCAACCTTGTCGACAAGAGCAATTAATGTATGTGACATATAAGCCACAGCTGCCGCCCCGAGATTATCGTCGCCTGTAAAATTTACCAACATGATCGAAGCATCCCGCCCACTAAATAATTCTTTGCTAACTTCGTGGACTGTAAGCTTTACAATCGCTATTCCATGCCCTTTTGGGATCGCCAATGGTACATCCATCTGTTGACCGACCTGAATACTGTCAAGGTCAAAATCGTCAGCAATTGGCCCTTTCCATATTGCAGTAGCCATTTTTACAATCTCCTTAAACTCTTGCTTACGGTCCGATATATTATCACATCGCTATTGCAATCACATTGTTTTCTTCAAATTTTGCTATACTACTAGTCAGGATGTTGAAAAACGCAATTGCACCAATTCAGGCTTGGCTACTCTCCCAAGACCGCTGCGTGGGTTGTGGTAAAGACCTCGGCCGAGGTGCAACTGAAAGCCACAGCAAAGGAATAAAAATCACTTGTAACTGCGGCAGAATCTTCATTAAAGATCTAGAATCAGGCAAACATCGTCGTGCCCTCATTGAAGAGGTCTAGTCCTCATGAAAAAAATTAGCATTTTTGTAATAGCCTTACTATTGCTTGCAATATTTACAGTGCTTGGAGGATTTTTTTGGTACAGGTCAGCCATAGCTCCAGTCTCAAATAATATTGCTCCACATCGCTTTGTAATAAATAAAGGCGCCTCGGCCCAGCAAATTGCCAACAAGCTAGAAAAAGAAAAATTAATCAAAAGTAGCTTCGCCTTCAAGCTCTATCTACAATATAAAGGCCTTACTACAAGCATCCCGCCTGGAGAATTTAATATTCCACAAAATCTAACAACAGGAGAAGTAGTTACACTCCTTTTAAAAGGACCCTCTGAGATTTGGGTGACAATCCAAGAAGGCTTAAGGCGCGAGGAGATCGCCTTGAAGCTTGCTCAAACATTCGCACAAAACGCATCTGCTGTGGAGACTTGGGAGGATGAATTTTTAAGTCTCTCAACTGGTCGTGAGGGATTTCTTTTCCCGGATACATATCTATTTCCAAAAGATGCAACTCCAGCAAAAGTCTTTGAAAAACTATCGATGACTTTTAATGACCGCTTCACTCAAACGAATACTGCCTTTAGTCTCAACGAAATAGTGACCATGGCATCGCTCATTGAAAGGGAAGCTGTCACAGATGAAGAACGTCCAATAGTCGCAGGCATAATGCTCAATAGACTTGAAGGGGATTGGCCTCTTCAAATTGATGCCAGTGTCCAATACGCACTCGGAAAAAAAGGCAACTGGTGGCCAAAAGGTTTAACTACAGACCAAATTCAAAGTACAAGCTCTGCCTATAACACCTATACAAACACTGGTCTTCCATCAGGCCCGATTGCAAGCCCTGGTCTAAGTTCGTTGAAGGCCGCTGACAGTCCAGTCAGAACTGAATATTGGTTCTATATTCACGACAGTGAGGGAAAAATTCACTACGCCAAAACCCTTGACGAGCACAACCGAAACATCCAAAAGTATTTGAGATAAGGCAACCCTCTTGACAGAGTTCTCGCTAAAAGCTCATTATGAAAAAGAGTGAAAGGCAAGATAGACCACACAAATGGTATTGTTCACATCCTTCCATTAATCCTGGTAGCGTTTTTGATTGGAATAGTTCTTCTGGCAGGCAGCTCATATGGCGGCAAAAATTTACTTTCCTTGAGCACACAAGCACTTGCTAAAGTCACTCAAGGTGGTGGTAAGGGCTCTGGGGGCAGCGGAACAACTGAAACCTGTGATAGTAAAACCACCCGCCCCTGTTATGACAAACAAACTGGTCAAAGTATCAATATTCTAGGTGCCAAAAGCGGGAAAAATGCTTTTTCTGCATGCACAGGCAATGCAGCAAGCAACGAAGTTGGAGACTTTATCCACAAAACTGCCGTCTGTAACCAGGAAATAGTAACTTATTGCCACGATGGGGCAAGCGATACTTACATTAGGTACTTTTCAGGTAGTTGTTCAACA
>CAYHMW010000020.1:0-19183 GCA_964357925.1 uncultured Gammaproteobacteria bacterium
ACGTATTTATAACATGGAGTTTACAGAAAAGTAAATTGTGTAATGTTTTGTGTGGTGCATTGCATGTTTTGACGAGGGTTCTTATACTGAGGCTAGGAATGGCCGACACATTTAGATTGCCTACTTGGTTTGTTTGGGTTTTGCGAGCAATTGCTGTCACTGGAATAGTGATAATGCTTTACTTGGTGAAGCTTCATTATGCAAAGGATATTGGAGGTAACTCTATTTGTGAATTTGGAGCTGGGGTTTCGTGTGAAGCTGTCAACACGAGCATTTATTCTGAGGTTGTTGGGGTTCCTGTCTCCTTAGTTGGTTTGGGATATTTTGGCTTTTTATTTTTATTTACTTTTACAAAAATAGAAAAGAACAAGTTGCAAGCATTATTTTTGATTACTTTATTTGCTCTTGTTCCATCGCTTTATTTTACTGGCCTTGAGATTTTTGTTATCAAGTCAATCTGTGTATTCTGTGAGTTGTCGAAACTCCTGATGGTTATTGTATTGGTTATTTCCGGGAAACTACTAATGAATAGGAAAGCTATGATCTCTGGTGGGGCGATATTCATGGTTGTTGTGATAGGTGTAATGGCATCGGGCGTCACATATATGCTTCAGATTAGAGCAAATGAATCGGATTATGATTTGACAGAGCTTGCAAAGTGTATGACTGACAATGGAGTAGTGATGTATAAGTCATCTTTGAATTGTACTTCGTGTGAACGACAGCGGCAGATATTTGGACAGGCATTCGGAGAGATAGCTAATGTGGAAAATGAAGTGGCTGACAAGCCAACGTTTGTTCGTATTGTAGGTGGGGTGGAAGTTGGGATGATTGAAGGACTTCAGTCGCCTGGGCAACTTGCAGAGTTTGCGGGATGCCAGGATGCTTTGCCGGAGGATAAATAATGACCCGTGATATAAAATGATATATATTCAGAAGTTCTTGCTATGAAGAAAAATGAAATTGAATTGCCGCCGAAAACCAAGGGTGAATTGAGTCGCAGGGCTCAATTGTTGCTTGAGTATTTTAAGGAACACGAACTTGGGAAAAAGAAGAAGCGTTCATTGGAAACTGTTAAAGTCGGTGAGGTTTTGAGTTCGGTAGCCCTATATTATGAACGACTTCGAAATGCAATTGAATATCGTGAGGAACATCTCCAGATGCGTAACTCCATCGAGAGAATCTTGAAGAGGAAGATTGGGACGTCAACTCAAAAGCAGCAAATCGGGGCGGCGCTGATCCGTGAGTTGATCTGGGCGGGGTACCTCGAAAACGACATGGTGCCAAAGTCGAAGATTATGGCAGTTAATTTGGCTGTGGAAAAACTTTATTTGGTTGATCAAAAAAGCGAGTGGAGGATGTGGTTTCTCGGGATTGCTAGCAGCGAGATAGAGGAAATCTTGGATCCGTATATCATGAGGTATGAGGTGATTGGGTGGATAATGTATAGCTGGTTTATTGAAAAGTATGAGATATTGGGGAGTGGGTTTAGCCCAGAAGACGTTGATCTTCAAGTAAATATTGCAGTTTATCGGGGGCTTTTTAAATCGGACGTTGTGCGTGTGCGTTATCATCTTCTTCGACATTTTGTGCCAGATTGGGATTCATTGACCCCCTTGGATTTTGAAGTGCGACTGAAGGAGTTTTTTGGTGTAGCTCACGAGATTGAAAAGCAAATCAATTCTCATGTTCAACCCAAGATATACAGGTTTGTGCAAAGGGTGACTCCTCCTTTCAAAATATTAACCGAAGTCATTTCGAGTGATCCTCAAAAGGCTCAAGACTTTTTACAGTATCCAGAAAAACTGAGGCAGGAAATAGAGCGAGTTTGTAACCTTAAGTATGAGCAGATAGGACACAAGGTGAATAGAGGTATTATGCGATCAATTATTTATATCTTTGCCACTAAGGTGCTATTGGCAATATTGGTGGAGTTGCCTTACGAATATTATATTTTGGGTCACTTGAAATATACTTCTTTGGCCGCCAATATATTTATCCCACCGACTTTGATGTTGCTCCTTGGAATTACGATTACAAAACCTGGGGTGGAGAATACCAATAGGATGGTTGAGAAGATTAACGATATTGTGTATGAGGGTGAAAATGAAGGCAAGATTCGCGTCCAAGTGGGAGCTGGTTCGAGTAAGTCGGTTATTTATCGAGTTTTCGTAATATTTTACCTATTCTTGTTTTTGGGCTGTTTCGCCGGTCTGTCCTGGGCCTTGTATAAGTTTGATTTTGGTATTGTCGGTGGGTTTATATTCTTTATGTTTTTGTCACTTGTTATGCTCTTCGGCTACCGGATCCGGTTTGCTGCTAATGAATATAGTGTAACAACTGATCATGAGGGGTTTATTGCTCACCTTATCATGAATCTCACTTTACCTTTTTTGAATCTTGGGCTTTGGTTATCCTCACGTATGTCGAGATTTAATTTTATTGTTTTCTTCTTGGACTTTATTATTGAGGCGCCATTGAAAACAATTCTTGAGGGGCTCGACAAATGGAGAAGTTTTATTAAGGAGAAGAAGGAAGAGGTTATCGAGGTGCCTGCGGATTAGAATGGGAAGGACGAACTTCGCCTTTTTGTTATCGTTTAGTTTTACATATATATTTTGTTTGTTTGTGTTTTCTAAACCTGCTGTTGCTGAGCCTGAGTTGAGTGTTCCCGAAGAAAGTAGTCAGGTATATTTACCTGAGAGATTAAATGGTCCATGGGAAGATGAGATAGTGACTCCGAGCCCGAGGCCAACATCCACACCCGCGCCGTCCACGCTTAGCGGGACAGATGGGCAAGCCACGCCGACAAGTACTCCCATTGGTACTCCTGGTCCCACACCGGATGTGTGGAGTCCGCAAGCTATGGAGCCATTGTTTGCTCAATATGCTGGAATGTACGGTGCTGATAAGAATTTATTGGAGAGGATTGCGAATTGTGAATCGCATTTTAATCCTAACGCGGAGAATGGGCCCTACCTTGGCATGTTTCAGTTCAATGCTAGCACTTGGAGTAATAATAGAAGTTTGATGGGGATGGACCCGGATCCTGGGCTTCGGACTGATATTGAAGAATCTATTAGGACTGCTGCGTTTTTGGTAAGTAGGGCCGGAGATGCGCCTTGGCCTGCATGTATATAGGATGATATATTTGAATAATGAAAGGCGGTGATGCACAGTGGATTCTGTAGTACATTTTGATTTTACCGCTGCTGTGCCTGAGCGGGCGAAGAAATTTTATATTAATACTTTCGGATGGAAATTCACTGATCTCCCAGAAATGAATTATTCGATGATTTACACCGGGGAAGTTGATAGTAATTTTATGTTGAAGGAGAAGGGAAGGATAAATGGTGGGATGACATTAAAAGGTGAGCAAGCGAAATCACCGGTATTGGTTATAAATGTTGCTTCTGTGTCTTCAGCTCTGAAGCGTATTGAAAAAAATGGTGGGACTGTTGTGATGCCAAAGACTGAAGTAGGAGATCAGGGTTATTATGCGAGGTTTACTGATACTGAGGGGAACCTGATGGGGGTTTGGGAGGATAGGTGAGTTTTATGGCTCTATTTTTGATAGAATGAATAATGGAGGTGATGATTAGATGATGGGCTACTATAAATATTCAAGCATGGCACTTGGTAGCGGATGGGGTCTACTTTGCATTGTTACCTGGATATTGTTCGTGATTTTTTTGATGCTTGGGATAATGTACTACTACAAGGCTTTGACGAAGAAGAAATAATAGGAAGATGAAAGACGTAGTTCGGTTTAAGTTGGCGAGTGTTTTGGTGTTTGTGTCGCTATTGCCTTACCTTTTGTTGATTAGAAGTTTTGGTTTTGAATATTCTGTAATCGCTAATGTATTGGGGTTGGTTGGCTCTACATTGCTTGTTTGGCAGTTTGTGCTTGGTAATAGGTTTGTTTCAACAAGGTTAACTCCTGATTATGTTTCGTTGACGAAGCTACACATTGTGCTTGGGACATATGGAGTACTCTTTGTTTTTGCTCATCCAATTCTTCAAGTGATTACTTACGGTACTTCGATTTTGTTTGAACAGAGAGTCTTGTTTGGGAGGTTGGCGCTATTTCTTTTGACTGTTACTTGGGTTACGAGTGCACTTTTCCGGAAAAGAATGAGTTATCGTTTGTGGCTCTATCTTCATTATCTGAATTATTTCGTTTTGATGATTGTTTTTCTTCACGCGAGAAGTATTGGTACTTTCATAAATACGGTTCCTTATATTTATTATTACTGGCATGCTATATTTTTGGTTTTTTGGATTCTGCTTGGTTATAGGGTCCTTAAGTATTTAAATTTTGGAAAGGCAAGATACGCGCTTGTTCGTAAGAAGTCACTTTCGGCAGATATTACTCAATATACTTTTACTCCCAAAAGCAAGAAACTTACTCCAAGGCCTGGGCAGTTCGCGTTTGTTAGGCCTAGTTTTTTTGGGGAGAGCCATCCTTTTACTATAATGAAATTCAACGCTCGGAGTGGAGACCTGACATTTTCGATAAAGGCCGTAGGGAGATTTACTAATCAACTTGAAAATCTAGAACGTGGACACACAGTTTATATTGATGGGCCTTATGGCGTGTTTACGGAGGAAGGGCAGAATAACGGACTGAAGGTTGTGATTGCTGGTGGGATTGGTGTCACTCCATTTGTGGAGCTTATTGATCGTTTTGGCCATGAAAACACCTTTATGTTTTACGCTAATAGTTTCTTGGTTGACGCAGTTAACCGGGATGATTTTAAGAGAGAGTTGAAAGAAAACTATGTGGATGTTGTGAGTCAAGAAAAAACTGTTCAAGAGCCGGTTGTTCTTGGGCGAATGAGTAAGGAGATTTTGAGTAAATATTTGAGTAAGAATTTTTTGCCTCGTGCAAAATTTTTTGTGTGTGGATCACCAGGTTTCATGGCGAGCGTCATTGGTATGCTTGACGAGCTTGGGGTATCTTCAAATAGAATTTATACGGAGGAGTTTAGTTTGTGATTGGTTCGTAGTAAACTCCTTTCGTACTTCCCCTTTTTCTCACAAGTCCTTGGTCTTGGAGACTTTTCAAATCATAGCGAAGGGTACGTTCGTTAACTTTATCAAAACGCCTTTTGATACTATCGAAGTTTATGAGTTTGTGATCCTTAATAATTTTCAAGATCTCGCCTCGCCTTGGAAGTAAATAATCTTCTACTGTTAATTCGTTTTTTTGTAAAACTAATTCTTTTGCTTCTGTGCTTTTAATAGCTATTGCCTCGAGCATAAAAAGTAGGTAATCTGTGCTATCTTTGTCTGGTTCTTCAAGGGCTCTATAGTATTCGCTTCTGTGCTCGTCAATAAATTCTTCAAGGGCCATAAGCCCTTTCATACCGTAACCCCCGTGCATAAGTGTTTTTTGTAGTAATAAGCGGCCAATGCGGCCGTTGCCATCCAGGAAGGGGTGGATTTTTTCAAAAGTATAATGAACCAAACAAGCTTTGATTGGTATTAGTGACTCTTTATCGCTATTACTAAATTTAATGAGGCGCTTTAGCCTTGGCATGATTTCATGAGGGGGATGCATGTAGATTGCGATACCGGCTGAATTAAATGTTGCCGAGAATTCTGAACGCAGCCTCCCTGCGTCGGGATGGATATTTTTCATGGTAATTTTATGAAGCTCTAGGAGGTCGCCTATTGTCATATCTTTTCTTTCTCTTTTTTTTAGCCAGCCAAGTGCCTTTAGAATGTTCCATATTTCTGATTTTTTTTGATTGTTGGATGGATGATCCCCCAATTCATCTAAAGTTAGTGTGTTGCCTTCAACGCGGGCCGAGAAGAGCGAGCTTCGAAGGGTCGAGGTTCTTCTTATATTTTCTTCGATTTCAATTGGGATACTCACAGAGTTTATAACTTCGCGATTAGCTTCTATTGTTTGGAGGGAGGCAACCATCTTCTTTGTTAATGTGTATTTTGGTGGAATTAACATACCTTAAGTTATCAGAAATTTCCTAATGTTGCCAGATACATCCTAATACTTCCTGATATTGTCAAAGACAAGGGTGAAAATCTTGTATAACACGAAGTATAATTAGTTATGGTAAAGCGAATTAGATATGCAGACGATGATCTCCTCTCTGTTGGTGTTCTGGTTCGTTTGAGAGCGCCGTCTTTGGTAGTTGGGCTTGTTCTTGGAGTTCTTCTTTCTTTCGTGACATCGAGATTTGAACAGGTGCTGTCTGAAAAGATTGAGGTTGCTTATTTTATTCCCTTTGTTGTTTATATAGCTGATTCTGTTGGGACTCAAACTCAAAATATTTATGCCCGTGATTTGAGGTCGGGGAACACTAGTTTCAAGAATTATTTATTCAAGGAGACGTTAATAGGCTTATTGTTTGGAGCGCTTTTTGGGGCTTCTATCGGCTTGTTGGTTATGCTTTGGTTTGGTCACTGGGAACTTGCGTCTGCTGTTGGTTTATCTACTTTTGTTGCAATATCATTTGCTCCCTTAGTTGCGTTGGCTATAACTGAGCTCTTGCAGCTTGAGCGTAGCGACCCTGCGGTAGGGGCCGGTCCGATTGCCACTGTGATTCAGGATACGCTTAGTGTCCTGATATACGGCATTATCGCGAGTTGGATTGTTTTATGATACCTGCAACTCAGGGAATTTAGGAAAAGAATAAAAAGTACTTCTCATGCTTTTTCTTGGTTTTTGGACTGTTCCTTCATAGCAAGTTTCAGGCTAATTACAGTTCTGTCAAAGGCCTGGGCGAGTTTGCCTATCTCATCTTTGGATTCGAGGATTTTAGGGTCGATTTTGCTGTCTAGTTTGCCGATTGAGATGTCAATGGCCATTTGGGTAAGGTTTTGAATTGGTAGTACTATAAGTTTCCTAACAAAATAGATGCCGAAAATGAGCACAGCCGCAATATTGAAGATTACGAGACCGATAACTATTGAGTAGATGGTTTTACTCAGACTTTCTTGCTCTTCTATTGATTCTTTAATCTCTTCCGCTTCTTTCTGAATGTACTCTTCGGCAGCGTTGATTATGAGGCGTTTATCCTCTCTGGTTTTTGTGATTGAAAGCCTAAAATCTGAAGTTAGCTTGCTTGCTCCACTCTCTTCGCCTTTTGATTTAAGCTTCATGATCTCTTTTTTCAGCGCGATAGCTTTGTGTGAATTGAGGGTGAAGCTTTCAATAAAAGGGCCAATTTCTTCTAGGATTTCTTTGGACTCGTCTTTGTGTGGGGCAAGAGTAAGTTCTTTATCAAGTTTGTTTTCTATCCATAGGTTGTAGGTGTGACCACTGTTAAGGGCCTTAAACTCTTCTGATTCTGATCCCAAGGCGATGGCGTTTAGGTACATATCAAATTCGAAGATATATTTGTCGAATTCTGTTTCAAATATTTCGATTAGTTTTGGGTCTTCGGACTCATCAACTAAAAGTGCAGAATCTAGATTACTTGTTGCGTTGTCGATTGCAAGTAGTGCATGTTGTGTTGATTGAAGTATAGGGGTTTGTTCGCTTATTACAGTCGTAAACCTGTCTGTTATTAAGTTTATGCTGTAGATTGCAAGAGTTCCAACTGCGATTACGCTAAGTGAGGTAGCGGAAATTAGAGTGACAAGTTTTTGTTGAATTGACATGCTATGGTTTAGTTGGCATTACTTCCTCCTCGTAACATTGTAAGCAGATTACTCTTTGGTTTTAAACTGTCAGTGCTGCCTTCGCGCAATTTACGCTCTTTGCCAAACACAAGATTTAGCTTATCTACAGTCTCTTCTTTACGGCGGACCGAGAGTATTCCTTGGTCTGAGAGTTCACTTAAGAGTTTTTGGACGCCTTCATAGTTTAAGCCTTTTGCTTTTTCTTCTTTGAACATACTCTCGCCCATTGGGCCGAGGACTTCTAGAAACATGGTATGGAGTTGCTCCTCAATGGTGTCACTGACTTTGTGAGTGCTGCCGGAGAGCACTCCTTCTAGGCCGCTGAAGCCTGTAGTCACTTCTAAACCTGTGTCACTGAATACCATCTCGCGAAGGCTTTTATCGTGCTTACTGCCGCGCATTTTAAGGATAAGTACTGCATGCCGAAGTTCTGACTCAATTTCTACATAGCGGAGCATAATAATTTGGTCTGTAATTGTTGAAAGGTGAGCATCTGTTATTTGATTAGCACCCAGAAGCGTTGCTGTTGCATGAGTATAGATGGTGGTCACTAAGTTTTCTTTGAGGAAACCGTTTAAGCGGCTTACAAAGTCCCTGATGGTGGACTCCTGAAAGACATTGCCAAGTGACGAGAGCGAGTCTATTACTAAGATGTTGGGTTTGAATGTTTCGACTTCGTCCCTGATGGTGTTGATGTGTTCTTCTAAATATTTTTGCTCGGGGTAGGCGGTGATGATTTTTAGATTGTCACTCTTCTCGTAACTTTCTAGATCCCACGTAAAACCTTTAGCATTTCTTATAATTTGATCACGGGATTCTTCGAATGAGACAAAGATGCCTTTCCCGCCATTTTTAAGGCCTTCTAAAATGAATTGTAGAGAAAGGATAGATTTGCCCGCGCCGGAGCTACCTGTAACAAGGATGGATGATCCCTTGAAGTAGCCTCCATAGATCATAGTATCGAGTCCTGGCACTCCAGTGGGCGTTCGGTCATCGCTAACTTGATATGAGAGTGAACGCGAAAGACGTGGGAACAAGACAAAGCCGTCGCCCGTGATCCTGTAACTTGTGGGGTGGTTATCAAAGCTGGTACCGCGCATTTTGATAACGCGGAGTTTATTAATCTGGCCTGCTTCGTGGTCTTCGCGGTAGAACTGAATAATACCGTCACTTATAAACTCCTCGACACCGAATACTGAGAAATTATCACCGATAACTTCTGATGTCATGACGACATTGATGTTTGTTTGGGTGAGAAGGGCGTCAAGTTCATGAATAAAAGTCCTAATAAGGTGCTTGTCTTGAAGGCGATAGGCGATAGCGGTGATGGAGTCGATTACAATTCTCTTGGCTCCACACTTGTACATTAAATCTGAAAGTGCATCTACGATCTCCCCAATATCCTTGGTTGTTAACTCTTTATCTTCAAGACCGAGGCTGTGCATCATAGTCCGCATATCTTCGAAAAATACTTTACCTACTGTTGAATACTCGCGTTTAAAGAAACTAAGTTCACTATTGGTCTTGATCATTTTATTGACGGGTTCTGTTAGGGAGAGGTAGATGCCAGGTTCGCCATACTTTTCATAGCCCGCCATCAACCACTGCAGGCTTAATATTGTTTTGCCGAGGCCTGGGCCACCTGAGAAGAGAATTGTTGAGTTATTGGGGAAACCACCATGCAAAATTGCATCTAGATCTGGAATACCAGTTGGTCTTACACTGGGATCGGAATCGTTTAGTGGCATGTTTTCGGGGACTGGCGGTGGAGTCACCGTTCCTGTTTTTGCAAGCTCTTCTTTAACAAGAGCTGCAATGTCCTTTATATCTTCTCCACGAATGTTGTTACCGATGGGCATGGCTCCTTTCAGTATCGCTTTTTTCCGCGACTCAAGTCAAGGTTGACTAATACTTTTGGGGAAGTAATAATTTGATGGTAGGTATGGGCAATAAAATATTATTTATAGAAGATGATCCGGAGGCCGCGAAGCTTTATGCGAAAAAGCTTGAGATTGAGGGATATAATGTAGTTTTTGTATATAGTGGGTCAGAGGGAATTGTAAAGGCAAAAGAACTTCTCCCGAACCTGATACTTCTCGATCTTATGATGCCTGGGATTGATGGCTTTGAGGTTCTCCGCTCACTTAAGGCGGATCCAAAAACTACAGATATTCCAATTATAGTTCTTACTAACTTAGAGGGGGCAAATGCGATGCAGAAGGCAACTGAGCTTGGAGCAAAGGAATACCTTATTAAAAGCGATAATGCGCCATCGGATGTAACTGTGCATGTAGGAAATGTTTTGGCTGGGAAGTAGCTTCGGAGCTGCCTTAATAATATGAATGAATTATTGCAACTAGTTTTATTGTCAGTACTCGGGAGTTTGGTGGGGCTTTGTGGTGGAATCCTTTTTTTGGTAAGCAAGCGACTCTCGGCACTTCTTGAACTTAACTCTATTCCATTTGCTGCTGGGGTTCTTATTACAGTTTCTATTCTGGGGCTAATGCCTGAGGCTGTGGAGATTGGCGGAAAAGTGGCGTATCTCACTCTTCTGGTTTCTTTTTTTGCGGCTTACTTTTTCGAGCAACTTGTTATTCAGCTTCACCATCATGATCATGATGAGCACGAGTTCCGTGGATCTGTAGCAATGGTCATTTTAGGGGACACAATTCATAATTTTATTGATGGGGCGACGATTGGGGCGTCGTTTTTGGTTTCTCCAGGGCTTGGGTTTATAACTGCGCTTTCGACATTCCTACATGAAATTCCTCATGAGATTGGGGATTTTGGGATACTTGTGAAGGCGAAGTGGGACAAACCTAAGGTAATATTCGTAAATGTTTTGTCGTCTTTGGCGACGGTTGTGGCAGCTCTACTCGTCTATTACATTAATATAGATCAAAAACTGATTGGCACACTTCTGGCTGTTTCTGCGGGGGTATTTTTGTATTTGGGAGCTTCGGACTTTCTTCCACATATTTCCGAATACAAGGCAAATAGCCGTGTGAAGGCGCTTGTGCCGTTGGTTCTTGGGGTTTTGGTTATGAGCGCGATACTTCTTTTCGTTCCGCATGGGTAAGGGTAATTATGTGAGTAGCTGGTGATTGATTAATAAGTATTGGTTGCGCTTTCGGGAGGGGTTGGGATGGGTGATTCTGAGGGTTCCGGTCTGGGAGTAGGAGATGGGGTAACTGTAGGGATTGGAATCGGACTTTTGGGGAGGATTTCCAAGTCCTTGGCGTCATCCACAACAAGTAGTTTGGTTGACTTGTTGTATGTTCCTACTGCAAAAATTCGTTTGCCGATTAGTGAATCTAGATCAATTGTAGATGGGACTTCGAGTGTAATAACTTCAGAGGATGAAGATACTTGAAGGTAATATTTATTTGTTTTGCCGGAAAAAATTAGGTTGCCTGTGAAGGCTGTTTCTTTCCAAGGATCAATTGTCGGTTGGGGTTTTCCTGTTGTAAGTGGATTATTATATTCGAAAAAGGGGATTGGAAACGGGAGTACAAATCTGCCAACACCAAATCCAATTGAGGCAATGACAACGGCTATTGCTAGAGCAGTTAATGGACGCACCCTAATGCTTAAGGAAATTCCTTCGTTGCCGATTATCTTTGCCCACCACTTTTTTATATAAATCAGCGGATTTGTTACTTTGACGTCGACGAGTGGGGGCTCGATATCTTTGGGAGTGGGCATGTTAATTTAGTGTAGTGCTTGTGATATACTAACTCAAGATGCTTGTCCGACAGGTGATGTCGAAGAAGGTCCTCACGATTACTCCTGATTTTACTTTCCAAAAAATTGTCAAATTTCTTTCAAAACACAATGTTAGTGGTGTGCCTGTTGTGAACAAGAAAAAAAGGGTAATTGGTGTTATTTCTGAAAAAGATTTGTTTCATAAACTGTTCCCTAAACAGAAAACTTTTTACAAAGATGCAGAGTATTATATGAATTATGACCGCATGGAGCGTGATGCCCCGGCAGTTTTGAAAATACCTGCCAGAAAAATTATGTCCAAAAAAGTAATACATGTTGCACCAGATGATCATGTATTGAAAGCCTGCTCCTTGTTTATGGTTCATGGGATAAGGAGACTGCCTGTTATTGATAAGGGGAGGTTAGTTGGGATAGTAACGACTGGAAGTATTTATAGGAACTTCTTGATGCATATTACTGAGGGTGGAATTGTGCTCTAGACAAGTGGATCAAGGCTTTGCGGGTGTTAGAATGGTAGGATTACAATTTACCAGCAAAGCTAGTTGGCAGTCGCGAGATTGTCGAAGGTGTATTTGAGATAACAATTGAGGTGGGGGCCGAATTTTCCTTTTTACCTCCTATTGGCTTATGAATGTACTGCAGGACGCTCTGAAGATATGGATTGTAACATTTTAGGAGCAGGGATGTATAATAGTCACTTCGTTTACGTGGCACATTAAAGAGGGAGGCTGTTTTGGATGCACCGTGGTATCTTCGGATGATAGGGTACTCTGAGTATGAATTGGATATTCGTACGCTTACTCATTTGAATGGGGTTCCTGTTTTCCGCTTTTCAGCAGGGAATATAGAAGGAATGGTAGTTGAGGCTCGGGGCTTGATTGTTTCTGTATTCCGTGGGACTGATCATCCGCTGGATGCTGTTTACGATGTTAATGTTCTCCAGAGGAAATTGATTCTTCCGTATCCTGATTCTATGGACTCAACCTCGAAAGTACGTGTTCATAGTGGATTTTTGTCCGCCTGGAAGATGGTTCGCGGAGTCGTTTTGAACCATTTAGTTGGGTTTCAGGATAAAAAACAGGGCAATAAGTATGTGTTTATAGGACACAGCCTTGGTGGTGCATTGGCCCAATTGGCATCTTTGGACTTTCAGTTTTGGATGTCAGCAGCTGGTCATGATATTGCGCTTGAGTGCATCACGTTTGGGGCACCAAAAGTTGGGAATGGTGCATTTGTTGAGAGTCGGGATCGTCGAGTGCCGAATACTGTGAATCTTGTTAACGAGGACGATCCAATTCCTGGACAGCCACCTTGGTGGTTGGGGTATCGACGTAGTGGAAAGGTCATCAATATTGGAGAGAGTCATTGGTGGCGACCATTGGTGTGGAGGATTGAAGCTCATTATTTAGCTTCATACAGAGAAAGTCTGGTGAAGATGATTGAATAGTAGAATCGTGGGCGACCACAATGGGTGTAACCAAAAAATTTATTTTGTGTGAACGATATTTTAAAAATGGTTTTGAAGAAAAATTGGGGGGCCGTTGTTGTGTTTATGCTTGCTTTGCCTTTGTTTGTTTTTACTCCTATCACTTATTCTGCTACTAATGTTACTGGTCACCATCTTGTTATTGACCCTGGGCATGGAGGGAGTGATCCTGGTTCGACTGCTTGTGTTGGTTTGTTAGAAAGCGATGCAAATCTTGATATTGCGCGGAGGCTTCGGGGTTTACTCGTGGCTGATGGCGCTACCGTTTATTTGACGAGAGATGGTGATATCTCGCTTTCAAATAATGATCGATATAGTTTGGCTAATTTAACCGATGGTGAGGTCTTGGTGTCTGTTCATTTGAATGGGTCGACTGATCCTAATGTAAATGGAACACTGGGGCTTTATGGGAAGAAGAGTAAGGATTTTAGTTTCACCAACGTTTTGCACAGACGTTTAGCTTCAGAGCTTAGTGTCCCTGATCTTGGGATAACTAATTTCGCTTCGGGAGTGCTTCTCAAGACAAACATGCCAGCAACTATTTCTGAGTCTGTGTTTATTTCAAATGTCGTTGAGTGTGCTGTTTTACGTAATGGGGGAGGAGCCAGACAGCAGGAGATTGCACAATCACTTTACAACGGATTGAGTGATTGGTTTGGTGAGAGCTCCGGTGGTGGAGGGAGTGGTAATGGGCATGGTGGTGGGAAACCACAACATTAAGATAGTTAAATACAATTAGTTAGTTTTGAAGCTTTTTACAATGTTGTTTTTTAGTTTAAAGTAGGCTCCGGAAATGTATATTGGGATGATAATTAAAAGTCCGAGTATGTGATTTGGCAAGAGGTCGATCACAAGGAAAACTGTGGCCATATATACTATAAAAATGGGGGCTATTGAGAGTGAGAATAGAATCGGGAAGTGAGGACTTTTGTAAATTAGGGCGTATAGACCAGTGACTTCGTGAGGTATTTTTTGTTTTGAGATTGTTTGCAAAACTTTCTCAAGGGCCATAAGGTATTGGGTTTTGTGCTGCAGATCAAGCGCTTGGATGATGATGTATACTCCCCAGGCGAGGACTAGAAAGGGAAAGATGATCAAAATTTCTCGTATTTCTTCTTTATATTGGAAGCCGAGTGTGACTGCAACCAAGATGCCGGACACACCAAGTGTTTGAGTTTTGGTCATGCTTTCCCATATAGAATATAGGTTCGTTAACGTTAGTTCGTACTCTTTCTGGTAGTAGGCAATTTTTCTCCTGGTATTCATAAGTGTTAGTATTATAGTATTAAGGTCAAATTTGTGAGAGATGAAGGAAAGCATTAGAACGAGCAGGTCCCTGATTCAGAAAAAGAAAAGTCTTTGCGTCCAAATATTATTGTTGATGAGATGCCTCTAGCCATTGGTTATGATGTTAAGGAAATTGATGGTTATAAGATTGATATGGGTTTTGACGAGATTAAAGATAAGAAGATTGTGTATAAATTTTTAAAGTTGCATCCTCAAGTGAATTATCTGCGGCCATAGTTTTTTGGCGGTTTGGTCAACTTTTGTATAGCAATTAGCCTTGTGTTGCCCTTTTAAGGATTCGCATACTTTTTGTGACTCACTTTGCCAGCTTGGGTAATTTTGGAAGACTAATTCGCCAGCTGCCGCTGCCGCACAGAGTGCGTGGAGCTCTTCATACTCGACGACTTTGCATTCGTTAATGATGATTTTACTATCACCTTTTGATTGGTTCCCTATGCCAAGGCCTATGGCTTCAATGCAGGTATTTTTGAATAAAGCGCTTTTGCTTTTTGTCGCTCCTGTTCCTGCGGCCTTAACATGGAATTGGTTTCAACCTGCACGTGCTATGGTTTTGTATGTTTATTTAGCAATTATCGGTGGGTGTGGATTGGCTTTTGTGTTTTTTGAAATTAGAAGGGTTTCCAGAATTGTCTATTTTGGTTCCCTCGCGGCATTTGTTTTGTATCTTCATCTTTGTGGTTTGTATCTTTGGGATTCTATAAGAATTCAATTACCCGCGCAGGTTATGGGAAATTGGCAACCTGGGTTTCGGGAAAGTGTGCCTTTGGTTATGAAATATCTTGATTCATATAATAAAGTTATTATCGATACTCCACATGCGCAGCCTTATATTTTCTTTTTGTTTTATGGCAGGTATGATCCTCTTCGGTATGTACAGGAGCTTGACTTGGAAAAAATAGGTATACCAAGAAAAATTTATGATTTTGGGAAAATTGAGTTTAAAGAAGTAAATGATATTTCCCAAATTGAGAAAGGGACAATGATGGTTTTGTGGGATGGGACAGCAATGTTTGGAAAAATGCCATTTGATAGGGTGAAGGTATTGGGAAAGGTGACAACTCTTGATAATTATCCATTGGTGGAAATTGTGGGAGTGGAAAAGTGAAGATAATGTATTATTATGAATTGTGTATCTACCCCAAAAATTAAAGAAAGGTGATTTGATTAGATTGATAGCTCCTTCTGGGTCTTATGCGATAGTGAATTCAGAGCAGAGAGAAATTGCTCGAAGACGTTTCGAAGAGGATTTAGGTTTAAAAATTAGCTTTGGAGTGCATGTAGAAGAGATTGATGAATTCAAATCTAGCTCGATTGAATCAAGGCTCACAGATTTACATGAAGCCTTTTTGGACGATGAAGTAAAAGGGATAATATGCATAGAAGGGGGGTTTAATTCTAATCAGCTTTTGCCTTATGTAGATTGGGATTTGATTAAGTCACATCCTAAAATTTTTGTTGGATACTCAGATATTACAGTGTTAAATAATGCAATACTAATAAAAACTGGGATGATTAGTTATTCTGGTCCAATGTATTCGACAATGGGAATGAAAAAGGGTTATGAGTACATGCTTCTTTATTTTAAAAAATGCTTGATGGAAGACGGTGAATACGAAATTGTTCCAGGGGAATACACAAGCGATGATGATTGGGAGGGGGATCAGGAGAATAGAACTTTCACGAAGAATGAAGGAGTGTGGGTAATCAATGAAGGTGTGATTGAAGGGGAAATAGTTGGAGGGAACTTGAGTTCTCTAGCTCTTTTATTTGGGACCGAATATATGCCGAGTTTGGAAAATAAAATTCTGTTTTTGGAGGAGGATTATGAATGGCAGCTGAAGCATGTGGACAGGTGTATCACCGGACTAACACAGACACCTTATTTTGAAAATGTAATGGGCATAGTCTGGGGCAGGTTTGAAGGGACCTCGGGTGTGAGCAGGGACAATTTAATACAAATGACTAAAAATAATGAAAAACTAAAGAGTTTGCCGATGATTGGGAATGTTGATTTTGGCCATGCAAACCCCAAGGCAACTATCCCAATAGGAGGAAAAGCCAGAATAGAAGTTGCTGGCGATCGAGTTAAAATCATTATGCTTACTCACTAATTTTTTCCTCTCCGATACGGATAGGAGTTGGTGAAATATTTATAGTTGATACAATACCTATATGAGCAAGCTTTCAGTAGGGATTCACTTTTCACTGGCCCAACTAATAGGGGATTAAGAGAAAGAAGATAAATATGAAACAAGATTTTGCATTTGGAGCTATAGTCTTTAAAAACGAAGATGGAGTGGATAAGGTACTTCTTGCGAAGAAGCCTCAATTCACAAGTTGGGATTTGCCGAAAGGTCATAGAGAGGAGGGAGAAGATGATAAAGCTGCAGCACTTCGTGAGGTTTCAGAAGAGACTGGGTATAAGCAAATTGTAATTACTGATAATAAAGTAAGTGTTAACTATGAAGCGGAAAAGAATGGTGAGAAGTTGCAAAAGACTGTTACGTTTTATTTAGGAGAACACAACGTTGATGAGGTTCCAGAGCAGCATTTAGACGACGATGAAGACGAACATGGGATGGATGTGAAGTGGGTCCCAGTTAATGAAGCGGTTGATCTTCTTACGTTTGCTCCATTTAAGTCTGCACTTGTGCAGGCGATGGAGAAAAGGGCTATATAAATATATAATAGCTCGATATGTCGTCTTTAAAAGTAGGCACAATCAACGAAGAAAAACATATTTATCTTTCCACTTCAGCTTCCACCCACCAAATCCTCGGAAAGAGAGAATAATCGTGGAGCGTGATGTATTGGGAAGAATAGTACATTCTAAAGCTCCCTTGTTTTTGATAAAATAATAAAACTATGAAAACAGTTGGTATTATTGGTGGGCTAGGACCAGAAACTACTTCTGAGTTTTATCTCGACCTTGTTTTTTCGTGCGCCAAGAAAAGTAAAACAGCAAGACCGCCAATTATTATTTCAAGCGTTCCGCTCCCATATCAAATTGAAGAAGATTTGATTTTAAGAAGCGAGGGTATGGAGCGATATATTCCATATCTCACAGCAGAAGCCCAAAGACTTGAGAAAGCAGGAGCAAATTTTATCGTTATGCCTTGTAATTCGCTCCATGTATTCATAAAACAGATTCGGGATTCAGTTAATGTTCCCGTTTTAAGTATTGTCGAAGAAACAGTGAAGTTTCTCAAACGAGAAAATATGAATAAAGTTGGCATTGTCTCAACATCAGCAACGATAAAAAATAAACTTTACGAAAATGCCTTTTCCGAAAATGGAATTGAGTATCTTGCCCCAAACGAACTTCAGCAAGCCAGAATGGGTAAATTCATTCTAAGCCTTGTCCTTGGGCAACAAAAAAATAGAGACCGCGAGGAACTTATCAGTATTATCAATGAGTTTGACGGCAAGGGTTTAGATTGCGTTATTCTGGCTTGCACGGATTTGCAACTTCTCATTCCTACTCATAAGAATCTCAGAATATTCGACACGATGAAGATATTTGCTGATGTGACTGTTCAGGAGATTATGAAGGATTAAGAATTTGCCTCCCAAGAAAATTTTAAATCATTTTTCTTCAATTAATAACTTTGACTTCTGTTAAAATATGGGGATATGAGTTTACAGATTGGGATAGTGGGGTTGCCGAATGTGGGGAAGTCGACCTTGTTTAATGCACTTCTTCGGAAACAGGCCTCCTTCGCTGAAGCTACGGCGGGCCAGGCAAGCTTAACTAAGGGGGCGCAGACTGGTAACTTTCCATTTACCACAATAGAGCCGAATATTGGTGTCGTCCCTGTTCCTGACGATCGGCTCCAAAAACTAGCTGGTGTGATTGGAAATAATCCTACTCTTGTGCCGGCTGTGGTGGAATTTGTAGATATTGCTGGGATTATTGAGGGGGCTCATAAAGGAGAAGGACTTGGGAATAAATTCCTTCATCATATTCGTGAAGTTGATGCGATTTGTTATGTGCTTCGAGCTTTTAATGATGAAAATATAATTCGAGAAGGGAGTAAAAGTCCAAAAGATGATTTAGAGATATTAAAAACTGAATTGGATTTGGCAGATTTAGAGACTGAAGACCGGGCCGCCGCCAAGGCTAAGGCCGGTAAGGAAAAAGTGAACGAATTGCCGCTATTTCGGAATAAACCGATGTTGATTGTTTTAAATGTTAGTGAGAGTGACTTAAAGGATTCAGAGAAAATTGAGAAAGATTTTGCTAAAGTTGTGGGAGTTGAGCAGAATCAGGTGATCGCAATTTGCGCAAAACTAGAGGAAGATCTGGCTTCACTTCAATCAGATGAAGCGGCAGTTTATTTAAATGAAGTGGGAGTTTCTTCGACGGGATTGGAACGTCTAATTAAGAAAGCCTTTGAGACTTTAGGGCTAATTACTTTTCTGACTGCTGGTGAGAAAGAGGTACGGGCTTGGACTATCCATGATGGAGCGCTTGCACCCCAAGCGGCTGGAACGATACATACTGACTTTGAAAAAAAGTTCATAAAGGCTGATGTGTGCGATTTTGATGATTTTATTGGAAGTCCGCCAGCTGGCGGAGGCTGGAAAAATGCGAGAGAAAAGGGGAAAGTGAGGATCGAGGGAAGAGATTATGTGATGCGTGATGGAGATGTGGTGGAATTTAGGATTGGATCATAGGCGCCCGTTGAATATCTCCTCAGGGCGCTTAGTCTTTGCCGGCTATCCTTATATAGATTTGGACTACTAGGATCCATAAAAGGTAGACTCCCCAAAGTGTGACTGACAGAGCTACAATTGGAACCCATACTCGTTTCTGTAACATCCCAAAGTAGATGATTGGGAATGAAAGGACATAGAGCGAACAGAATGTTAAAGTGATCGTTAGAAAGAGATCCAAAGGTGATTCCTTTCACTTCGATGGCGATATTATGGTGTTTTCTATAGTGTGAGTCAATTCGTTGTACTGGACGCATACATTCCGGAAAACTACATGTATGTTTGCATGTACTCTGT
>CAYHMW010000021.1:0-15265 GCA_964357925.1 uncultured Gammaproteobacteria bacterium
GCTTCACTATATTTACTTTTCGATAATATTCTGTAGCCAATTGGTCTATATCAGGTCCAGGGATTTTTCAAGGACCACACCTTGGAGCCCAATAATCTACCAAAACCGGCAACTCAGACTTCAAAACCATCTCGTCAAACTGTGCATCTGTAATCTCGAGCGCCGCCATGCTAGAACCCACTATACAAACGAATCACCCATCGGTCAACAACTAATTAAGCTCCTCTTTTGCAATTGATCTTGCATAATGCACAGCTCCATGAAGCCCACCCACACTCCCCAATGTCGCCTTCGCAAACTTTGGTGACTCAGGATACACATCTTTCAAGAGCGCCCTTGTATTTTTTCCAATGTCTTCGACGCGAATATCATTCATCATGCTACCGCCGAGTACTACTATCTCAGGCGACCAATGTAAAATCGTGTTATAAACTCCGTAGCTTGCCCACTTCGCATATTTCTCCCAAATGCCTTGCTCATTCACATCCTTTGGATGCACCCCATATCGCTTTTCAGTTTCCCTCCCAGAAATGAAATCCTCCAAGGTGCCAACGCCACTACTGCCAATATTCAATGAGTTATCAAAATCAATTATCTGATGTCCAATCTCAAAGCCATAAATATTCTCATCGATCTTACCAGCGCTTACCTTCGCCCCATTCACACCAGTGCTGATCGTAATATAAACAACAATATTGTGACCCTGCCCAGCGCCGTGAGTCGCCTCTCCAAGTCCAACCATCGCAGTATCATTTTCGATATGAATTGAAGCATCTACTCTTTTACTCATCTCATCAACAAACGGTCTTGTATTCCACTCAGGCAAGTTTGGAGCCCGAAAAAGCATTTTTTTATTTCGATCCAATGATCCTGCTATTCCACCAACCATCATGGCGGGAGAACCACCACAAAGCTTCGTAACCTCCGAAGAAATTTTCTCAATCCCTTCTTCGAAATTCTGTGGAGTCTCGAAAATAACTGGCTCTGAAAAGCTCGAGAGATCCTCACTCACCGCCAATCTGGTCTTCGTTCCTCCAATATCAAATAACAAATAATTGCTCATTATTTTTCCTTCATTGGACTAGTAACATCCGAAACCCCAAATTCCTGCAATTTTTCAAGATAACAAATTACAGTCTCGATGTACGTTGCATGACTAATAGCCAGTGGACTAGCCGACAAATGCTCTCCAGTAAAAGGATTATATTGCTCAGCCAGTACACCAGAGGCAGTTGCCCGGTCAGCGGTCCAATCAAGCCAAGTACGCACAACTTCAAGATCCTCCGCGCTCGCAGCAG
The DNA here is from genome assembly GCA_964357925.1 of uncultured Gammaproteobacteria bacterium. GTDB lineage: Bacteria > Patescibacteriota > Microgenomatia > UBA8517 > UBA8517 > CAYHMW01. The sequence continues at coordinate 1,299 of CAYHMW010000021.1, forward strand.
TTGCAATATAATATTGTGCAGTCCAGAGTGTAGTCAAAATCCATGGATTCCCAGGCACCCCACTGCCCACCTTGTAATAAATATCGCCAAGATACCTGGCCACACCACCAATCTTTCCTCCGCAAACAAGCTTTTCTTGCAAAACATTAAATGCTCTCGTCAGTCTAGGGTCAGCTATATCAAGGACACCAAATCTAAAAACTCCATAAAAGCTGCTCGCGTCAATTGTCTCATCGTGCAAAACTTTCCCATCATCAAAAGTTATGTGCTTGTAAAAATATCCTTCCTTCTCGTTATATAAATATTTCAAAATGGAATCCTTCAACTGGGCAGCCCCCGCACTAAATAACGCTTCATCCCGCTCCTTGCCTAAGAGTTTTGCGAAACTGGCAGCTGCAGTTAGCGCCCCATAAACACAAGCACACGTAAATGTGTGAATGCCATACTTCTCCTCCCAAATATCGTAAGTTGGTTGCGGTAATCCATATTCATTCTTAAATCCAAGCATGAAGCTAGAAGCCTTTTTAATCAAAGAATTGTAAATACTTTCAATAAACTCGAGATCTTTTGTGTAACCATAGTGACTCCAAAGAGCGAGGACCACAAGTGCCGTCTCATCCTCCTGAATAGGAAGTTGCAGCTCTCCTTCACGATTTATCCAAGGATGCCAAGAACTCCCAAGTGCCTTATCTGGTCGATATTTATGAAAAAAATATCCGTCAGGAGTAATCACATCATTGCAAAACGCAAAAAATCTTTTTGAAACCTCAAAGTACCCTGCCTTATCCATCGCCATAGCAACGAACGATCCATCCCGCATCCACACATAGTTATAGTCATCCTTCCCATACTTCAACATATCGCTATCTGCCGACGCAATAATCGCGCCATTGTCATCGATATGGCCCCGGGTAATTAAGAGAGATTTCCTAAATAAGGTTATCGCCTTTTCACTCATTCCATAAAAATTAAAATCAGATTTATTAACCCACGCATGCCAAAAGTCAGAAGTCGATTCGATTAAGTATTCCGGAGTCTTTCGCTTGACATACCTCTGTAGATCTTTCGCCTCCTCCAAACTCTTTCCAATACAAACCCAGAGGTCCACCACCATTTTTTCATTAGGATCCACACTACTTCCAAATCCAATAGTGGAATCAACAGTCCCATGCTCAATCGCATTTTTCGATAGTTCTCCGTCTTCAGCATCCTTCCAAGTGCCCTCTTTTCCCTGAATACCAGAAAGCCCAACAGTGTAATCAGAAAAACTCTCCCCATTACAACTCCCAGAAATAAGGACTATTCTACGTCCCTTATAGTGCATAATTGATTTATCAACGGGATCATAATAAACAGTGTCCTTTTTATTAACTCCGTACATTCTAAATTGATGATTAAAAAATAATCGCACGTTCCGTGCATTGCTTGCCTGATTAAGAACGGATACTCGTCTTATGTAAATATTCGTCTCATTGTAAACAGCATCAGTGAAATTAATTGATAGCTGAAGCTCTTCATTAAATGCCATGACTCGCCCAGTAAAAGTCTCATCTTCGTAATCTATACTAATTTTCCACCCAGGGTCCGATAGCCACTTAAAGCGCCCATCCACCCAAACACCAACACGATTCAAAGCCTCCTCGGTTAACTGATTATCAAGCCCAACATATTCATAATAGAAGTCCTTTACTTGACCATAGGAATCATAGCCAACCAAAAACGACCCATTTCCCAGTAGGAGTGACTTCGGCATATTTGTATATCCAGATTACCACAATTATTGTCATTGCGAGCCTACCTTTGTCATTGCGAGAAATATTACGACGAAGCAATCTCTTGGTCATTCCTACGTGGCATGAGTCCAGGTCAGCCACAACAACCACGCCCAAAATCCATCCTTGACAAACTATAGGACTTATGCTAAGATGCAATCTCAAATAAGCCGTGGGCCGTCATGCCCTATCCGTCAAAAGGAGAATATCATGACAAACTGGAGCGATTTTCAAGCTCTGCTGCAGGCGATTGCGCCTGCCCGTGAAGAAATTCTCGCCGCTCGCCGCATGTATCCGGCGATCCATATCGACCACCAAGATTACTGGTGGAGCGAACAAGTCGCCAAGATCGCGGCGGAATTCAGTCTCACGGTCGAGCAAATCGTCGAATATGACGAACGCCTCGACCAAGACAGCGAAGATGCCATCACTGTCTTCTATTACGAAGACAAATGGCTAGCCGGCGAGCCGTGCTTCGATGTACGGTACGGGTCGCAAAAGCTGCCGAAGGGCGTCTGCCCAATCGGGTATATCACCCGAAAGGGTGCGTTGGTGAAAAGCATCGCAACCTTCGCCGCCCAGCTGCAGCAACTTAAAAGCATTGTCGCCTCCGCGCTGATTTCGGTCGGCGCATGGGATGCGGACTTTGAAGCACTCCTGAAAGATGGAGTGATTAAGTTCTAAACCGATGGTGGTGTCGCAAGGCACCACCATTTTTATTGGAAAAATTGTCATTGCGAGGAGTTCAGACGACGAAGCAATCTCAGATCGCCACGCTGCGCTCGCGATGACAATCCCCATCCACCCTTAACCTTTGGAAGCCTTCAACAGTGGCTTATCAAAAGTAAAAAGTTCATGATCACCCTTTACCTGTAACAAATAACAATCAGTAAAATCTAAATTCTTTGTCAACATCAATTTCAAAGCATCTACAACATACTTCTTCTTCGTTTCTAAAATCTTCATGTTTTTAATTGATAGCAACTCCAAAATATCCGGAACATAATCCGTCTTTTTGAAACCATAAAACTGCTCCAGTACCCAAATCAACTCATTGAGAACCAAAACTGAAATTACACCCTTCTCTTCACCACCCTCTATTCTCTCAATCAACTCAACAGATCGAGCCAGAAGCTGCTCCTCATCTGAGGTAAACAATCTAACAAAAATATTAGTATCAATTAAGGCCATCTGAAGCCAACTTTTTGGCAGCTTTTCTTTTTGTCACTTCCATAATTTTAGAAAAAGGAACCCGCTTCTTGTCTTCAGAAACTAGATGAGCCAGGCTCCCAGCTAGTCTTCTCGCAACAGATCCCCCAACCGGAGTCAGTTTGATTGAGTCTTTATAGGCCTCAATTTGTACCTGATCATATATATTAATACCAAGGACTTCCAAAATACTCTTTGGTAGAGCAATTTGTCTTTTACTAGAAATTTTCACCGTATGCATACTTTACTTATACTACACAGCTTTACTTTATGTCAAGAGTAAAACTAATCCAACTTCTCAACTCTCAACTCAAGGTCCTGCAACACATTCATGTAATATCGAAAGGCATCATATGGTGAACTGTATGGACTAAAGTATGCATGCACGTCACCATCATTAAACCATTTTGTACACATATAATAAAAGTGGTCCGAAGTTTGGAGCTTTCTCCAATCTTGTATCAAATCCATATCTTTAGTTTTTAAAATCCTACTTTCCAATTCATAAATTCTAGAAAGCGCCGAGTGCTGCATTTCGTTGCCACGCCATGCAGACAAATCCCGCTCCGTATCTGCCCAAGTAAGAATATGTGGCACATCCAATTCATCCCGCACGGGATATTTATCAACAACCTCAGATGGTGTTAAAAAATGATTATCAGGGTGCTTCAATAGTTCGTGCGGGAGTGCTCTTAAAAAATCAAAAATCCCTGTATCCTCCCACTGGTGTTCCCCAAAAGTTTCATAATCCATAAAAAGGTTCACAGTATCTCCAGTACCATTTATCGCAGACACCCACTGTGCAAACTTCGGGGCAGTTAAAGGCCAGTCCTTCCACGTTTTCTCCGAGAAACGAAAGGCAACGTCGTCCGATAATCGATAATTTTTCAGTAGCAATCTAATGTTTTTTGCCCCTTTTGGTGTATACAAATAGTTCGGGCTCCTCCACCCAAGGTAATACTCCCACCCTTCAGTTATAATCCCTTTATACCCCTTCTTCTCCGCCCAAACCCCAAGATCGTTAGTGTATGCAAGTTCCGTATTCCTAAAGACCTTAGGCGTCGCTCCAAATAATTTCTTCACCTTTTTTGCATGCATTTCCACTTGCCTCTCAAATTCCGGCAAGGAATAAAAAAATGACAAAGAATGGTGAAAAGTCTCCCCAAGTATCTCAACTCGCCCAGTCTCCACCAAGTCTTGGAATGACTTTATGGTCTCGGGCGAAAACTCCTCAAATTGCTCAAGGGTGATACCACTTATGCTGTAACTGATCTTAAGCTCCGGATGATGCAACAAAAGATCCAAAAACACCTTATTTGTCGGCAAATAACTTTTCCCCGTTACTTTGTGAAGAATCTTTTCGTTGTTTACATCAGTATCGCTTCTATCATTAAAATACTGGCTATCATGCCCGATATCAAAATGCCTGTACCTTTTCACTCGATAAGGCTGATGAACCTGAAAGTAAAAACATATCGAAGCCATTACTGAAGTGAATTATATATAGTCAGAAGCTTCCCGGCAGCCCTCCCCCAAGTACACTTCATCGCCTCATCATGCCCAAAACTCGACAAAGTATGTTTCATCGAACCATACTCCAAAACAGAGAGTATTTGATCTGCCATTTCCAGTTCATCCCAAAAATCTACTTTGATTGCGTGTTGTAAAACCTCTGACACTCCAGATTGCTTCGAAATAATCACAGGTGTACCGTGTGCCAAAGATTCAAGCGGAGTCAAACCAAAGGGCTCAGAAATAGAAGGGGTAACAAAAACGTCAGCTGCACGAATAACAGAAGAAAGCTCAACCCCACGCAAAAACCCGGGGAACATAACATTTTTAGAAATCCCAAGGTTCGCAGCCTGCTCCATAATCTGCCCCTCCATATCTCCAGATCCCGCAATCACAAACATAATCTTTTTGTCCCACTCTAATACTCTCCTCGCAGCACTTATTAAGTGATCTACTCCCTTCATCACAGTTATCCGCCCAAAATACAAGACTATCTTGTACCCTGCTTCCTTCAATTTCCAAAGTCCACGATCAGGCGGTTCATCCAGACTATACTCAGCCGGATCAATACCATTGTGCACGACATTGATTTTCGAAGGGTCCACTCCATATCGCTCAACCAATATTCGCTTTGTAAAGTCCGATACCGAAACGACGCGGTCTGCGGCTAATACCCCCATCCGCTCAATATCATAAATCATTTGATTAACATTCCCCGCAGTCCTATCCACCTCAGTCGCATGAACATGAGCGATGAGCGGCTTTCCCGATACTTCCTTAGCCACAAGTCCTGCACCAAAAGAGAGCCAATCATGAGCATGTATTACATCAAATTGCTCGGTCTTCGCGATCTCTGCTGCCAACTCTGCATATCGTAACACCTCAGCCAACAGACCTTCACCATAAACTACATTTCCCCGCAAAACATCCCTAATTGTCCCGTAAGATTGCGAAGTGACATAAGGATGAAGAAGTGAGTTAACACCAATAACTTTCATGTTTGGAACATTTGCAAATATCATTTTATATCCAGCCGCATAAACATCCATCCGCTTAGGGAGCACAAAAATAACTTCAACTCCTTCTTTTACCAGAGAGTCAGCAATACCCTTACACGCGACTCCCAAACCCCCACTATTGTGGGGCGGGAACTCCCATCCAAACATTAATACTCTCATAATTTTATGCTTCTAGGCACGAAAAAACGGCGGTTTGAAAAAATCGCATACTATAAAACACTCTAACTAGCCTCAAAAAACAAATCCTAACATCACCAAATAAGATAAATTCAAAAACCAATAAACTGTCGCCTGCTGCTTGTTAAGATCAATCGAGACTTCAGAAAACCACAGATCAAGTTTTTCTCTGTCCATCAAATCCGACAACTGATCAATAAGTATGTGCAACAAAAACCCAATCACAAGCCCGGTTCCCAGCAAACTCCCGGTCGAACTAACAACCAAAAAAGCAAAAGCCGCAAACACTATCTGAAACAACGCACTATGAAATATTAACTTCGAACGCTCCACAGAAGTACCCCTTAAAAAGGCAGATGCTTCCTTAACTTGTCCCTTGCCTATCATCTTCACTGCCCGGACAGAAGAAAGCTCATGCGGACGAAGAAAATAGACGTAAACAAGCTGATCAACATCAGGAAGATAAACACCAATAATTCCTCCAATCCAAAAAATCAAATAAGAAGGGTCAAGCTGCAGCCGGAAAATTGTTACAAGCAGAAAAAACCCTAGTAAAAATAAAAGATATGTTGCATATTTAGTTCGCATATAACATAAGACAGGTAATAACTAAATAGTATCCTTTCCACTGAAATTTTTCCAGTTCAACTTTATCGTGTGCGAAACCAACTCCCTCGCTTTTTAATATTTTCATTTGCACCTCCGCTCCACCCCCAATTGGCCCGGCAAAATTTTTCTAGGATCCCGCGTCCCGAGCATCTGGGCAATTTGCCCATACGTCATAACCTTCCCTTTTGGTATTTTCCTTACAATCTCATAAACCTTCTCAAACAACCCCTCCTCACTTCTCTTTTTTGTTTTTTGCATCTTTTATCTGTTTCAACTTCCACATAAACAATTTCCCCTTACTTTTTGCATTATACGCATCCTTCACAAAGCTCCTTGCAGATTCCAATAGTCCCCTTGGCGTCTCCTTTGCAAGTTTTATATAGAGAGCTTTGTGGCGCATATCGTTTAGCTCCTCTGCCAATTCATACCCATATTGCTGAAACTCACGGCTAATATATTTATCAACCTCACGATCTAAAGTCGGTAGCCCCGATCCAATCTTCACAAAATCTTGACTCATGCTAATTCTTTAACAATCCTCTCAAAAACAGGCTCTAGTTTACCCTTCTCACCCTCATTAAAATCCTGTAAAACATAATCCTCACCAGGAATCGATCTATCACCATCACGTCCATCAACCCCAATCCTCACCCTCCAAAAGTCTGAAGTTCCCAAAAATTCTTCAACTGAAAGCACACCATTGTGTACTTTTGGCCCAACGCCTTTTTGAATCTTATATTCCCCAAGGGGAATGTCCAGATCATCATGCGCAACATACAGCTCATCCATTGGAATCTTATAAAAATCCACCAATTTCTTAACCGCCCTCCCTGAATTATTCATAAAAACATCAGTTTTAAAAGCCTTCAGATTGCTCTTCATGCTATTTATCCTATCCACCAACACATGCCCAGCATTATGTCTTGTATTTTCATACTTAGACCCAGGGTTACCCAAACCCACAACAAGTTTCATAAAGGAATAATATCAGATTGAAGTCAGACTGTTTTCGCCAGAAGCTGCCTCACATATTTCCCGGCAAAAGGAACCTCCCACTCTTCCCCATGCCAGGCTTTATAGATCAACACAAGCCACAATATAAACATAAGAAGCGAAATAATACTTGGAAAATCATCAAAAATTGGGATTGAGGATAAAACCTTCTGAACAACAGCCAATCCCCCAAGAACAACTATCGACTGCATACTATGAAACCTCGTATAAGAATTTTTCTCAAGTATAAAGACCAGAACCCCAGTAATCGGCCCAAGAAAATAAGCGAATGTGGCAGAAGCATTCTTACTCATCCCAAGCCCTGAAGTGTCTGATTTAGTAGGCATTGTTAATTCATTATACAACTACTTCGCTAGTTGCAAATACCACATAAATAATAACGAGTATCAAGGCCTCCCAACGATCAAGCCTGTGCTTGGACCTAGAAAAATACCAAAACAAACTTATGATAAGAAGAAACGCGAACGCCGCAAAATTATAATTCTCGCCAGTAGCACCGGCAATTGGCCGAATTATTGCGGTAAGCCCAATGACAAGCGTCGAGTTGGCAATAGTTGACCCAAGCATATTCCCAAAAAATATTCCGGTTTCGTGCCTTTTTATGGATCGGTAAGACAGCACCATCTCTGGGAGCGAGGTCCCAATTGCAAGGAGAATTAGGCCAATCACAAACAATGGGACACCAAGATCGACAGCAATGAGCTTTGAAACTCGTACAATAATGTCTGACGAGACCAAGACAGCAATAATCCCAAAAAAAAGCCGGAACACATCCCGCCTCGCTCCATCACCAATATGCGAAAAACGTCTCTCGAATTTATGAACTAAAGCCATCGTTTCAAATGTCTCCGCATGAATTGCAGGGCGCCACTTAAACAAGCTCACAGCATAAGCCAAATACATCATAAGGAGCACCACCCCATCAAGTCTACTCAAGTCACCATCCACCATGAGTACTAGTGGAGAAAGTCCAGCTATAATTGCCACCCAAACGTCACGGCTGAAATTAGGCCCGTGTATTATTATTGGTCCAGCCATCAGGCATGCAATTCCAGTTATCAAGGAATTATTCGCGATATTTGATCCCACAACTACCCCAAGGCTCAGGCCAGGGCTTCCTTCCAAAGCAGAAGTTACACCTACTGACATCTCAGGGATGGAAGTACCCACAGCCAAAATCAAAGAAGATAATGCAAAAATCTTAGCATGCGACCGTGCACTTATTCCCTTCAAGGAAATAATCACATAATCAGTCGATCTAATCAGAAAAAAAGAGGCCAATGCTAGTATCAGAAGTAAAAAATAAATCATCTATACCACAATAATATTATTCATTTTTCGATAAAGAAATTTGAAAAACTCAATAAAGGTAACCACAAACATAGCAACAACAAAAACCAAACCCCAATAGTAAAGGCTCAGAGAAGTTACCTCAAAAAATTGTTGAAGGCTAGGCAACGAGAAAGGTATCAAAAGTAAGAAGAGTCCGCCGGTCACGGCCAAAAGTAACCATTTATTGTCAAATATCCCTTCTTTCCATAATGGGTCAGTCAAAGTCCTTACAGAGTAAACATAAGCAAGAGTATTTGCGCCAATTACTGCAAAGGCAACAGAACGAGCAAGAGTCACATCATCTGTTGAAAAATAAACAAACAAAAACATAAGTAGGCCCGACAACCCAGAGACGATACTCACTGCAGCGATCAGTACCTTCATCCATTTTGCAACAAGTTTTTCACTCGGGTCCCGAGGTGGCATGAGCATGCTGTTGTGCCTTTTGGGGTCAACTGTTAATGCCAAATGTGGAAAACCATCAGAAACCAAATTTATCCAAAGAATTTGAGCGGTAGTAACAGGCAACGGCAAGTCGTCTATAAAAAATGCCTGCAACAGCATTGCGCCAACTACAACAACAATCTCAGCAAATGCATCGCTCATGAGATATAAAACAATCTTTCGCAAATTATCAAATATCGCCCGCCCCTCCTCCACAGTGGCAACAATCGTAGCAAAGCTCGAGTCCAAGAGAACCAAATCTGCAGATTCTTTGGCGACATCACTTGCCTCCCCAACAACAATTCCTATATCAGCCTTGGTCAAGGCAGGTGCATCGTTAACGCCATCCCCAGTCATAGCTACTACCTCGCCATTTTTCTTTAATGCATCTACAATTTTCAATTTCTGATCAGGTGTGGTCCGTGCAAACAGGAGTGTCTTATGCGAAGACAAAACTTTCTGAAGCTCAGGTAGCTTCATTTCGGCAAGCTTGTCGCCTGTCACGACTGAGGCATCAACCACTTCAATCCCAAGTTGACTCATGATGACCTTCGCAGTCTCCGGATAATCTCCCGTTATAACAACTGTCCTTATTCCTGCAACCGCAGTTTTTGCCAAAGCCTCTTTAACGCCTTCACGGGGAGGGTCAGTAAACGCTAAAATCCCAACCCACTCTAGGTCTTTTTTAACATCACCATCAACTATTTTTTTCTTAGTATTAGGAAGCTCCTTCCTGGCCATCCCAACCAATCTCATTCCACGCGCAGAAAGTTCTTCAATCTTTTTAGTAAGCTCACCCTTTTCTTTGCTGCTCAAATTGGACCATTTCAATAGATAATCCGGAGCGCCGTTAACATAAAGCATATTTTTCTTACCACCATTCTCATTCAAACTAGCAAAGTACCGCCCCTCAGATGTAAATGGCACACTGTCTACACGCTTATATTTATCCCGAAAAGCATCAAATCGACTATCGTTCTCCTCGCGAAAGCTCTGCCTCGTTAGTCCCCAATCCCATGCAGCCATAACCATAGGGTCATCACGATCATTCGCAATAATGGCCTGCAAAGATAATTCGTCTCCGTCACCAACGGCCTCCACAACCTGCATCTTTCCCTCAGTCAAGGTTCCCGTTTTATCAGCACAAATTGTAGTAACGCCTCCAAGCGTTTCCGCCGAAACCAAGTTTCGGATTAACCCCTTCCTATGAAGAATTCGCTGTGTCCCAACAGCAAGGACCATAGTGAGTGCAACCAAAAGTCCTTCAGGAATGGCTGCAACAGCCAGTGCAACAGACGTAGTAAAAAGCTCAACTATCGGTAAACGGTCAATAACACCAATAACAAACACAAAGGCCACAAGCACCAAAGTCAAAATCGTAAGTTGCTTACTAAAATAAGTTAACTGCTTGGCAAGTGGAGTTTCCTCATCGGCATCTTGAATCGATAGCGCAATCTTCCCCATCTCCGTCTCTTCTCCTGTCAAGGCAACCTTCATCAGTCCCCGGCCCGCAGTCACGACGGTTCCCATAAATACCTTGCCCTCTACTTCTTTGGCAATTGGCACGCTCTCTCCAGTCAAAATCGCCTCAGCAATAAAAAGCCTATTAGCTTCCAGTAAGGTGCCATCAGCAGCCACCTTATCTCCCTGGTTAAGTATGATAAGGTCCCCCGGCACAACCAGTGACGCCTCAATCATAATCTCGTGCCCACCGCGGATCACACGGGCTTGAGGATGCAGCATTTTTTTCAAGGCATAAAGTGCTCGACCTGCTTTTTGCTCCTGAAAATATCCAAGAATTGTATTAATAAATACCGCAACACAAATAATAACCGTGTCCGAATACTCTCCTAAAAAGAAGGTGATGCTAGCTGCGACCAAAAGTATATAAACCAAAGGACTTCGAAGCTGTGAAATAAATATCACAAAATTACTGGGTGGAGGTTTTTCGGGAAGCACATTCGGCCCATATTTGGCCAGTAATCCGCGCGCCTCAGCATCGCTCAACCCCGAATGCTCTTTCTCCATAAACTTTATCCTACCACCCAACTTATTTGATAACTATTCCCAAGTTCTTTGACTTAGGATTCCTACCATTGACAAAACGTAATACATTTCATATCATGTAAGAATAATGTATACATCCACACTCACAAGCAAAGGCACGGTCACAATTCCTGCAAACTATAGAAAATTAATCAATATAAAACCGTCCGACAAGATCAACTTTGTTGTACATGAGGGCAAAATACTGCTTTCAAAAAAACCAGATATCAAAGAAGCATTTGGAGCGCTATATAACCCCAAAGTTAAACCTCTAAGCGCAGAGGAAATCAACAAGTCCATAGCCAAAGGGTTGTTCGCAAATAAAAAATGAGCTATCTTGATACCAACTACCTCGTCCGGTACTTTACAAACGACATTCCCAAACTCGCAGAAGTTGCTAAAAAAGTTATTGAGAAAGGCAAAAACCTTTATATCCCCCAAATAGTTCTTGCTGAAACAGTATATATTCTCGAAAACGACTACAAATCCTCAAAACAAGAAGTGTGTCGCGTAATGTTAGTTATCCTAAAGCAAGACAATATCACAACACCAAAATTTTCCCTTCAAGCATTTGACATTTATCAAAAAGAAAATATCGACTTCTACGACTGCTTAGTAATTGCAGAGGCGTTAAGCAGTAAAGGCAAACTCCACACCTTCGACAAAAAAATGATGAAGGTCTATAAAAAATATTTTACTTCTTCTGAAGCTTAAATAAATCCTTCAACTCCCTCAATGTTGTCGCTTGCTTGGGAGACTTATCATCTCTAAATTTAATTAACCTCGGGAACCTCAAAGCATACCCTGCAGTATGTTTATTCTCTGGAGAAACCGTAACCTCATCGGCTGCAAGTTCAACCACAACCTCTGGCCTCACCCAAAAATCAGGCGTCAAATCTTTAGTAACGCTATATTCCTTCGGCATATCCTTCACTTTAATTTTGGAAAGCCTTTTGGCAAGCTCCTGAAATTGCTCATCAGTAAGTCCCGTCCCAACCTTACTAATACTTAAAATTTGTTCTCCTGAAGACGCACCCACCAAAAATTGTCCTATCCCAAAGCTTGCCCTCTTCCCTTTTCCTTGTGTATACCCCATCACAACAGCATCAACGGTATCAGAAAGCCTAGCATAAGCTTCCTCCACTTCCTTCATCTTTACCCACCGCCACCCAGTTCTTCCCGGAACGTAGGTACTATCAACTTTCTTCACAATTACTCCCTCAAGTCCTTTTGCCAATAGTTCCTCATGTTTTTTGCGAATAACTTCAGGGTCTCGGGTCACAATACTCTCATCGATAAGAAGAAGTGAATTTTTCTTAACAATCTTCGACAAAGCTTCTCGGCGAAGAGAATAAGGCTCATTCATATAACTCTTACCGTCACACATAAGGACATCAAACACCTGAAACTTAAGCGGGATCTCCTTTGCAGTCTCCAAAACATCATGTTTTCTTCTCCTCTGAATGGTCTTCTGGAAATCCATAATTCGCTCAGTCTTAGGATCCACCCCCACAGCCTCTGAATCCAAAATAAGCTCATTAGCATTAACATATTTACCCATATCTTGGATCTCCGTAAACATTTCACCAACATCATTTAAATTGCGAGTGAACACTTTCACAGGTTTCCCTTTCTTAAAATGAATCAAAGCACGCAGTCCATCAAACTTCGGCTCAACAGCAACCTCCCCCATCTTTTTAATCATCTCAGTCGTCGACTTCAATCTTTGGGCAAGCATCGGCATAACAGGCACAAATACTTTTGGAGTTATTTTCTTTGCCAATTCTTTCACTCCCTTTTCCTTAATCTCGGCAGCCAAACTCCCAACATCAGGTAATACCTGATAAGCCTCCTCAATTCCCTTTTTCGCACTTTTGTCCCCCGCCACCATAAATGACAGAGCATCAATAACTGTTTTATCAGAAAACCCAAGTCGCAAATTCCCAACAGGAATTCTTGCAATATATCTCGCCGACAAAGAATCAACCTTGGACAAAAGCTTGGCAATTCCATCTACTTTTTCTTCCTGACTGCCCTCCCCCGCAAGCATCGCAATCCTTAAAAGTTCTGCATGCACATCGTTGACTGACAAGACGCCATCTTCCCCCATTCTTAGGCTTAAACTTTCAGCCACGAGTCCAATATCTCCCTTCGCCTTATATAATTTCTTAACCTCTTCCACGTCTTTTTCATGCGCTTGTACAATTGCTCGAATCATCATTTGCTCAGCTATATTAAAGACCTTCCCTTCATAAGGGGCAGCCAACCCCCCAAGAATCAGATAAACCACATTTTTAATTTCAGAAGCGTCACTTTCATTAAATAAATCAGCCAAAATCGCAGTAATTTCATTTCTGGAAGCAGTGCTTTCAAGTTTCGAGAGGTAGGCAGAAAGCTCGCTAAATTTCATCATTTAGCCAACAAACTCGAGAAGAAAAAGAAGGTAAAGCCCACCACAAACAAAAACAAAAACCCAAAGAAAATATTTAAAACTCCATACATCTCATGATGCACCACTTTATTGACGCCCTCCCCAACGAGGGTAACACCAAATAAAGTTGGTAAGACAAGAATCATATATAGAAATCTTGGATCGGACAGTATCATAAATTTAAAGTTAATTTTTAACAACGCGTCAGCGGTGCCAAGAAATTAGCTCGCCTAATTTCTTATTACGTAACGGGAAGCCTTTGTACTTCCCTCCTTATCGATTATACCTTTCTTCAATAGATCTTTCAGGTCCCGAAGTATCGTATCATCAGATATCATAGGAAGAACATCCTTAAGCTCACCCATAATACCCCCACCCTTATCACTTAAGTACTCAATAAGC
>CAYHMW010000022.1:0-14597 GCA_964357925.1 uncultured Gammaproteobacteria bacterium
CCGGTTTCGATGTAATTGTCCCCTCCAGTGTTTCTGCTTGCACTATTGCCACCTGTGTTTGCGTCGAGAACAATGTTATTTGTAATTGTGGCTTTATTGTTTTGTGTTACCGAATTTGTCGTACTTGTCGCCACATCCCCACTGTTTTCTGAACCACTACCGTTACCTTCATTTGTGATATTTATAGTGCCATCGGCAGCAACTTGAAAGTCTGTTCCCTGTGATGCCGCGAAATTGTCGCCAACTACTGCCCCGTCCACACCAAGGATTTTTCCAAACCAGTTGCCTGCTTCATTCACAAGAACTATCCACCAATCCCCTCCTATGTAATTTGCATTTGCAATGTTTACAATTTGAGCATCGATCGTTGTGTCGCCAGTTTGAATTTTGTTATCCCCATCTGTGTTTTGAGAAGTGCTATTTTCACCGGTTGTTGCATCGATTACAACGTTATTTAAAATATCTGCAGAGTTTAATTGTGTAAATTCATCGATATAAGTTGTGTCAACATCTGCGAGATTTACGCTTTCACTTCCGTTTTTGGAATTTTCTAAAGCAATGTCGGGACTGAAACCAAGAGCTTTCAAAGAATCTTCTGAAACAAGAATGTCTCCTGTTAAGTCACCGAAGATATTTACAACTCCATAGACTACATTGCCTGCAAAATTGTTGTTAACAAAGTTCAAAACATTTCCAGCTACATTTGCATCACCAGTCTCAATGGCATTGTCTCCACCGGTATTATTATCGACAACGTTATTTCCACTATTTGCAGTTAACACTAATTCATTTTCTACAACTGCGTCATTTTGCTGGAAGGTTGTATTGTCGAGAGTCAGGTCCACCTCGCCAGTATTGTCTGAACCACTTCCATTGCCTGTATTTGTAATCCCAATATTTGAGCAACCACTGATGCAGCCTGCTGCTAGATCCAAGATATAATCGCCTACATGATCATCGACGATATTGAATTCTGAAACCATAAGCCCGTCAATGTTGGTGTTTACTGAGTTAAATATCGTGCCTGCTACTGAAGCGTCGCCTGTTTCAATATTGGAATTACCAACATTACGACTTGCAGAATTATTTCCTGTTTCGGCTTCTACAATTAGAGTGTTATCCAAATTGGCGCCATTAATTTGAGTTGTGTTTGAGTTGTCTTCTATCGTGATGGCACCAGTGTTGTCAGAGCCAGTACCATTACTTTCATTTGTGATTGAAATGCCACCGATGCCACTGCTTATGACTGGTTCGACCGAAGCATTAGTATTGCCAATATTTGATATTTGCCCTGAAGCTTCAGCGTCTCCTGTATCAATAGCAACGTCTCCTACCTCACCGTCTTTTTCTATTCCTGAAACTTCCTCTTCACCTGGGACTTGTGGTGTTTCTGGTGTCTCAATTTCTTCTTCTGACGTGCTAGCTGTGTCATCGTTTGCTTCAGCATCGTCTTCCACTTCTTCAACATCTTCCTCCTCGTCATCTTCGACTGTGCTATCTGGGAGGTCGGGCGTCTCAGGGGTAGAAGTTTCTTCAGTAGGTTCCGGAGTACTCGGGACATCCGGCAGATCAGGCAAAGCCAAGACAGGAGCCACTGTTAATTGAAACAGAAGTAATACTGATAGAAATGTTGATAATATTTTTTTAGTCATTTAATTAATTAAACTATTAATTTTGTTAGTGTCTCGCTTTTCAGGTGTGTGGGAGTAAACCCACACACCTTACTTTAGCGATAGGATTATAGACCCAATAGAGCACTCAGTGCACTCAATAAATCAATGAGTTCTGAGAAATCTACATCTAATTCAAAGTCTACTTCCCCATTGAATGCGTTAGCATTCCCAGAGGTTGACACCTCAACATCGGCATCCACATCACCAGTTGTGATTTCTGGATCACCTGTGTTGTCATCGGAATCATTTCCTCCACTCTTCCCGTCGACATCGATATCATCGTTGTCTACGTCAAGATCATTATCTTGATCAGCATCCACATCATCTGTGAAGTCAAGATCAAGATCGTTGTCGGAATCGGTACCATTCTTTTCGATTAAGAGATCAAAATCTCCAAGAAGGCCCCCGTAGGCTTCAGCTGTGTTGAAGTTGGCCATTGTGTCAACGGTCACATCAACTTCTACATCACCTGTGTCGATTGTTACATCGTCACCTGTGTTATCATCAGCATCATTGTCTCCGGTACTCCCGTCCACGTCTACGTCGTTGTCGACGTCGGCGTCATTGTCTTGATCAATGTCAACCTCATTTAAGAGATCGAGATCGATGTCATTGTCACTATCAGAACCGTTTTGGCTGATAGTGGCACTAAGACTTCCGCCTTCGCCTCCATCTTCGGCACCTACTACTGCTGAGTTTGCATTGACTGCGGTCGTGATACCAACCCCAGCTTCCACATTCCCTGTTTCGATTGATACACCACCGTCAGTGTTGTCATCGGCACCATTACCACCGGTTTCGGCGTCTACGTCAACGTCGTTATCGACATCAGCATCGTTATCTTGGTCGACATCAATATCATTTGTTGTGTCAACGTCAATATCGTTGTCTGAGCCGGTACCATTACCGTCGATTTCGAGATCGAAATCTTGGTTGTCATAGTTTTGTACTTCTGCAACATTAGTATTGCCAGTTGTCTCAACTACAACGTCAACGGTTGCTTCCCCAGTATCGATGCTTACGTCGCCGCCTGTATTGTCATCAGCATCATTGTCACCTGTAGTTGCCGCAACATCTACGTCGTTATCGACGTCCATGTCGTTACTTTGATCAACATCAACTTCATTAAGAGATGTAAAATCGCAGGTGTTATTGGTATCGGAACCATTACTGCTGATTGTGCAGCTCATGGCAAAAGCGACTGGAGTTGCGAGGTTAAATAAAACTGCAAAAGTTGCAATTATTCCTGCTATGCGTCTTTTTAGATTTGTCATAAATAATTCACCTCCTTTCTATTTAAGTATCTGTTTCTCGAGAACCTAATACTTTTTGTTCTCTATCTGTCCTGCCGTTTCTTAAAAATAAGAAACGGAGGCCCTCATCCCCGACATTTAGTCAGATTCGAGAGCCTCCGTTTACGGCCAGCCTTAAATTCTCATTAATTTTATAGCCTTGAATTGGTTTCTCTATAGGTCTAGGGACAGATTAGCCTATGTAAGCTATAGTTTATGTTCCTAAAAAAATCTTACAGTAACTTCCTGCTTTGTCAACATGAATTTACTAACTTAACAGTCCTACTTTTGCTTGTTATTTACGATATTGCCTTTTGTGATTGAAGTCTTTTTGATATTCCGAACTGTGATTTGTGTCACTTCGTTATTTTGGACATAGAGCTCAAGACTGCCCCAACCTGTAATGCTTGCGAGGGCACCTTTTATTTCTTTGAGTAGTTTTTGAGAAATTTTGTCGATTCTATAGTCTCTATTCATTCTGATTGTCTATTGGTACTTGAGATCCAATGGTATGATTTTCTTCTCGCTGCTTAATTCCCCTATTCTCAGTTTTAAATCCTTGTCGGTTTCATTTATTGGAAATGCTAAGCGAGTCATTTTTACAGAATCGGCTTGTACTGTCACCGGATCGTTGTGAATGTCTGGGGCAAGCCATTCGCTTTCATTGCCATTGACCGAAAGGCGAAGGTAATCGCGAGTAGCCACATCGATTGATTTCCCATAGGTGTTTTTTATTTTTATGTTAACAACCAGAAAAGTTCTCCCTGTGACTGAACTAGCCTTTTTGCCTTTGACCAGAATTTCGTTTTTAAGCTCGGTGTCTTCTACTGTATATTCGACCTTACTTACTTCTACTCCCTTACTGTCCTTTAGAGGAAACGAGAAGGTCTCATTTACAGAAGTTGAATCGATAGCTTTTGCTACTTCTAGCCTTTGATTGTCGGAAGTAGATGGGGAGTCTTTTTTATTAGCTAGGTAAAGGAAGCCACTGACAGCTATTACTAGGGCAATAATGGCATAGGTGCGCATATTTCGCGATACATTAATTTGTTTTAGTCTATTGAGTTGATTAAGAGTCATATTCACCCCAAATAATTCGGCATTGGACAGGCTCTTTTCAGGTAGGAAAGTTTTACACTAGTTGAAGTTCTGTGTCAACAGGGATGCCAAGTGACCAGCCGAGTGTTGCCGCCACAGTTGCCCCTACTCGAAGCCCAGTGAAGGAACCGGGGCCTTTGTTGATGGTAATGCTTGTGATGGCTTTTGGGGACTCACCTAGCTCTGAGAGCTTACTGTCAATGAATTCGAGCAGATATTGGGCTTTCCTTTTTTTGGAGGTGGCTTCGAAGTGTTTGCTGTCTATGTCAATTGAGATTCTGTCCATTTGGGAGGTGTCGATGTGGAGGTTCATGATTCGTAACCCTTTGGGTGAGATTTGTGCCAAGCGTAAGCACTTTTAATGATATCTTCTAGTCCAAGTTTTGCAGACCAACCGAGGTTTTGCTTTATTTTGCCTACATCGGCGACGAGGGAGTCTGCGTCTCCAGGGCGCCTTGGCCCTATTGTCATCCTTAACTCAAGACCTGTGACTTTATTTATCATATTCACTATTTCTTTGTTGGAATAGCCAACTCCAGTGCCGCAGTTATACGATTCTGACGGCTGGCCTTCTCTTAAGGCTTTTAATGCAATTGTATGTGCTTCAGCTAGATCAAGAACGTGAATATAATCCCTGACATTCGTACCATCCTTTGTGCCATAGTCTCCGCCATATATTGTCGCTTCTTGCCCACTCATCGCTTTTGAAATTAGGATTGGAATTAAGTGGCTTTCTGCTGGGTGGTCTTCACCAATTGATCCGTCGAGAGCTGCACCGGCTGCGTTAAAATACCTGATACTCATATATTTAATGTCGTGGGCTTTCTCGTACCAATGGAGGAAGCGCTCGATCATCAATTTTGTTTCGCCATATGGATTTTCAGGATTTTTAAGATCTGTTTCTTTTATTGGTATTTCTTTGGGACTGCCATAAACACCGGCTGAACTTGAAAACACAAAATACTTCACATTGCTCCCCACCATTGCATCCAAAATGTTGAGTGCGGTTTCCAAATTATGGTGAAAATATTTAGAAGGATCTTTGAAGCTTTCACCCATTTGGATGTAACTTGCCATATGGATCACACCAACTGGTTGGTGTTTTTGAAAGACTTCATTTAGCTTATCCTTCTCTGAATAAATATCTAGCTTTTCAAGAGTAAAGCCTTCGATGGCTTCTTTGTGTCCTGCCACAAGATTATCGACAATCACTGGCTCATAGCCTTCACTTTGTAGTTGCCTCACAATGAAGCTCCCTATATACCCCGCTCCCCCTGTGACTAAGACTTTATTTTTCATTGTTTAATTGTTATTTTTCTCTCTGCTTCGTTTAAATACTCAAAATTTATCCAGATTGTGTTTTGGGGTAGTAGATCGGTGGCTTTGTCCCCCCATTCTATTACTGAAACTGCGTCTTTGTGGTTGATAAAATCGTAAAATCCAATATTTTTTAGTTCTTCCTCGACCCTTCCTTCGAGACGGTAGAGATCAAAGTGATAAAGATGTTTGACAAGGGTCGCGTCAATATCATAACTTCGCATAAGCATGAATGTTGGTGAGTTTACATTCCGCTTTATTCCCAAACCATGGGCAAGGCCTTGAACGAAGGTTGTTTTGCCGGAACCAAGATCGCCAACCAACGCCACAACTTCCCCGCCTTTTAGATCAGCTGAAAATTTTTCGCCAAAGCTTTTAGACTCGTCGGTGCTTTTGGTAATAAATTCCATATTATATAGATCGCAATTGTGCTCCCAATTGTATCAAAAATGACATCGCGCAGGTGTGGTTCACGACCTGGAGTGAAGCTTTGGTGGATTTCATCTGTAACGCCATAAAAAATAGCAATCAGAATTGCAAATTCAACTGCGTTTCGGCGACTTGTATGCTGCCAAAGGGCGCGGTAAAGAAGTGTTGTGAGTACTCCATATTCAATAATGTGTGCGAGTTTTTTGACTATAAAATCCTGCCAGTAGACAACGCTTGCGTCCCCTGTTGGTTTACTGGAAAACAGGAAAATAATTAACATCCATAGAAGCACCGGCAACCAAAATCTAATGAATTTCTTTGTCATTTGTGATTATATCTTTTCTTTTGTTGAGTTCACTTTTAATAAAGGGAAATGCCGCGGCTCCTATGAATATAGCACCCAGACCCATCATTGCTCCAGGGATGATTTTTGACTGTAAATCTGAATTTTCGGTCTCAACTATCGGTCCATTTGTTGGTGTTAACGATGTTTCCCTTGATGAAACATAAGACTTGGGTTTTTGGGATGGTTTTGGAGTGGGTTTATCTGTTGCACTCAAAATTTGAACAGTTGCCGATGGGGTGTTTACTGTGGTTGGTTCTGGAGATTCAGTAGGTGGAGTTGTTTGTGGTTGTTTAGTAGGAGATAGAGTTGGTTCTGGGTTTTTTTGATTTTTTGAAGGAGTTAGGTTATTTGTCCAAGAACCACCGCCATCAGGAGCTCTGCCTGCAGATTTATCTTTGCTAGGAGAACCTACGACGGAATCGGTTCTGCCAAAAATCACTGAATCTATTATTGAAGAATTTTTGTCTTTCAAAACTATACTGTCCCCACCGGTGTTATTGAGCCAATGTGTCTGGGTCTCGAAAATATAATAAGAGTTTCCATTTATTGATCCTGTGAGTGAAAAGGGGTCGTTTTTTTCATCGCTGATCGTCCAGCTAGTTATATCGACGGTTTCACTTGTGGTGTTAATAAGTTCCACCCATTCAAGCTCGTTGTTTGAGCTGAATTCATTGATGAGAACTTGGCCGTATACTTTTACCGGATTAGCAAGTTCGAGCGTTATAAAGAGTGTGGATATAGACTTTGTATTAATGAATTGATTCATCGATACAAAATTAGATTAAAACGGTTTCTCCATTGACTTCAATGATTTGTTAAGGCTTTTCCAAGCACCTGCTTTGGAACCTGGAATTGCAAATATTCCTGTAATGTCTTGAGCCAACTTTCGCCACTGTTTATTAGCCACTTCATTTTCAAGCAGTTGGTTGATTATTTTTGTGAGGCTTTCTGAATACTTATACTTAGCACCAATTGACCCTACAGTAGAGGTGCTTACTTTTAATACTTGAGATATTGTTCGATAATCATAATTTTGAGCGAGCAAGTATGCTATTGAAATTCGCTTAGCAATCATTATCTTTTCCGTTTTGGTCAGAAGTTCATCAAGCAAAGAATTAGGTAAACTTTTTGCGTATATTTCGTAAATTCTGTCGCTCACCTCTTTTCTTGGAGTATTTTTTGATACTTGAGGCATGTTCTAATTTAATAGTAAATAAAACACACTGGTGGAGCAACTGTATCAATGAATTAATTCATTGATACAGCAAGATTAATTATCTGTGTACTATAAAAGAGAAGGCAAGTTACTAGTAGTTTATATGCAAGTAAAACGTTTCCAAATCTGAGTTGTCGTGGTCGACTCGAACGTATTTTAATCTACAACCGGCGCTACCACTAAAGCTACCTTGATATATATCACCGGGCTGGACTGCTTTTACTGCTAGATTGCTCTCGTTTACAACATCAATGCCGTTATGGAATTGATAGATACGTCCAACCCATGTATTTGCCACTGCCCAAGTTGAACCAAATCCTTGGGTAAACTTGATTGGTGAATTAATAGGCCATGGCCAACTTCCAGACGGGGCAAAACTATCTCCTGGACTGCATTCACCAGAGCCCGAGCAGTTTTGATGTTCAACATTCGAACTTAAATGGCTGAAAGGGTTTAATGCTTCCCCGTTTCTACTTACTATGAAGTGAAGATGGCCACCATTACTATTGCAGGAGGGGCCTTGAATGACGTTTGCGATTTTGTCCCCTGCATTAACATGTCCTCCGGGAGATTCGGTACCACGGCCTGCGATAATGGCCTGGATAGATTCAAACTCTGCTCTGGCTGCTGCCAATAACTGCTGATATTTTTGTTCGTCATTTTTTGTAACCTCAAGAAGACTTGATTTGGCGGTTTTTTGTGCAGAGAGGACTTTTTGCTGGCCTGCTAGTTCATCTTCTAGAAGCACAAGGCTATCTTTTTGTTCCTGATAGGTTGTTTGTGCGTTTTTTAGTTTATCGATTAGCTCGTGGTCAGCTTCTTGGATCTTTTGCAGATAGTAGTAGCGCATAAGGGCTTCGTTGACATCACGACTGCTCATCAAAAGGATAGGAGTGCTCCCAACGCGTGATAGTCTGTATGTCTCGAGGACTCTTGACTCGAAAGCTTCTGAGAGGTCTTGCAGTGAGCTTGTGAGCTGGTCGATCCGACCACCAAGAAGGGCAATCTTGCTTTGGGTTTGATCGATTTTTAGCTCTGTCAAAGTAATATTTGCATCAAATTGCTTTATTTGGTTTGAAAGAGTATCGGCTTTGACTTGGAGCTCCTGTACAGTTTTTGAATACTTTTCAATTTCGTCTGTAATACGCTTCATTTTTTCAGTGTCGTTCTCCGCGAAAACCGAATTGCCAAGAGTTAATAAGCCGACAAACACTCCTAAAAATGTAATTGCAATTAATTTAGCCACTTTTGGCATAATTTTCATTTTACATCAAAGTGACGTAGTTATTACTTTGTAATGTTGATGGAGCGTGAGACTGCGAAGAGACTGCCAATAATAGCAATAAGAATGCCAACAATGATTTCAACACCGAGAATCGCCAACAACAAACCAAAGAATTTAAGTGCATCAACGGGCAGTACCTCGATAGGGCTGAAGTAATTGATGATTGAAGGAGTTGTATAGAGAACAATGATTATTGCTGCTAGCCATCCTGTGAGCACCCCAAGAACTGCGTAATGGATCGCTTCCAAGACAACTGGTGCCTTAATGAAACCTGGTGTAGCGCCGATGAGATTGAGGCTTTCGATCTCTCCACGCTTTATCGTGATTCGTAGACCAAGAACGACTAATAATACTAAAAACGAAGTCGATAAAAGCACACCTGTTATTATGGCGCCACCAATGCGCACATAAAGTGAAATTTCCTTCAGCTTATCGATGACATCGCCCAAAGATGACTCACCGCCGATGCTGGCGGTAAAACCTACTTTTTCTACAATGGCGTTGTCTTCCAGTTCATTGACCAATTCTTCAACAAACTTAAGATCAATGATTGAGAATTCAAGACTTGATGGGAAAATTGATGGGCTTACTAACTCTCCGAGGAGTGGATTGTCTGCTGTTGCATCTTTATAAATTTTGAGAGCGTCTTCCTTGGAAACAAATTTGACGTTTTTAACTCTTGTATCGTTTTCGAGCTTACTGCGGAGCGAATTTATATCAACTTCGTTTATTTCATCTCGAAGAAAGGCAATAATTTGAGGCCTTGTTTCAAAGTAGTGAACAATCTGTGTCGAGCTGTACACGAAAAGTGTTAGGAGTGTTGTGACAAAAAACGTAATTGCCAAAACACTAACGGCGGCTAGGGCTTGGAATGGCGCTCGCCTAATATTGCTCAGACTAGTTTTTAAATGAATATTCATTTTGTTCCTCCTGAGGCGGACTTCGCTGCGCTTGTTTTATTGTGTGTTTTACTTTCTGTTGTGGTACCTGTGTCACTGTTTACTTTGCCGTCTTTTAAACTGATTACCCTTTTGCCTAGTTCCTTCACGATCTGCTTGTTGTGCGTTGTCACTATTACAGTCTTGCCTTCTTTATTAATTTTGTCCAGGAGCTTAATTATTGATTCTGTTGTTTCCCAATCAAGATTTCCTGTTGGCTCGTCCGCAAAGATAATTTCAGGGTTTATGACCAAAGCTCTTGCAATTGCTGCTCTTTGAAGCTCACCTCCTGAAAGTTGGGAGGGAAAGAGATTGGCGCGCTCAGAAAGGCCAACTAAATTAAGCACATGATCGATCCTGTCATTCCATTCTTTTTCCTTTACCCCTTTGATGGCTAGCGCTACTTCTGCGTTTTCTTTGACTGTTTTACTGGGCAATAACTTGAAATCCTGAAATACTGCGCCAATGCGTTGCCTTAGCTTTGGAACATTTTTATTTTTCATGGCACCAAGTTCCTCATCATTCAAATAAATTTCGCCCGAACTTGGTCTTGTGGCGCGAATAATAAGCCGGAGTATTGTGGTTTTGCCGGCACCGGAGCGACCTGTTATAAATACAAACTCCCCATCGTCAATTTTAAAGGAGACATCTTCAAGTGCGGGGATGGTTCCGAAGTTTTTGCTGACTTTTTTGAATTCAAGCATCGGCAGTACCTTAATTACTCAACAACTTTGACTTTGCCGACATCCATAAGCCAACCAGCTTTCTGGCCGGCCATTGTCCTGCCCCAAACTTGGATTTTTTTACCCTCAAAGTTATCTAGGTTCAAAACTGTTGAGGTCAAATAAACATATTTTTCTGGACCAAGATCGCGGTCCAAATAATGTGTGCCTTCGCCATCGATACCGCCGAGTTTAAGCATTCCTTCTGCTGTGTCTGCACCTTCCTCGACAGTTGTTTCTCCTCCGGGTGCTTTTTTATCAGTAATAGTGCTTCCCAATGAAGAACCGACTGAAGTGGATGCAGCCTGGGGGTTGCTAGCAAACCAGCCTGTTACAATTCCTGCTGCTACGACAATTACACCAACTAAAACAGGTAGGACGATGGTTTTAAACTTTAATTCAGGGAGCTTATTCATAACTGGTTTTTGTGATGGTGTGTCTGGCTCAAGAACCGGCGAAACCTTAGGTGATTCAGTATTCACAATCTCTTTTGCAGCAGCAGCCATAGCATCATTAATATAACACAGCTGAACTTATTTTTGAATCTTAAGTTCGGCTTCGATGAACTCATCTAAATCTCCCCCAAGGACTCCGTCAGTGTCACTTGTCTCTACGCCTGTTCGCAAGTCCTTGATCATTTTATAAGGATGAAGGACGTAAGATCTGATTTGTGTCCCCCATGTGGCTGGCGTGTAGTCACCTTTAACTTCTTTTTTCTCATTTTGTGCTTCTTCGAGTTTCCTGACCCATAATTTCGCACGCAATAAATCCATTGCGTTTTTTCTATTTTGCTCTTGTGACCTTTCGGTTTGGGCCGTCACACTGATGTTAGTTGGTATATGGACTAATCTCACGGCTGTGCTTACCTTATTCACGTTCTGGCCGCCGTGCCCGCCTGATCTATAGAATTGAATGTCTAGATCTTCGGGCTTAATCTCAATATCAGGAAGATCAATATCTGTAAATTCAGGTAGAACTTCGACGAGCGCAAAGGAAGTCTGACGAAGTTTATCTGCGTTGAACGGCGATTGCCGTACAAGCCTGTGCGTACCACCTTCCCTTTTCATATACCCATAGACAAAACTGCCACTCACTTTAAAAGTGACACTTTTAATTCCTGCTTCCTCACCTCCCGTTTCTTCTAAGACTGTGTATTTCCAATCACGGTTCTCGAAAAAACGCATATACATTCGCATAAGCATTCCTGCCCAATCCATGGCTTCTGTGCCACCTTGGCCCGAGTGAATTGAAAAAATTGCACTTTTATTGTCGTATTTGCCTGACATGTAGGTTTGAAGTTCAAGTTTTTGGAGTTTTTTCTCGAGAGTCCTGATGTCGCTGTCGAGCTCGTTACTTAGCTCGGAATCTGATGATAGTTCCGAAAGAGCTTTAATTTCCTCAGCCATTTGGTGGACTTCGCCAACAAAGGAGCTTAAATCTGCAAGCTCCTGAGTAATGCTTCTTGCTCTATCCTGATTGTTCCAGAGGTTGGGGTCATTAGATTCGATCTGTAAAACTTCGATCTTTTTCTTTTTTTCAGGAAGTCCGAGACTCGCCTCGAAGCTCTCAAATCGGAGAGCTAAATCTTCAATCCTCTTTTTAGTCTCATACATAAGCTCGAAAAGTATAACATTACTCGTTGCAGATTTGGTTTTGGATGATCTCTTTGCCTTCGATATCTAATGTGAAGAAGTCACTTAATACTGATTTTGATGTTGGCTCCTCATCATCCTGTCTTTCAATTTTTACTTGGGCTTTGCATTCACCTTCCGGAAATGAAATTTCCTTTACACCAAGGACGTCAGCCAACTCTTTCCTGCCAGAATCGAGCGCCACAGAAAGTGGTTTTGGAGCGTTTTTCCAGCCTAACACGGAAGTTATAATTGTATGTCCACCGACTAGTGCAAAACCTTCGACAATTAGGGTCAATATCACACCAAAGAGGATACCAGGCAGGAAACCTTTGATGTGCCAATCTAAAAATCGGTGTCGGAGCTGGCCAAGCGTGAGAATTAGGAGAAATATAAGCAAGACTATCGCTCCGGCAGTGAGGTATGACGGTTCAAATGTGAAACCACCTGGAAGATCAATCTTTATCGTTTCGTAAACCTTATTAAACTCTTTAGGAAGTTCCGGAAGTTTCATACCTTAATGTTACTACCCTCCTACGCCGCGGTAAACCTTGGCTACGGAAGGGCACGGCAGTTTTAGAGTGAGGAGGCGTCGTTATTGAGGCTTTCGGTGTCTACTTCTGGGTCGCCTGCTAAAGTTGTGTTGAGCTCTGTTTCTATCGTCTCGATGTCACTCGATGAGGAAATTTCAGATTTACCATTTTCAATTACTGCTTCATTTGCAACTTCTTCTGTCACTTGCTGTTTTTGACCAAGCTCACGTAAGTTTATTTTATTGGTTTTGAAAATGAAAAAGCTGATGACTACAACTATCACTGCTAAAATTAGTGCAATTGTAATTTCACTAAAACCTGCCTTATTTTTCATCTTTGTCGCTCCTTTCTTCATCATTTGCACCCACAACAGTCCTTAGTGCCTCAACCGTCGCATCTTTTGCCTTTTTGACAGCTTCCTTGACCACTTTTAGATCGTTGTGGAAGTTTGAAATTGTTGAGCGAACAGACTGACCAATTGGAGTGTCGTCTGCAATTGTAATTTCATAGGTCTTACCTGCTTGTGAATTTACTGCTTTTTGTGCTTCCTCTATTGCTTTGGTCGCATTTGCAATTGCTTTATTGTCGGCTTCGCCATCAGCTTTTTCGCTGATCTTATCGAGGATCGCGGTTAAGCGCTTAAGAGTTCGATTCCAATGGTCGACCCATTTATCGTTGAGTTTTGCTATTCGTTCGTCAATATTCTCAACCATTTTTTGTTTCCTTTCATCCTTAAGTGATTGGAGCTTCTCGCGCCATTCTTCTCTCTTTGTTTCTCTTTTCTCTGCTGCATCTTGCCTCATTGCCTTCAAATCCTCTTGTCTTTTCATTCTCTCCTCCAGGCGTGTTTGGTCCATCAGAGCGATGGGGCGAGATTGAACTATGGAGGAAATCAGAAGTGTGCTAAGAAGAAGTGGTGCGACAATTGTCATCGTTGACGCAATTGTATGTATAACCCCAATAGAGTGTCAAGCATTTTAATTGCCTGCAGTTGGTGTGGGTGAGGCTTTTGGACTTGCCGCAACTGTGCTTTTTGGAGTAGCTGAGCTTTTGGCTGTGGCAGAGGAACTAGTGCTACTGCTACCACTTGATTTTGTCTTTCCAGTCACAATCTTTATATCAATATCACCTGTGAGACTACCTTTCCGTGTTGAAACGTCTGAATAGTGTTTCTCAAGCATCGCTGTGATTTCATCAATATAGATCTTACTGACATTTGAACTGAAAGTTACAACTGTGCGATCTGCATCCTGTTCATCTGCGTTGCCTGCTACAATGTTTTCGAAATCAAGTTTTTCAAGCTCTCTCTTGACGAAGCCAGCTTGCCCGGCAACGCCTGTACCATTTAAGACCTCGATTTGAAGTTCGGACTTTGCTACTGGTTCAGCGGTTGCGGCTGGGGTAGGTGATGGAATTGGCGTCGGGGTAGTGAACACTCCTAAACTGCTACCTTCGGCTTCATCCTTGGTATCCTCTGAATCTTTTGTGTCTGTGACCTTAAAGACAAAGAATCCACCAACTACAACTATTATTAACACACCTATTACTGCTATGATCCATTTAGATAAATTTTTGCCAGAGTTTTTTGGCTTTTGCTCACCTGGAAAGCCTACTGAGGGAATCGGATGAATTGTTGAGGTTGCTTGGTTTTCTTCCATATATAGTGTCGAGCAATGAAACCATAATTCTAAACAGAAGTCAAACACTTTAAAAAGGTTTACTTTGATATATTAGTTGGCGCTATAAACAAATAAAAACCCACCTGCACCGAGCAGATGGGTTGATTGTTAATGCGTTATTGATCATCCTGATCGCTAAATTGACCGGTTCGCATATATTCCTCAAAGGATTCGCGACTTATACTCATTGTTATTGATGTTGCACCGGCAGAGGCGACCGTGTCTCGCACGTTCTCGGGTGTCGTATCAGTTACGACAAATATATGCTCTTTCGGTATTCCCATTTGTTGAAATATCCTATGGAAATCTTCCGAACTCCCGTAGCCAAAGCCTTGCACAATGTGCTTACCCGTGGCAAACATGGATGTGATTAGCTCACGAACTTCGCTGACGTCTACTTTGCTTGAGTTATCACGACCGTCCGTATGAATACGGGTA
>CAYHMW010000023.1:0-13396 GCA_964357925.1 uncultured Gammaproteobacteria bacterium
GAACCTCTGACCTCTTCAATGTCAATGAAGCGCTCTAACCAACTGAGCTACGGATTCAAGATTAACTCCTGTTTTTTAAAAAGTTTTTGCCAAAACCTGTTTTAAAATACTTTTCTCTTGCAACAGCTTTATCTTTATTTAAACATGCTTCGTAATAAATTAGCTTAAATGGCCCTCGAGATTTTGTTGATTTTATTAAGCCGAGATTGTGTTTTTTGAATCGTTGTCTTAGATTATTGGACCAACCTATGTATAAGGCTTTGTCCTTTATACTTTGCAGTACGTAAGTATAATACATAATTTACGCTCCCTGCCCGCCATTGGCTACGCCGCAGGCGTTGGCAGGCGGGTAGCCAACTGAGCTACGGATTCAAACAGTCCAATTATATGTTTAGTTAAAGATATCAGCAACTAAAAACATTAAAATTTAGTTGTGGAGATTTCCTCAGCCATTTTGTAGAAATTTTCGAGATCAATTTTTCTTAGACTATATGCGCTGCCGTGGTAGCCGAATGCTGGGACGCAAACGTTTACTGCTCTTGTGTGTCCGTTATTCTCGAAATTATTTGGCTCAAGAGAGGGCAAGGTTTCTTCTGAAATAAAGCCTTTTTGGAAGGGTTTTGTGATTTTTGTTTCAAAATATTCACGAACCTGTGGATGCAGAATGTATTGACCACCGCGATACATAATCATGGTACCTTTGCCCGTAATCCCGAAGACTTCGGCTTTGCCTCCTGTTTGGTGAATGGGGCAGTAGTCGAGAACCACGGCTAAGTCTGGTTGATACTTGAAACATAGCCCGTTGGCGCTGTGGTCTTGCATTTCCTCATCTGTTGTAAATGCAAAAAGATTGTTTTTTAGTACGCTTGGTTTGTTGCTAATTAACTCGAGAAGTGTCCAGACAGACACTTTATTGTCGAGGCTTGAGGCGATAATTGAAGTTCCGTTTTCGATGAATTCCCTTTGGAAACTGCCTGTTTGACCTTCTTTGACATTGGCTTTTCGTGCCTCGTTTTCGCTGTTAAACCCGAGATCGAGATATACTGAATTGAAAGATTTTATATTTTCTTGTTTAAGCGGCTCTTCGTGCAAAATTACTCCTTTTTTCTTGGTGTCGTTGATATTGAGATAAACTACAGTGTGGTCTAGCCTGTTTGCAAATATCCAGCCTACTGGCAGTATTCGAAGCTTGCCATCGCTCTCGATTTTGGTTACTTGGAAACCAACTTCGTCGATATGGGCGGCGAAGAGCTTTTTTGCGTTTTTGTTGCCGACGAGAAGCGTACCGTAGCCTTCTTGCCAGTATTGAACTTTCCTTTTATTGAAATAATCATTTAAAAATTGCAATATTTGGCCAGTATCCCCCGTCACTGAGTGGGTGTTAACGAGATCATGTAACAGTTGATATTTAGTATTTATTTTCATTGCTAAACGACAATTATAGCGCGTTCGCGGTCATTTTCTCTATTCTGACTATCTTTGGTTTAACCCTTATCTAACTTGTCTTTTTTGAAAATAAAAAAGACCTCTCGTGGTGAGAGGCCTTTTTTTATTGATTTCTTTTTAGGTGTTTTCTTTAGTTGTCCTCTCACCACGAACCATTGGCCCACATAAAGCGGGTCATAAGTGTGATAAAGAGACAAGTTTTTCGCATGGTTGTATTGGTATTTTAGGTGTGAGTTTCAAGCGTGTCAAGATTGGTAGACTCAGTAATGGTCTCACCCTTTTTATATGTTCCCAGTTTTTGAATGAGTTTTGTGTGTGGTCTGAGGGCAATTATTATTTGATCAACTAGTGAGGTGTTATTTTGATGTTCGAAATCCAAATAAAATTTATAATTGAATGGCTTCCCAAGGACCGGTCTTGATTCCAGATGAGTCAGATTTAAGTTATTGCTTGCAAAAACATTTAAACTTTTCAATAGTGACCCAGGCTTATGAGAAACGACAAACATAAGCGTAGTTTTTGTGCCACTCTTCGAGTTATTTGTTTTTTGGATGACTATGAAGCGTGTGTAGTTGTGCTTGTTGTCTTGAATATTTTTTTTAAGTACTTTGAGGCCGTAAATTTTAGCCGCACTCTGGCTTGCAATTGCCGCTTCGTTCACCGTTTTTTTGAGTGAAATATAAGCAGCTGCAGCTGCCGTGTCCTCGAATATTTCAGGAGTTATTCTGTTTGTATGCAAAAAGGTATGGCATTGACTGAGAGCTTTTTCATGGGAGAAAGCCTTTGTGATATTTTTAAGTTCCGTAGAGCTTGAGCCCAGAAGGTTGTGGTCTATTTTTAGAGTTATTTCTGCTTTAATGTGGAAATTGTATTCAGTGATTAGGTCATAAACTTCGTTAAGTGACCCAATAATTGTGTTTTCGATCGGCATAACTGCGTAATTTGCCTTTCCTTTTTTAAGAAATTCGAAAACTTCCCTGAAAGTTCCATTGCCGACTAGTTTGTCATTGGGAAAAAGATGAAGTGCTGCAATGTGGCTGTAACTCCCTGGAATTCCCTGATATACAACGGTTGTCATTAAGAAGAAAAAAGTTAGGCGGCAGAACGACCAGAGTAGTGTTCACCTGACAGGAGATATTTGGCACCGTGTTTTTTGTAGTTTTGGCCCCACATATTCCTCTTGCTCCCCCTTTTGTTTGCTGCTGCTAACCAGGTTCCTGAGTGTTCTATTCTCTTTCTGAAATTTTGTATGAATTCAAAGATGTTTTGCAATACGTTTAGATCGTGTTCACTTGTGGAAACCGGTGCCTTGAATGCTGCGATTTTTAGCTCTTGAGTAAGTTTCGGTGTTGCCTCAGCGATTCTAGTGACTTCTTGATGAATCGCATGTATCCGGATTCTGAGTTCGTTTGTTCTGCGTTCGACTAATACTTCTTCTTCTCTTCCAAGTGTTTGTTCTATTCGAATTTGGGCTTGGTATGCCTCAGTCTCTTTACGATGTCCAGAATAAACTTCTCTAATTTTTAACTCTTCGCCTGGGACTATTTCACCGCTAAGAGGTTCATGGTTCGTTTTTGAACCCATAATTTGTCCAATAATTTCACTTGGGAGGGGATTCAGGAGTTCTGCTCTCAGTGATTCAATTGTGCCCCCGCCAAGATCTCTTAGAGCTTCGAGTGGGTTTTTAAATTGTACGCCTTTTTTGTTGTTCATCTTGTTGGGTCAATGTTACAGTAGTGATACGAGTGCGTCTAGCACTTTGCGTCTTTTGAGAATTGTTGTAAAGAGCACTTTCTGTTCTGTAGTTATTGTATGATTATGGTCTTTGTGGTTGGGGTGTCCGTCAGCAGCATGAGCAAAGTTTTGAATCTCTTTGTCATCAACTGAGATTTTTTCGTCTCTCGAAATGCGCCCGAGAATAAGATCAAGTTTAATACTTGCCCTGGCTTGTGCCTTGTAGTCTTCACGTAGAGTATCTGGGGTTTTGTTTATTGATTTGAGGTAGCCCTCAAGCTCAAGGCCAAGCTTCTCCAGTCGTTCGAGGAGATTTGCGAGTCTGGCTTGCACTTCATCTTCAATAAGCATAGTTGGGGGTTCTAGATCAAATTTTTCGAGTAGTATCCGAATTACTTCCTGTTCTTTTTCTTCTTTTGTTTGTTTTTCTTTGGTTTTGGCTTCCATTTTGATCGTTTCTTTGTAATCTTTAATTTCAAATTTTGGAAGTTCTGCAGTCGTTGCTCTTATTTGCCAATCCTCGCCTTCTTTTGCGCTAACTAGCTCGAATTTGGGGTACATTGCAGGGACAATGCTATGCTCTTTGAGAGCGGCAGTATAGGCTTCGGGGAGTAAATTATTTATGGTGTTTTCAATAATTTTGTCTGGGTCAAGGTGTTTCATTGCCTTGTCTAATGGGGCCTTGCCTTGTCTGAAACCAGGCACGTTAACGTTTTTGGCTAGTTCGGCAATAACATTTGACTTTTGAAGGTCAATTTTTGTCCAAGGGACGTGAAGTGTGAGTTGAACTGTGCCCCCGTCAAGCTTGGCTAATGTCGACCTCAAAGATGACTTCTTCATTATGGAGCGTATTATATCTCAAAATCAGCCTTTGTGCTGGGTTTGGAAGATTTTTGCTTTAAAAGTTTGAGTGGGAGGTTTCGGAAATTTGAAAGTGTTTGCTCGAAAATCGCTTGGTGTACGAAATCCAAGTTTCTGATCCTGTTTCTTTTGAGAATGGGTTGTTTTATTTTTACTCACGGGAGATTTTATGAAGAAACCAGGTGACCAGGGTGAGAAGTATGGATGCGATGGTTGCTGTTAGGAAGCTGTCGATTTCGAAGCCTGGAACAATTTTGGCGACGAGTATTAGAAAACCGACATTAATAAAGAAGGCTGTGATTCCGAGCGTGACGATCGTGAAAGGGAGAGCAAGAAATTGTATTATTGGTTTAATGAAAGTACTTATAACTCCCGTGACAATCGCTGCGATGATAGCAGCCTGAATGTTTTCTAGTACGAATCCAGGGAGGATGTACTCGACTACGAGAAGAGCGAAAGTGTTTATTGTAAGGTTGAATAGGAGGCGACCAAAGCTTCTATTTTCTGTGGGTGAATGCTTCCTGTTTAACATTAGTTTAATAATGCAGTGTGATTGATGAAAAAGTCAAGGTCTTGCTTCATCGCTTCATCCCAGCTACCAGCCATGTTATGATCGGCGCCTGCATGTTTTTGATATTCTACTTCAAGACCCTGTTTCTTTAATAATGTAACTAAGTCTTCTGTCCATTCGATCGGTATGGCATCGTCCCCTGTTCCTTGGTGGAACTGGAGGGGCGCTTTGATGTTTTCCAGATAGTTTGTAAAAGAGAACTTGCTGGCATCATAAATACTTTCAAATTTTGCGAGTTCGCTCCGTAGAAACTTGCCTCCGTCCTCTGCTTCGTCTGTGTAGTAGAGTACTGAATACGGGAAAGGCTTGGTGACAGGTGCCCATAAGGCCGTTGGGATCTCCGCTTTTGTGATGGCTAAGACGGTAAGCGCAACTTGGCCGCCATTGCTGTGTGCCCAGATGAATTGGTTTTGGTTGTCCCAGCCTACGCGCGAGGCTTCCTCCTTCGCTAAAGCTTCGGCGGACAAGTCGGCGGGTAAGCCTCCGTTTTTAATGGTGTTTATTAGATTGAGGACTGTAGTGTAGGTTTGGAATCTGGTTTCAAAAATGTTGCCTGCTTCGGAATCTGACCCTGCGTATCCAAGGAAATCAGGTGCTATTGTGATATAACCATTTTCGGCGAAAAATTTCGCTGCGTTTCTTGTTCCTAGACCTGTGAAGTATGTGTCATCTGGGACAAAACCTCTGAGCATTATAATTATTGGGTACTTGCCCTCTTTGATGGGTAAATTTATTTGCCCTGTAGTTGTCTTTGTATCTTTTTCTGTCGGAGTTGGATTGAACTTGAAAGAAAATGTATGTGTGGTAAAGATGTCTGAAGCGTTCTTTTCTGCTTCTCCGAGTTTGATCTGACCGGTGTCGAATTTGGCTTGAGACAAGTTGTCGATTGAATATTGAGCTAGTGGTGTGGGGGCTGGTGTGGGTGTGTTTGAGATAAAGCGTGGATATGTTGCTTTACCTAAAGAGAGCCCGCTTGTGAAGGAAATTGCTGCGACAAAAATGAAACTCATGACGATTATGGTGTATTTCATAATCTTTCACGTGTATTGTAGCATTTGTTGACTAGTATGGGGTAAATTTGAGATAATACGTGTTCAAAGCATCGCTCTTTTTTTGTTGGAAAGGATTGCAGAATGCCAAATGGTAATGGTTTAGGTTTAACCCACTTGGAAGACAATCCCCCATCTGATTGGGGCCAGGTGAGGAAAAATCATGGCAATGTAAGTGTTGCCGATCTAGTGGTTGAGTTTATTGATAAAGGTGGACGCCTGCAAAGGCGCGGGTTCACCGATCCGGTGCAATACAGTCGTTTTGTATCGCAGAATGGGCATAAGGGGATTTCGCTGTATAAGCGAGTGCTAACGTAGTGGTTATTAAGAACCTGGGGTTTTTACCCCAGGTTTATTTTTTAGGTCCTTTGGGAGGATGACGATCCCTGATTCTGAAGAGACTTGTACTGCTTCCCTGAGATTTTCAAGACTTGTGGGATTTAATGTTCCACTTGGTGAAGCAGTATTTTCTATTATTGGTTTGGGTGTGGTTTTTGTGGTTAAAGGGGAAGGAGTTTTTTGAATTTGCTTCAGGGCAGTATCATTAAGATGTTTGACTGGGGATAGTATCATAACAACCAAGATTGAAGTAAATATAATTGCGGACGCGTAGCGGATTTTACTCCACTTTCTCGATACTAATTTAGAAGCTGAGGTCGACACAAGCTACACTTTTAGCAAGATTTTTCTCTGATGCGTGGACATTAAGGGCAAGGGGTAATTTGGATTTAAGCATGGCTGTTGTGGTTTGCAGTTCTGTGGTTGATGTTCCGTTTACAACGCTTGTGAGTGGGTAGACAATATCACCAAGTTTCTCACAAGCCCCTTTGTGTATGTGGGCTGGTTGAGAAGCAGAAGGCGCTCCTTTCATTTCAAGATAAACTTGAAAATTTCCATTAGTGCTAAAGGTTGCGAGGCCTGTTTCTCCTGATTTGTTTTGTGCATCTAAAGCAAATATGGTTTCCGACACTTTAATCGTACTTTCTCCTTTTCTTTTTTCTGCCTTAAGTGTGTATGGAAAAAAACTTTGTGGACCTACAAGAAGGAAGTATAGTGCAATAAGAACCATTGTGAGGATAGAAAGATTAAAGATAGCCTTTGGATCTATTTTGGGAGCTTGAAGAATGTAACTTTTCTTTTTAGGCATAGTTAAATTTCTCATTTCTGCTTATTACTTGTCAAGTCCCTAATAACTATTGACTTCGGATAATATTCGGGTATATAAAATACTAATGGTTGAAAAAATTGATGAACTCGTAACTGTGGGATTTACTTTTGATAGCGTTAAGCGACGGGTGGCTCCGAAGAGTGTTGTGTGGAACGGAAGACTTTATGGTGTCTCGAAAATTGGACTTCATCATACTTATCGTGAGGGACGGACGCTTTATCATGTGTTTTCTGTTGTTGCGAACACGCTTTTTATGCGATTGGTTTTGAATACCGAAAACTTGTATTGGAAATTGACTGAGATCTCAGATGGAATTGCAGTTTAACATCGCTCCCTCAACTGTCATGCATATTGACCTCAATTCTTGCTTTGCTTCGATTGAGCAGCAGGCTAATCCCCTTTTGCGTGGTAAACCGATTGCGGTTGCTGCCTATGACAGCCCAGGAGGGTGCATATTGGCTCCTTCTATCGAAGCGAAGACTTATGGCATAAAGACTGGTATGAGAGTTTTTGAAGGAAAGGCGTTGTGTCCAAAACTTGTGATTTTGCCTCCTGATCCGCGGAAGTACAGGGATATCCATTTAAAGTTACGAAAGCTTGTGAGTTCCTATACTGATAATTTTAATCCGAAATCAATTGATGAGTTTGTACTGGATTTGGAGGGGTATCCGGCGTTGGAGAGAAGTATAGATCCCGCATCTTCGTGCGGGATGACCCAGCCAAAAGCTGCGCATTTAGGCGGGCAGGCAGGCAGAATGTGGGATACGGCGAGGGAAATTAAGGAGAGAGTTAAGAGTGAAATTGGAGAGTGGTTACGAGTTTCAATAGGGATTGCAGCAAATAGATTTTTGGCAAAGGTGGCGGCTGGTATTTATAAACCAGATGGGCTCGATGAAATTAACGCTCAAAATTTTAGAGAAGTTTATGCTGAGCTTGCCCTTACAGATTTGACAGGAATAGCTCATCGAAATGCAGCCAGGTTAAATAAAGTGGGTATTTATGGTGTAAATGACTTTTATGATGCCTCGATTTCTCGTTTGAAGGCTGCTTTTGGATCTATAAACTCACTATATTGGGCGATGAGGCTTCGAGGGTGGGAGGTTGATGCGGTGCAGCAAACTCGTCGTAGTTATGGCAACTCGTATTCACTTCCCAAACCTTTTGCGGCACGACGCGATCTCTGCCCGATCTTATGCAAATTAGTAAGTAAAACTGGATTTAGATTGCGACGTGCTAGGTTATCTGCATCTGGTGTGCATATAGGAATAAGTTATCGTGACCGGTCGTTTTGGCATCATGGAGTGAGCTTTTCGGAACCAATGTTTGATAGCCGGGATTTATATAAGAGGGCGATGATGATTCTTTTGCAGAGTGGTTGCACGAAGTCGGTTCATACGCTTTCGGTTTCTGTTTTTGGTCTTTCTCCGATTGGCGCGATGCAGCTATCTTTGTTTGATGATTTACCAAAGAAAGAGGCATTGGTTTTGAGTGTGGATTCAGTTAATAAGAAGTGGGGTGAATTTACTTTAATATCTGCGAACATGTTGAGTGCGCGGGATTATGTCCCAGACAGGATCGCGTTTGGCGGCGTTCACGAATTGGAGGAATAATTACTCCGCCTAGTTGGCGGGGTGTTTTTTTTGCTATCTTCGTTTGCGATGCTTGTTGTGATGATAGCGGTAGTACCAGAGATTGTAGAGAGTGTCCGCTTTGAGCTTCCTAAGCTTAAACATGCTTCGCGGGAAGCCGACTGATTTTTGTTTCAAAAAATACCTCCTTACTTTATCTACGACTATAGTAAATGAGACAGGTTAATTTGGGAAGATGCTACTTTATTGAATCGGGGATGATAACTTTGTCGCCAACTGTAATTTGATTTTGCTCTGTGTAACCTGCTCGGACTTCGAGTACATAGTCTATTGGTTCTGCTGGAATGATTAAAGGGATGTTTTCGTCTGCTGTTTGCAGGGCTATCGGCTCTACTCTGGCGTTAATTTGTGTAACTACTCCATCGTCAATCCAGATGATATCAATTGGTATAAGCATGTTTTTCATCCAAAAAGGTGGGGTGACGTCTTTTTCATTAAAAATAAAGAGCATTCCTTGGTTGGGCATCAAATTTCTGATACCGCCCAATCCTCTGGCCCTTTTTTCGTTTGTGTCTGCCAAATCGATACCTATTTCATGGTTGCCGATGGTGATTGTAGTTTTGTGCTGAGAGGTAGGTGCGGGAGTTTGTCTTGTGAGATTGATAACATCTTTGTTTTTTCTAACATAATAGAGCACAAAAAATAATCCAAGTAATAGGAGTATCACCAAGAATTGTTTGAGTGTCACTTTTCTAAAATTGCTGCAGCTACTTTGTCTGTTTCGCTGAATATTGTATACGAAAGGAGTATTAGGAGAAAAATAATTGAGGGAAGCAACAGAAGAGTGAGATTGTTTTCTACTGTATGTCTGCTTCTATGCAGATGGATAAGATCGTGTCGGGTGGGCATTGTGTTAATTATAGCGACTTATATTAGTTGCATATTGGTGCCAGAGACAGGAGTTGAACCTGCACTCCCTAAAAGGGAACATGGTCCTAAACCATGCGCGTCTGCCAATTCCGCCACCCTGGCCAGTTAGAACCCTGTGCATACAGCATTCTAATCTTACTCGCTATTATACCAACTAAGTTACTTTAGGTCTAAAGTTTTCGTAATGGTTCTAACTGGCCCGAGGCTTGAGATATTGTTTCAATCGGTTTTTAATATATTTTCTTCCTGGACCACTCTTGAGGTATTTTTCTCTATTGAGAGAATCATATTGGTTTAAATTGGATTCGTAGTATATAAGTTTGATTGGTAGTTTTGTTTTCGTTGCATACACTTTGCCTTTTTTGTGAAGTTTAATTCTTTCTTTAAGATCTTTAGTGTAGCCAATGTAAAAATGATTGTTCTTATCGAGCAAAACGTAAACGTAAAACATACCTTAAATTGTAGTCTATCTGGTTGAAATTGGTCTAAAGCACCATGAATTTGAGCAATATTTGTGTATATGAACAATATTTAGTGCTATAAGTGTATTTTGATTTGTAGTAGTATGTCCATAACAAAAGGAACCCCCCGGTCTAAATCACAGTTTGTGACCTAGAACGGGGGGCTCGCTCGAATTCGCACGCCTCCTACTAAAAAGCAGTCAGCCTGTGAACGTGGTCATACTATAACATATTACTACAGGTCTGTCAATTAGATCCCTGTTTTTGGGCCAATATGAAGATTGATGGGCCGAAATAGTATTTTGCAAGAGGTTTTTGCATAAGCGACTCAACGAGAAGTAGCCAATTAATAGGAAAAATTTTTTTAAGCAATGGGAGTCTAATATTTGAGACTGAGCGCTTCTCTATTACTTTTAGGCCATATCTTTCTAATACCTCAATTATTAGTTCGGGGTGATAATTTTTGAATGGTATACCCTTATTAAGGGGATTTTTAGGTGATATATCACTCGGAAAAATGTCTAAAGGAAAAGTTAAATTACCTTTGATGAGGTTTTGGAAAATTGCTTTACCATGCATTTTGTTAGCGAACTCCATAATTAAGTGACCTTTTGAAGGTAGGATTTTACTGATTATGCTGATTGCTTCTTCGATATCGTCTAAATGGTGTGCTACCCGTATCATTATGATCATATCGACCTTTATATTTTTTAGTTTTTTGTGGGAATGTTTAATGTCTGTGAAGATAAAATTAAGCTTAGTTTTTTTAGGTGGAAGTAGTTTTTGTCGAGCTTCTTTTAGAAGTTTTTTGGAGGGTTCAAGAAGTTGGATTGTTTTTGCACGCGTGGAATAATATGGGAAAAGTCGTCCGTAACCGCCACCAATATCGGCAATGGTTTTAATATGAGGTATTTTGGCAAGGAAACTCGTGAGTGCTAATGCTTCGCTTCTATGTTCGTACTCTCTAGTGTTCCAATATTTAGCATAATCGTAATCGTCGTACCAGTTGTTCATTTATAAAAACACGCTTTTATTCCATGTCTTCCATGAAAGTGTTGACAGCTTCTGCCCATGAACCATTACTTAAAGGAGTGTATTTTGTCATTATTTCATTTGGAGTTGTCAACCCTTTGTCAAGGTATTCTTCTCTAAGGCCTTTTGATACAGCTTCGATACCTTCGTTGAATGATTCAAAACCAAGCGTGCCACGGCTGTGGATTCCCCATCCCCAGCAGTTGTAGGTCCCTTCTGGAATAATTTTGCAAAGGTTGCTCTCCTGTTGAGCAATGGCTGTAAGCAAACGAAAATCCAGTTCGTAGCGATCTGCAGTTTCGACTAAAAATTTGGAATGTGAGGAAAGAGGTGAGTTGTAGGTATTAAGGTAATTTTGAATTATATGTTCGCGGGCGTCAGATGGTTGTGCTGTGCCGTCGACTGAGGCGAAGCTTGATTCGTAGAATGAGAGAATAGGTGTATTGTTTTGGGTTTTTGAGGCGAGCACCGAAGAGCTTTTATTTGTATTGGATACGGAGAAGAGAGTATAGAGTGACAGTGCAAGAGTGATTGGAACGAAGACCATGAATGAGAAGACAAGAATTGCGCTTTTAAAAACTATATTTGGTTTAATGATGGATTCTTCGACTTGGTCAATTGTGTTATTAGGGTACATTTGGTTTTAGAGCTTGGTATTTTAGCAATAGGATACCACATTTTGTCATTCCACTTTGTGCGCCTGGGAGGATTTGAACCTCCGGCCAATCGCTTAAGAGGCGACTGCTCTAACCCCTGAGCTACAGGCGCACCTGGTGCTCCCGCGAGGAATCGAACCTCGAATTAACCCTTAGAAGGGGCTTGGTATATCCGTTTACCTACGGGAGCTTGGATGTATTTTACCAAAAATTCCTGGATATTATAAATGGGAGAGGTGGGATTGAGGTTTTTCTAGTCTTGATATATCAAATCGCCTGTTTTGGATCGTAAATTTGATGATTAGGTAGAAGGAACCCATGAGTGCAACAATTATTACGAGAATGACAAATGAGCTTACGAAAACGTCTGGCCAGCGTTCTTCCCAGGGAAATGCAATATTCATTCCGAAAAATCCAACTATTGCTCCTAGAACTGTAACTTGTTGGAGAAGTCTTATTTCTCTTTGGGCATTTTCTTCAACAAGGGATTCAAATAACGTTAGTGTGCTATTGGCATAATCCTCTGTCATTTGCCATAAGTTCTCAAAATAAAGTGATGAGGACTCCAGTATTTTGAAGTTTTCAAAACCAAGCTCGGTAAGCTTATGCTTTATGCCTGCCGAAATAATGTGATTTCTGGCTGAAT
This sequence comes from uncultured Gammaproteobacteria bacterium, assembly GCA_964357925.1. GTDB lineage: Bacteria > Patescibacteriota > Microgenomatia > UBA8517 > UBA8517 > CAYHMW01. The sequence continues at coordinate 12,144 of CAYHMW010000023.1, forward strand.
GAATATCTTTCATTTGTTGAAGTCGAGTCTTTATAAATGAGATTGTTTGGAGTGAATCAAGGATTCGCTCTCTGATTAATGGGAATTCTTTGTAGCTTGTGTTTTTGGAAAGACGAATGGTGGATATATCTTCCCAAATTTCACGATGGGCATGGAGATAGCGCTTGAGAAGCTCGAGAAATGCGTTTGTGAAAACAGCGTTTTCAATGAGATCGTCAAAATCTTTAGGTTTTACGTTGCTTGTTAAACTGAGAATGTCGATATCTCGACCATAGAAAATTTTGATATCTTCTGTTGATTTTGATGTTAAGAGGCTTACACCTCTTTTATGAAATATTTCTTCTGCGTCTTTAGTGGTGATATTTTTTCCTACAAAGATTCTTGGGTACACTTCTTTAAGGTGCTTAAGGGTTTGTGGCAAGGGTGCTCCCCTACTAAAGATGTAAGCAATTGCGGGACCAAGTTTTTCAGAAAAAAATTCCTCGAGATTTTTGAGGTTTTGGTTAATGTTATCGATTGAATCAACCATAAGGAGGATTATTCCGTCTTCTGTGATTGTTGTCGTAATGCCTTTTGTTAGAAGCTTAATCGAGTTGAAGTTAGGATTGCCCTGGAATTCAACACTGATGATTCCGAGTTTAGTGTGAAATTCTTTAAGTTTTTCTTTATCGTGATTTGAGGTATGAGTGGGATCGTTGAAAAAGTCGTAAAGCTCCATTAAATGGAGGTGAGTGCGAGGAAGCCAGGTACCCAAGTATATTTTGTCGATGGTCATTTTATTAGTGTTTGCTGGGATCTAATGTGTTTTTAGCAACTCCGTTTGATTGTCTAAGGACATTTTCAGCCCGAGGCCTGCTGAGAATGCGATTATTTACGGCAATATTGAGTTGTTGATTCATCCTTGCGATTTCAGCTTGGTGTTGTGGGCCGTTCGTAGTTGAGATTCTTTTAGTCAGGCGCTCTAGGTTCATTTCTTCATTTGGTGTGAGTAGTTTTATTGGCATTCGGCGGCGAGATTCTGGGGGCTCCTGATTACCTCTTCGGAATGAAACAATTGGCGTTTTAAGTCTAAATTGGGTGGGTGCTTCTACCATTGTGAATTAATTGTATATGAAAAATGTGGAGCGGCATACGGGAATCGAACCCGTCCAACCTCGTTGGCAACGAGGAGCACTACCACTATGCTAATGCCGCGCGTGTGCTGAGGTCAGGAATCGAACCCGAATCTGACGTTCTTCAGACGCCCGCCGTGA
>CAYHMW010000024.1:0-10145 GCA_964357925.1 uncultured Gammaproteobacteria bacterium
CGAAGTCTATGCCAAAAATGGAAGCATCTTTACAACTGAAGTCTTCCTCCACCAACTTTGAAGTCCCATAAACTCGCCGGCATTCGAGCTACCAACTATCAAGAATGCAATAGCGTTGATCAAATGACCATCAACGATCGGATTATTTGCTGGCTGAAAAAGTGCAAAATACATAAGCACCATCAACAACGCACCCATATAAGAAGCGAATCTCATGGCTATACCTAGTAGAAATGCCAAACCAATCCCAAATAAACCAGCCATAAATAAGTAATCCACCCACGGCTGCCCGGAGAGCCCATGATAAAAATCAACAAAGGGACCCTTTACCGCGCCCTTTAAGAAACCAGTAGTAGGAGAACCGCCCGCCAACCAAGATTTTTCTGGTGTCGTGGCAAAACCTAACCCAAAAGTTTTGTCAGCAAAAGCCCAGAATAACTCGAAACCAAGAGCAATCCTTAAAAGAAAATGAAGATAATCGTGCATTCCCACACTGTTTCTCGAAGCCATAATCCAATCTATTCTAAAAAAGAATACCTTGTCAATACCCAGGATATGCGTGCCCCGCGAAGCTTCAGCGAAGTGGGGTCAAGTGGTATTAATTTGGTTGCCCAGATTCTGTGGCCACACTTGTATCCTCACCTGCAAGTTGATCGATAAGCCCCTGCAATGGAGCTATCCCAGTGTTTAAATCATATTTACCGCCGTTCACAAACAAACTCGGTGTCCCGGGCAAATTTGCAGCCAATGCACTCTCAAGATCACGAGCCACCTTATCTTTAACTTCCTGATTCTCCATGTCAGTTGAGAATTGATCCAGATTCAATTGAAGATCTGCTGCATAATTCAGATAATGCACAACTGGGTCCTTCGACTTGGACCATTGGTCCTGATTATCAAATAGCTTGTCGTGCATCTCCCAGAACTTCCCTTGTTTAGCAGCAGCTTCAGAGGCATAAGCAGCAGATTCAGCATGCTTATGAATTGTCGTAAGGGGAAAATGCCTATACACAAACTTGACCTTTTCAATATTGTTCACAATTAATTCTTTAACTACAGGGTAAGCACTTTTACACCCAGGGCACTGGAAGTCACTATATTCAACTATCACAACATTTGCATTAGGATTGCCCACAAAATGGTCAGTATCAGTCACTTCAGGAATACTACCCACCTGCTGCTGCGTACCATTCACACTGGGGCCGGAAGAGCTATTTTGCCCCCTTCCCAAATAGACAATTCCGCCAACAATCCCAATAAACAAGACAACGAATATGAGCAAATTCCTCATGCTGGTATAATACTACATCCGGGCTAGTGGTGGAATCGGTATACACGCACGCCTTAAGAGCGTGTCCGCGAAAGTGGATGTGGGTTCGAGTCCCACCTAGCCCACACCTTCCCTCATTGAAAAAATAAATCTTCAAATCACTCATTTCCTTCACCAGTCAACCGTTTGATTTCATTTTTAAGCTCAATCATCTTAAGCTCGCGCCCGACCATCACTTTATTGACCCTTTCAAGTTCTATAGTTTTCCTTTCTAACTCAGAAAGTGCATTGTCTTTGGTTTTAACTTCTTCTGAAAGTTGGTTATTGGCCACTTCGATTTCTGTTCCTTTTTTTCTCACATCGGTCGTCATCTCATCAGCCAATTTCATCGCTTTCGACCTAGAAGAAGACAGTGCATAAACAGAAAGAGCCAAAAACACACTTATTAAACTACCGTCCAAAACAATAAAAAAAGGAAAATTTTCTTGTGAAAAACCTATTGAATAACCTGGCAAAGAGGAATACACCAAATTCCAGGTATGCCCGGCTACTTCCAATTTTCTAACTAATCTAAACCGGGGAGCATACGACTTATTGTTGATCGAAAAGTCAGGATTCGAAACATATACTCGATACTTCTCAGCTAATTCAGCTTCCGCGGTATCAAATATCTCTAAATTAATAAGGCTGGTTTGAACATTAAAAGCACTATGCATAAAACTATCGATCTTAAATACTCCAGCAACAAAGGAAATTAAAGAGCTTTCCTCTTTCTCGTCGTAAACGGGATCAAATATTAGAAAACCCATGGGGTGTGTCCCATCTTGTTTTTTTTGAACTAAGGCCACGGCTCCAGTCATAGCCGGCTCACCACTATCGCGGGCGCGGATAATAGCTTCACGCCTAATCTCCTCAGAAAAAGTATCAAAGCCGTGGGCCTGTCTATTGAGATCATCATATGGCTCGATATAGGTAACTGGCACATATATCTCGCGTTGCCCATGAGGCCAAATTGCATATGAAGAAAAACCTTCACCTTGAACCTTCAAAATGTGTGACTCTTTTTGAGCATCAGCGATATATTCATTTAAGCTTAATCCAGTAATCCCAGGATAGTTCTTTTGCATCTGAATATTGTTAACATAAGAACTCCATTCATCCTTAGTGACTACACCAGAAGTGGTAATAAAGCTGTGTGCTCCATGCATTGAATTCAAATATATTTCGAATCGGTCCTCAATCTTCTGGTGGATTAACCCGGCATCAAATTCAAACTGTGTTCTTGCTTGTCTGTTTATGTTTACCTGAACAAAAAACCACACAAAAATAGTCCCTGCAAAAGAAACTGTAACGACAAGTAGTGGAAAAAATAGTGTGCTTTTCCCGTAATCAGATATTCTGGCGAAACCAAAAAAAACTAGACCAACCCCAACGGTAGCAAAAAAGAAAGGGGTAATAGTTCCCCAAAATACTAGTCTTTGTCTTCCGTCCTCAATAATTCTTACCTGGCTTACGACAGATTCATCGCGAAATCGATTAGCAAACTTATTCCAGGGGTGTAGCCTGCGACCAGTAGCAAGATCGTAATAAAAAGCTTGAGTGGAATCTTCATATTTAACCATCTTGCCAGTAGTCGGTTCAATCCAAAGTTGAAGATTGATATCAAGATTGACTCCACGAGTAACCCCCACATCGGGCAAGTGTGCGAGATTGGCAGTCTGATCAGCCATATAGTTTGATTCGTAACGATAGACCTTCAACCCAAATATGTCCTCCTCAGCTTTAAATTTCATTAAGGCAGGAGAATCGTAATTTACATGCCAATATGTAAATTCTGCTTTATCAGTCGCTTGCTTCAAAACGCCTTTCATTCGCGGGGCGAAGAGGTAACCTTCCCGATCATGATCTCCAAACCCAAGAATGTGTTTACCTGTACTTGGATTAATGCCATAAAGCCTCTCAACTGAAAATATCGGTTCTCCATCTGGCTTACTAACATCAAAAACATTTTTAATTAACAGTTTACCGTCCTTCATTGAATCTACTTTGTAAGTGAAATAAGTACTGGAAGCGACCTCGCCAGAAAATTCACCTATAGCGTCATCGTAAAAATTATCAGTAGACATAACATCAGCCTTATACTCAAAATCAGATGGAATAGAAATTAACCAAGGTGCAATCAAAAAAATCCAACAAGGAATGAAAATAAATAAAAGGAAAGCTAAAACAAAAGGCAATTTTATCCAAAAGGCAGGCTTCATATTTCAGTGTAACATGCTATATAATGAACCAATGAAGTTCCTTCGCGAGAATATCACTCTTGTAACCGCCCTCCTTATTCCACTTTTTATGGTCGCCGCAATCTTTGTGACAATCCAAATGTCAAAAAATGCAAGCACGACTTCATACGATTTCATTTACGCAGTTGATAACGATCCATATCGATCAAAGACCGTATACAGAGTTACAGATGGCAAAGTAGAAAAATTCGACAATTCGGAATATTTTGACACCATTCCAGAGCCCAAAATATATCTTGAAATTATCGAGCCAAAACTCTTCATGCATGATATTTCAGAAAATAAAAGCACAAGCATATCTTTCGAGGAAGCGGTCAAATATACTCTCGATCCAAATACAATCTCTGCAGATGGCTTCAACCTAAGGCGGGGAGGGGAGAATTTCACTGTCTTCTCACTTTTGACAGGAGTTGGTGACGACGCCTTTAACAAATACTATCTTGTTAATAACAAAAAAATTAGCCAGGAATTAAATCTACAGTCAGGTATTGATAATTATCTAAATATCACATTCCTGGGTTGGATTAAAAACTAAATGCCAAACAAAGAGGAAACACTCCAAAGCCTGGCAGTGTTAATTAAAGATCGTAGCGTAACGCAAAACGAGGTTTTATCTCTCTTCAAGAAAGGGGGGAGCGCAAAGCAAAAAACATCAGCTCTCCATAATCTTACAATTGGAACTATTCTATATGCGATCGGGGGAATAATCATTCTCATAGGCATAGTAATTCTAATAGCTCAAAATTGGTCAGACTTTAATGATCCCACAAAAATTCTCGTTACTCTTGGCTCCTCCATAGCAGCATACATCCTAGGTATCGTCCTGCAGACCGATAATCGTACGAAAGAAATTAGCCCAGTCTTCCATGTATTATCTTTCATTCTAGCCCCCTTGGGCCTATACACCTTACTTGATACCCAGGGAGTCAACGCAGGGAGTTTCCTCGCCCAAAGCATAATCTCAGGCATTCTAGTAATCTTTTACACAACCTCCTTTTTCGTAGTCAAGCGTGATCTCTTCCTCGCCTTCACAATCATTGCAGGAACATGGCTGTATTTTGTCGCCACAAACTACCTCATTAATTATTTTTCATTCACAGAAACAGCCAATATTCTGAAATTAAACGAATACAGAGTTTTAGCGATTGGCACGAGCTTCATAGCCCTTGGAAATTATTTCAAATCAATTAAAAGGCCAACATTTACAAAATTCTTAAACTTCTTTGGCATCAATATGATTCTTGCACCAATCTTTGCCCTCGGCGGCTGGACTCCAAATCAAAATGTATTTTGGGAAGCCATCTACCCACTTGTCGTTTTCGGGGCAATTTTTGTGAGCATCACCGTAAAAAGCCAGTCATTCTTAATCTTTGGAACACTCTATCTAATGGGCTATATCTTAAAAATCACAGCAGAATACTTCACAGACACAATCGGCTGGCCCTTGGCCCTCGTAATATCGGGATTTCTTCTCATTATCATCGGCTACTTCTATGTTTACATCAAAAGATCCTTCCTCACCCCAAAATCCTCCTAAATCTGCTAAAATACGTGAGAACCGCTTTATCGCGGCGGGCTTGCCTCGCCGAAACGCAGTGAAGGCGGGGTATAGCGCAGTTGGTAGCGCGCCTCGTTTGGGACGAGGAGGCCGGAGGTTCGAGTCCTCCTACCCCGACAAAGCGAAGCTTTGGCGTGGGCCAAGCTCTGCTTACCCCGACACGTGAATTCGCCATCTTTTTGCATAGCAAAATGTGAGCGGAGCCGAAGGCGAGCAATCTCGCCACCCCGACCATGCTAAAATCTCTTTATGATTTTCGTTCTTAATAGAAAAATAACTCCTGAAGAATTTAGGAGAGCGCGGGAAGTATACAGCGACTACATTAAAACAGTCATTGATGTCGATAAAAACATATTAGCTGTGGGTGGAGAATATCATATCGATTGCGAAGAAGCCCTGATTCAGGAAGGCAGCAAATTGCAAAATCTATACGGAGGCGGGTATCGTGTAAGCACGCATGAGGTAGAATATATGGCAATGAGCAATTTTAAACCAAACTTAGGGAAAACAACTTACGAAATAATGGATCCTATCATTCGCGAAAAGCTGCTAGAGCTTACCCAAAAATATTTAGAATTATGAAACGAGATAAAAAGTTTTATATTAACTCAATCAAAATGGACCTTTTTAGAATAGTCACCGCTGCAGGCGATACCAATAAAAAACTACCAACCCAATCTATTAAAGAATTCTTAAATCATGCGAGTTCAGAATTCCAAAAAATAAAACTGTCAAAGCGAGAGTCATTTCTTCAAAGTAAACTGCAAAATTTAAACAAACAACTACATAATCTCAATAACCAAACAGCCAGACTTCACTGGGCCGAAGACATACTCACCATTCGCTGCAGACTCTGAATCTGATAAAATACATTTTATGTCCAACCAATACAAAGAAGAATTACTAGCCTTAGAACAAAAACTTAAAAAGGCATACGAAGAATTCAAAAGAATCTATAGGGAGAACTACGACAATAAAGAACTTACAAATGAAGAAGTCTTCAATCACGTAATAGATGAAGATAAAATATTTAATAACGAGCTGGATGCTATCAAACTTAAAACCATTGCAATAATGAATCAGATACACAAGGAACACGACGAACAGGCTTATAAAGAAGTTCTAGCAAGACTACATCAGTAATATGACGACGCAAACACCACAAACAGATGATCAAACACAAAACGATCAAAACGCTCAAGCAGCACCTGTTCAAGGCAATCCAGAGGCCAAAGAAACTCCTGAACAACCAGTGAGAGACGACGGACTCGTAGCAGCTCTAAAATCAATTGATAAACAGGCAGATGATAATTATCAAACTACAGAAAACCTACTCGAAGACACAGAAAAATTACTTGGTGATGACCAACAAATAGAGCCTACATCACCTGCCAACTCGGAGCCCAACAACTAAGTCAGAAACATTGCTCCCAGTATCGCCGGTCACAACAAGTCCACCAACCTTTTCAAAAAAACTTCGAGAATCATTGTTTTCTAAGTAATCACTAATTTCCAATCCCAACTCTTGAGCCTTCTGCTTGATAGCATAATCAACCAATGCCCCCGCGTCCTCACCATTATCGTGCCCATCAGAATTCACAGAAGTGAGAACCATTCCATCTTCAATCATCTGAAGTCCGCTCAAACACAACTCGCTATTGCGTCCTCCCTTACCCTGTCCATGAATTGTCACCGTCGTCTCACCCCCTAACAAAACAACAGATTTCAAATCAGTGTGCTTCAGTTCCTCAACCACTTTTTGCCCAATCTCCCTCGCCTCGCTGATCATATCAGACCTTTTCTTAATAACTTTATAACCCAAAGCAACCGACTTTGCCTCCATCACTTCAAGTGCCATTTCGTTCGTCACAAACAAAATATTATTTACGTTTTTAAAATATTTGACATCCTTTGGTGTCTCAATTAATCCACAATGCGCGAGATCACACGCCTGTAGTATTCCATACTTGGCAAGAATCTTGTCAGCATCTTCAACGGTTGTTGTATCCAATACAGTCGGCCCGGAAGCAACAAACTCAATATTATTGCCAACTACATCCGAAAAAATAAGCGATATTACCTGAGCAGGATAAGCATGTTTTGCTAAATAACCACCGCGTGCCAAAGACATATGTTTCCTGATTGTATTGATCTCCAAAATATCGGCACCAGCTTTGAAGAGAGCCTTCAGTATAAGCTCTTCATCTAAACAGCTGTAACCTTCCTCTGGCAAACATAAGAGGGTAGAGGCACCGCCAGAAATAGCAAACAACACTAAATCTTCATCATTTAGTCCCACAAGCAATTTCACAATTTCTTTAGTGGCATTAATGTTTATTTCCGTTGGTACAGGGTGTGTTCCGCCAAAACATTTTATATTTCTACCCAAATCACACTTTTCAGGCAAAGAGACATCAAGCACAACACCACCAACTATTCGTTCACCAAATTTAGTAGATAAAGCGTGAGAAGCTTCATATGCACATTTTCCAACTGCGACTAAATAAATACTTTTAGTCCCGTCTACAGAGCAGATTTTCTCGCCAACACAAAGTTTATTTTCTTCAAGTTTGACTTCATTATGAATCACAGTGGAAGTATCAATAGCTTGAAGTCCCGCCTCAATTATCTGAAGTGCGTCACGCCTTAAATCATTGGTAGCTAACTCATTAAAATTTTTAACCTTCACCCCTTCATTCTACACGCCTCCACAAATCCTAAAAACACGGGGTGGGGAGTCAAGGGGCGAGAAATATATTCAGGATGAAACTGAGTTCCTACCAAAAATGGGTGGCCAGATAGTTCAATCGCTTCAACTAGTTTTCCATCCGGCGACGTTCCCGAAATCATCATTCCACGCTTCTCAAATTTTTCTTTATATTTATTATTAAATTCGTATCGATGTCTATGCCTCTCCCAAACAATTAAATCCTTTTTTGAACTTAATTCTGAACTTCGTCTTGGTTGGTACCAAGGTTCACTTTTATCACCTCCATACTTGCCGTACAAATCCTTCAACTTTGATCCCATTACAAGTTTACAAGGCCACGCTCCTAGTCTGATCGTTCCACCATACTGTCTCTTAGATAGATACTTCGCCTGATCTGGCATTACATGCACAACAGGATAAGGTGTTAATTCATTCGCCTCTGTTGTATTGGCCTCAGTAAAACCCAAAACATTTCTGGCAAACTCAATCACAGCCATCTGCATCCCAAAACAAAGACCAAGGTAGGGAATTTTGTTTTCCCTTGCATACTGTACCGCCTTAATTTTTCCTTCAGTGCCACGGCTACCCCAACCTTGAGGCACAACAATACCATCATACCCCTCAAGAACGCTCATACCCTTCAATTCGACTTCCTCTGCATCAATCCAGTGCAAGACAGGAGTAACCTGCAATTTCCAACAAGCATGCCTAATTGCTTCAACAACTGAAACATAAGAGTCCACTAGACTATATTCTCCAGTAACAAAATACTTTCCAACCATCGCAATCTTAAGTTTGGTAGGCCATTTTTTCGTTGCACTTTTTGTCATCGCCTTCCATTTATGAATCGTCTTATGACTCTTCGTAGGCAAGTTCAAAAGTTTCAAACAAGTCGACGCCAAATGATGATTTTGTTTATGAAAAAGTAGAGGAACCTCATATATGGTACTAAGATCAGGAGCCGAAAAAATATGGCTTGGCTGCATATTGCAAAAGAGTGCCAGCCGCTCAAGCCTCTTTTGGTCGATCCTGTTTTGGCTTCTCGCAACCATAATATCGGGTTGAATTCCCATGCCGTTTAGTATGCGCACGCTGGTTTGCGCCGGCTTACTCTTAAGTTCTCCAATGTTTGAAAGAAAAGGAAGATATGTAACATGAAGTTGAATTACATCTCTGGGATGCTTTAACCGGAGGATCCTCGAAGCTTCAAAGAAAATTCCATTTTGATATTCGCCAACTGTTCCACCAAGCTCAACCACAACAATATCAGCTTTATTAGTAGTCCCAGCCAATGTAATCCTCCTGATAATCTCATCAGTCACATGAGGGATGGCTTCCACATCTTCCCCATGATATTCAAATGCACGCTCGCGTCGTAAAACCTCATTGTATATCTGCCCAGTTGTTATGTAGTTTTCCCGAGGAAGATTAGTGTGTAAAAACCGCTCATAATGCCCAAGGTCCTCGTCTGTTTCAATCCCATCGTGAGTTACGAAAACTTCACCATGCTCCTGCGGGCGAATTGTCCCAGCATCAATATTGAGGTACATATCAACTTTAACTGGGGTTACTCTAAATCCACGAGACTGCAAAAGAAGGGCCAAAGAAGCAGTGGTAACTCCCTTACCAAGCCCACTCACAACTCCGCCTGATACAAATATAAACTTCAAGAAACTATCATACAAAATATCACAAACTAAAAAGAGTCACTACTAGTAGAATTTGTGCCCCCGGGAGGATTCGAACCCCCACAAACCTAGTTCCGAAGACTAGTGCTCTATCCGTTGAGCTACGGAGGCAATTAATAATTTCCAATTCCCACTTTCATGTGCTGTTTTTCTTCGATGACAATTAGCACACCTTACATCACATTTATAAACCTCATCTTTTAATTTTTCTACAGATCCTGTTACCCTCAACATTCTACTCACATCACCAGATTTATTATCACGACTTCTGTGATCGAACTCCAAAACTAAGATATCTGTCTCACCGCAATCAACACACGCATGCTCCAAAAGATAATTTTTCAAAAAAGTGTACCCAGTCTGCTTTATAAAGTCGTTGCGTCTTTTTGCTTTAATCAAATAATACTGCTTGTTCCGATAATAATGCGACTTTATAGATCTCCTTGAACACTCCTTGCAATGACTGGAGTACTGAACATCTTTTAATTTCCAACTAAATTCGATTAGTGACAGTTCTTGTTTGCACTTAGTACACAACTTTGATTCAGTCACCCAATTCCATACTAGCCGATTTTCTTCGGAAACACAAATCAACTCCGAAGACTTAATCACTACGGGT
>CAYHMW010000024.1:10245-12914 GCA_964357925.1 uncultured Gammaproteobacteria bacterium
ATCGAAAAAGAAATAAGAGAAACTCCTTATCACAAGGGGACAGAGCATCATATAGGTAAGCTCCGAGCGAGGCTATCAAGGCTCAAGGCCAAAGAAATCGACTCACAAACAAGAAAAGGTGGTGGCGGGGGAGGCTATGCTGTCAAAAAACAAGGAGACGCAACAATTGTCCTAGTCGGTCCTCCATCGGTAGGGAAGTCCACCCTTCTTAATGCCTTGACAAATGCACAGAGTAAAATCGCCCCTTACGCCTTCACCACAGTTACTGTTATCCCAGGAATGATGAAATACAATCACGCAAATATTCAGATTCTCGATGTCCCAGGGCTTATCGAGGGGGCTGAAGAGGGCAAGGGGAGAGGGAGAGAGGTCCTCTCAGTCGCTCGTGGCGCAGACTTATTAATCCTAATAACAGATGTGGATAGATTAGACGCACCAGGCCGCATTCGTGCAGCTCTGGAGCGAAACGGCATCAGAATCAATAAAAACCCGCCAAATGTAAACATTGAAAAAAAATTTCGGGGAGGCCTGGCTGTGCGAAGCAATATTGCACAGGATCTTGATCGTGAAACAATAATTGAAGTCGCAAATGAATTTGGGCTAAAAAACGCAGAGATCACAATTCGCGAAAAGCTAACCATGGAAACGCTGATCGATGCCTTCTCCAAGAACCGCGTCTATATTCCATCCCTAACAGTAATCAACAAAGTAGATGTCGTGTTCCCCCAAGGCGTCCACACCGTCATCCCGGACCACGATCCGGGATCTATACAAATTAGCACAGAGCATGAACTTGGCCTTAAAGAACTTCGTCAAGCAATCTTCGACAAATTAAATTTATCGTTAATCTACCTTGTGCACAGAAACGAAGAACCAAACACAAACCACCCTATGGTAATAAAGGGCAAGCCAAAACTAGGCGAAATCGCTAAATTAATAGGGACAGACTTCGCAAGCGATAAAAAGAATGCAAAAATCTGGGGCCAAGGAGCCAAATATCCAGGCCAAACCGTCTCACTGAATCACATCGCCACCGAAAACCTCCAGATCCTATTCACCTCCTGATCGGTTAACCGGCTGGCCAGTCCTCCAAAACTGATTCGCTCTTTTATTTGTATCTTCAAACTTACCCCCACTCGTACCACCAGCCCCTTGAGGCTGCTCAGGATGCACACTTTCACCTCTAAGCTGCCTACCAGCCACATCGACAACTTTGCTCCTCAACTGAGTTCCTTCTCTTGAAAGTCTACTTTGTGCAGCCTCTATTCCTTTTGTATATTTTCCAGCTGCCGACTCCTCTTCCCACGCTAACTTCTTACGAGTCTCTTGCTGGGGCTGCGGCTTTTCACCACCTCCAAACCATCCCATTACTCAACACCCCCTTTCCCATCATTCATAAACATATTTTACCATAATATTGCCACCTCTCAACCTCATCAACCCCCAAACTTAATCAAATTGATATAATAGGCATACGCCCTCGCCTGCCCGCTAAGCCTGAGCGACTAGCTCTGGCAGGCGGGTGATGGAACTGGCAGCACTTTATACAACTCGCCCTCGTGATGGAACTGGCAGACATGCAGCGTTCAGAACGCTGTGTCATTACTGACGTAGAGGTTCGAATCCTCTCGAGGGCACAATTTGATATAATCAACGGTCATGCCGAGGTGGTGAAATTGGTATACACGTACGCTTGAGGTGCGTATGGAGCAATCCGTGCAGGTTCAAGTCCTGTCCTCGGCACCAGTGAGTCATGGATGCTTAGCTCAGTTGGCTACCTGCCCGCCATCGGCTGTCGCCTCAGGCGACTGCAGGCGGGGAGCACACTTAATTAACATGAACCCGTAGCTCAGTTGGTAGAGCGCACGGTTTACATCCGTAAGGTCACAGGTTCGAGCCCTGTCGGGTTCACATAGTTACAAGGAAGTCTCAAGGGGCCCTAGCATCCACCGTTTTGGGATTCTCCTACCCAGGAAAGATCGCTCTATGCGCTCGGCCGATGGCGCAAGTCAATGACCTCCTCTCCGGACAGACTTGCTTGAGAGCTCGCATTGTCCGGAGTTTCCTTTTGTGGTCATGAGAACAAACGCTGGTTGTGGGGTAGGTCTTCCTTGCCTTGATATTCAATATACTTTTTAATTTGGGCTTCATTTAGACCAATGGTGGAGGAGAAGAAACCAATGCTCCAGATTGATCCCTGTATATACATTCTTTTGATGAATAGAAACTTTTTCTTGAGGTGGATACTGGTGTGCCATTTGAGTCGTTTAACTGTGTTGGAGACTGATATAGATGGAGGGATTTCAACTTGAAGATGTATGTGGTCAAGGTCTGTATTGAGAGCTTGAATATACAAGGCAGGGTACTTGGTATTGATTAAGCTGTAGAGTTTACCCTCAAGCTCAGTTCTCACATATGGCTTTAGGTATTTTCTCCTGTATTTAGTTCCCCAAACAATATGATACTGATGCCGATATATGGAGTGATTAAGACGCTTTGTTCTCATGAGGACAGCATATCACCCCTCACGGGGCTGATATGCACATTCATCTCCGCACACGCTGGGCCTACTGCCCTCTCCATGACGGCCCGCTTTGTGCGAAGTTTCCTGTTAATGCAAAAACCCCGCTTTTCCAAGGCGGGGTCCTATCACACTTCCCCTATCACTT
>CAYHMW010000025.1:0-12406 GCA_964357925.1 uncultured Gammaproteobacteria bacterium
TCAAGTAGAAAGCGAAAGTCGAAATCGCGCCAGAGCTGATTTTGATTATCCAGTATTTATGTGCGAGCCGGAATTCGTCGGCATCACCTCTACCGGCGAGACGGGACCGGATACGCCGAACGAATTGTCAAACATTCTAGGCGAATATCGGAAGTTTTTGGTCGCGCCCGATAAGTATGGAAAATAACTATGCAAGCAATCGCCGTACAATACAAAAATTTGATTCGCTGGGATGTAAAATCTTTTTTGCTTCCTTCGTGGAAATGGGATGAAAGCGAACTTGTTCCACTTGGTTCGATTTTGAAACGCAGATCAGAAGAATACAAAGGTGCGGAAACGCCAACACTTCTTTCCATTCATTTTGACGGCGAACTGACAAAGCGAAAAACAAAAGATCTCAAAGGGCGAGTATTTATGGCGCATCCGGGCGATGTCGTCTATTCTAAAATTGATGTTCGCAACGGCGCAATAGGTATTGTGCCGGAAACATACGGCAAGGTTGCGTTCACTTCCGAATTTCCGATTTACGAAGTGGACACGACAAAAATCAATTCGCTCTATCTCCAACTCATTCTTAAAACTTCACTTTTCAACAAACTCATCAATTCTCTCGTGAGCGGTTCAAGCGGTCGCAAGCGCGTTAATCCCGAAGGTTTAGAGGGATTGAAAATCCCCATGCCGTCTCTTACAGAGCAGAAAAAGATAGTTGTCGCATGGAAAGAAGCAGAAGAAAAAGCAGATGGTCTTTTACAAAAAGCATTTGAAACAGGACAAGGAATAGAGGGCATTCTTTTTGATGCGATTGGTTTTAGAAAAACCGAATATAAAAAACAAAATATCTTTTTAATCAGGTTTCAGTATCTTGAACGATGGGATGCATATTTCTATCGTAAAGACTTTTTTGATGTTATCCGGCAACTTTCTCGTGCTAACAGTAAACCATTGGGGCAACTCGCACATTTTGTTGGGAGGCCGTGGAAAGAGTCGGATTTCCCAGATGGTTATTTTCGTTATGTTCAAATTTCTGATGTCGAGGAAAAAGCTGGGATTACATCAGCAACTTCAGTTAAAGCGAGCGATGCGCCGAGCAGGGCAACACAGATAATAAAATCTGACGATTTGATTATTTCAACCACTCGTCCGTATCTTGCCGCCTTTGCTAAAGTAGGTGCGAATTACGATAATTGTGTTGCTTCAAGTGGATTCTCTGTCATTGATAAGGTATCACCGAAACTAGACAAGAATTTTCTTTTGCTTTTCCTAAAATCGTTTTGTGGGATTAAACAATTTGAGCAGAGAATGACAGGTGGATCCTATCCGGCAATAACCCAAGAAGAGATGGAAAAGATTTTGATACCCTTACCACCACTTGTCAAGCAAAAGGAAATCGTTGCCAAAATAGAAAAAATGCGCGCGCAAGCCGCTGATATGCGCCACGAAGCCGAGAAAATCCGCGCGGACGCAAAATCTGGCATTGAGAAATTACTTATTGGATAAAGATATGAGAAAGTCAATCCAAATATTTAAAAAAGTATATCGTCCTATTGTCCTTCCTACTGGATTGATGACAATTATTTTTTTTCTATTAGTACTTCCAATTGAAAAAGGGAACATTATCCAGTTTCTTTTGCAACCATGGGGTCTTGCAATAGTACTAATGATTATCAGTGTTATCTATATAGAACATATATTCACAACCCCTAAAGATGCCCTAATCAATTCTTTAAATGCATTGATTATTTCTATTGTATTTTGGGAGACGCTAAGGATTAATTTTTGGGTATCATTCATTTTTTCTGCTTCAATACTAATTTCTGGAATCTTGTTTTTGACTGTCTATGATAAAAACAGAAAAATTAATCTATTATCAAAATTCGCAGCGTATTTTGGTAAAGCTAAAGTCATATTTCCAATAATAGCGGCACTATCTTTTATAAAATTTGTAGACGATAACGGTGAGTCCATTGTGTTTGATATAAACTATGACGTTTTATATGTAATATCTTTTTACCTGATATTTTTAATACTCACCGATAAAGATGTTATAGAAAAGATAAGAAGTTTCCCTTCGAAACTCTTCAATATTTTACATTACGAGGATGTCGGGATTGTTAGGGGTAACCTCAGTCCAAATATCATACTAGTTGAATTTAATACTAGGAGTGGGGTTAAAATCAATGATTTAGTAGTAGTTGGCAATTATGATGTTGATAATAAAGACTTTGATGTAGACCAAGAAGTCGAAGATTGTACAGGTTTAGTTATTGATTTTATGGGAATCGAATCAGAGAGGGATACTTTTGTTGCTAGGGTATATCTGTTAAATGAGCCTCAAAGAAATCTGAATGAAAATAGAAGTGGTTTAATTCGGATAAATCAAGAATGTAAAAAAGTTATCAATCCGGGTTCTTTTATAGAAAAGGTTAACTCTGAGAAGGTCAAGTTTAGTTGGCGCCGCCGAGAAGACATAGTTGCATTAGTTACCTCTTTTTCCAATATCAATGTATTAAAAGGAGAAGTCGTAAGACAACAACAGTTAGAGAACGCTCAACTAGTTAGCTGTGTTAATGAAGATGTAAATGAATCAATTCGATACCAAATAATTGACGCCGAGACACGAAGAGAGGGACAGGAGGAGAAAAAAGATTTTGGGTATACTCAATTTATGGCGTATCAATTAGGTGAATGGCGGAAACCAAAAAATGATAAAAACATAGAGATAGCTTCTGCATTTCAACGTTTCTTTGAATTTCAATGGGTACCTAATATAAATTCCTTAATTTTTAAATGGAACGATTCAATAGATGCTGTAAATATCAACGATTCTTCAGTTGACAAAAGTGGGCATTACTTACTCGGGACCATCCCTAAGACTAATCTACCTATTTATTTAAACATAAACGATCTCGTTTCTCATCATACTGCGATACTAGGAGTAACTGGTACTGGAAAAACTACAATGGTTTTTAAATTACTAGACGAAATAAAAAAGAACAAAATATTTATAATATGTATTGATATTACCGGAGAATACAAAAATAAGTTGGACAACCATGAAGACTTTTTTGATAGTGGTACAAAAGATAGATGGGATGCTGAGATTCAAAAGATAATAGATGTTCATAAGGATAAGAGCAAAACACAAGTAGAACGTGATGGTGTAGAAAGGCAGGCTTCTAAGATAATTAACGAAGCAATAAGGGAAAGGATTGAGATACTGAGACCTCTCAATAAAATTGTTATTTTGGAGATACCAGAGATATCAAATACACATTTTTCTTTAGATTTTACTCAATATGCGATTCAAGCTATTTTACAATATGCTAAAAATATATACGTTAACAACTTGTCTAAAAAAGGAACTAAGGATGATTTTCAGTGTTGTCTAATCCTAGAAGAAGCACATACTTTGGTTCCTGAAAACTTAGGTGTGGGTGGAGACTTCGGGGCATCCAAGGCTGTTATTGATAAAATAAGTCAAATAGCTTTACAAGGAAGGAAATACCGAGTTGGTTTTATTTTAATTTCTCAAAGAACAGCGACTGTAAAGAAAACAGTATTAAACCAGTGTAATACAATGATTGCCTTCAGAGCGTACGATGAGACTAGCTTTACCTTCCTCTCAAATTATTTTGGCGACGAATATGTAAGAGAAATAATACATCTTAAAAATGACGGGGATAGTAGGTACGTCATTGTTTCAGGAAAAGCTGTCGTTGCTGACAGGCCCATCATTGTTGAGGTTAAAAAATAGAACTATATGGATAATTTATTAAACCTGATTCAGAGACACCTATAGTAATTGTCCGATGTTTATGAATCAGTCTCAAACAAATAATGAAATATCGGTCAGTGAATACATTGATATTTTAAATGAAGGATTACGCACTTTTGATGCCCGCGTGATCGGTGAGGTTACTGAGGTACAACTGTATCCCGGTAGGAATTATCTTTTCTTCAAGATCAAAGACAAAGCTGATCCAGCTCTCCTCACGTGCTTTATGTGGAAGCGAGAATATACTCTAAGTGGTGTTGATCTTCAGGTCGGTCTTGAGGTAATCATATCCGGCGCACCAAGTATTTATAAACCACTCGGTAGACTTTCTTTTCAAACACAAACCGTGGAGCTTGTTGGGGAAGGACAACTCAAGAAGGCGTATGATGAACTCAAGGCTAAACTGACAAAAGAAGGTCTTTTTAGTGAGGTACGTAAGCGACCCTTACCAACACTTCCGCAAAAAATTGGTCTCATCACATCTAAAGATGGCGCTGCAATTGGCGATTTTCAAATGAACCTTGGACGGTTTGGATTCCAAGTTAGCTTTATAGATTCTCGAGTGGAGGGACAACTTGCGGTTGCCGAATTATTAAGTGCAATTCGTACTTTCAGAAATAAAGATATAGAAGTTTTGGTACTGGTACGGGGAGGAGGGTCGCTTGAATCTTTATTACCATTTAATAACGAAACTTTGGTACGAGAAGTTGTTAACTTTCCTGTGCCAGTACTTGTGGGAGTTGGGCATGAGAAAGATATATCATTGATTGGTCTCGTCGCCGACAAAATGGTTTCTACTCCAACCGCAACAGCTCAAGCTCTCAATTATTCATGGGAACAAGCCACGGCACAGATGGAACTTAATAAACACAAGTTGCTCTCTATTTTTAGCCAAGCGTTAAATTTTCAGCAAAAAACGGTGCAAGAAAGTTTCCAAACTATACGTAACCAGCTCCAGTCAATATTTGATAATTTTGATCGTACGAAAAATCTTTTCTTGCAAGTGGTTGTTACCCTACGTTCACAGATTGAAGAATTGCGCCGAACGTTTACCGATTACCCCAATGTTTTAAAACGAACTATGCATGCTCTTATACACAAAACCTACACTCACATCTCTACAGTTGAGAAAATTATTGAGATTAATAATCCAGGGCGACAATTAAAACTTGGCTATAGTATTACTCGAACACAGGGCTCTATCGTTCGTAGTGTAAGCCAAGTACAAGTAGGCCAAAATATCGAAGTCAGTGTTTGTGATGGATCATTCAGTTCTGATGTTAAAAAAATTACTAAAGATATATAATATAAAAAATATGGCTGACAAATCTATTAACTTAAAGGAATCGATGAAAAAATTAAACACAATCGTTGCGTGGTTTGAGGCGCAGGAGGAGATTGATGTTGAGGCCGGATTGGAAAAAGTAAAAGAAGGGGCGGCACTTGTTAAGGTCTGCAAGAAACGGCTTTCCGAGATCGAGAACGAATTTGAGCAGATTCAGCGGGGGGTGGAAAGTGATAATTCTAAAAATTAATTGCCAAAATGGTACAGTGTTGGTAACTCGCTTCGCAAGACCTCCTTTCTAAGCTAGGGTACATGACTGGCAGCCATTTTTGGGCTATCATGGTCATTACAATTTAATATTCCGTCTGCCTAAACTCAGAAGTCTCTTCTGGGCATGGCACAAAATCGTCGTAAACAGGAAACCTATCGTTAGGCTCGTTTACGACGTCATATCGGGAAACCGGTATGGGCTTCACGGCCACCTAGCGGTAGGTTTTTTGCATTCTCAAAATTGTATGATCCAAGAAGAAAATTAGTACCAGACTCTCTTGAAAGAATTTTACGATGAGCAATCTTTATTTAGGCAACAAAACAGAAAAGATAGAGAGCGTTTTTCAGCTGTTGGGAGTGCACGAAAATGATATGAGTTATAGCTTGGCTTGGGGACTGGCTCAATGTCCAAAATTCTTGGAGAAGTTTCTAATTGCAATCAATCAGCGAAACACGGAATTATCAGAAGTAGAAATTAATTTACAAAAAAGTGGTGATAAAAAAGAAGGGATTACGGACATCGAGCTTATCGCGTCAAAATTTATTGTCATTATAGAAGCAAAACGCGGTTGGGGTCGTCCCTCAAATTCGCAACTCGATAAATACGCAAAGAGGATTAAGAAAAGCGCTTTGCCGAATAAAAAATTAATCGTACTAAGCGAATACAGTAAAATAAATACTGGTGATTGGTTAAAAAAATGGATTAGAGGAATTCCACTTCAACCAATTTCTTGGAGGGAGGCGATTGGATGTGCTAAGCAAGCACTGTCGGGAAGTTCTCATGCTCAAAAACACTTGATTAAAGAATTAATAGTTTATTTTAATAAAATTATGACTAAGCAAAAACTTGACTCAAACGAAGTGTTTGTAGTGGCCTTAAATGCTAATAAAAAAGTAGACAACTGGCTATCTCCTCCGGTGGATGTTGTGACCAAGTTAGGAAGATATTTCCATCCTGTAGGAAATAACTGGCCCAAAGAGCCACCAAATTATATTGCATTTAGATACCACGGGAAGTTGCAATCAATTCATCATATAGATGAATACAAAGTTACACAAAATTTAAAAGAATACTTAATAAAACATAAGAAATCTGATCATTTTCTTTATACTTTGGGTCCGGCAATTAAACCCATTAAAGAAATTAAGACTGGGAATAAAATAAATCGTGCCCAGCGGGTTTGGTGTATGTTAGATACGTTATTGACTAGCAAGACGATATCTGAAGCACGCGATATTTCTAAAAAGCGCAAATTGAAAGAAGAATAACCCTAATAGGATTGGAAACTATAGCGACCAGCAAAGAACACTAGTTATTATGATAATTGAACAATTAAGAAATCTTCTAATAGTTGGAGTAATCGCAGTTGTGATGTGGTCTGCAAGTGCGGTTTATAAATCCAATACAAGCCAGAATGTCCAAGAGACAACAGAATATTCACAGCAAGCAATTAATAATTTTAATGGTACTTCTTCAGAAGAACTATTAGCAATAGAAAAACTCTTAGATGAAAGTTACGATTCTCTCTATAGATCCAGAGAATATTTTGACAGTGAAATTATTAAACTTCATGAGGCAAGTAAAGATATGGAGGTTCTTTGGTATCCTAACCAAGAGAAAAAAGAATATTTGTTTATAAAAAAAGGAGAGGTTGAAGAAAGCGTTATTGATGTTAATAATTACAAAATTACGATTATTTCAACTAGCTACGAACCTCTTAATACGGAAATCAAAATAACAAATAATAAAAAATTAGTATATGCCAAGAATTATGAAGGCGTGGTTTTAGCCCTTATCTATAAAATTAAGGTAAATCAAACCTTTTACTACATACTTGGATTATGTTCTGGGGGAACACATGGGTGTGGAATACTTGTACCAATAATAAATGATGGCGATAAGTTGATTGTTGGTAATGTTATTGAAGATGTTGATTTCTCAAACTTCTTAGAGACTGAGAACTTTTTTACAAAAAATGGAGAACTTTACACCGTTTTTGACGATTCAAGATATTTCTTTAACTATTCATCATCTAATAATGCTTCGTATAACTCGGCTGTGCCAAGAATTTTCAAATTTGATAAAAAAACTGGAAATACTATTCTAGTAACCAATGATTTTATAGATTTATATAAAAAATCGGTTCAAATAATTTCCGATGATTTAATTAAGTTAAAAGATAACATTCCTGAGAAAATTAGACATACGATACCAAAAATCAGTAGTGGTTTTCTAGCGCCATATCTTGATTATTATCTTGGTATGGCAATAATTGCTGATAAAACTCATGCTTCAGAAACTAGAGAAAAAGTAGAGAAATTGTATTTTGATTTTTTTGGTAACGAATATTCACCAGAAGCCCACTTCGATGGGTACAAAGATTTTGAAATGTAAGATACCCTACTTATTGTTTGTACACACAATGGTAAATAGAAATAAGGACGGCGAGATATTATTTTCTTCCGTTTCGAATAGTGAGGTATGTAAAATACCAAATCAAAAAGTGAATTAATCTGGGGATTGTTTTCTTATAATTATCCCACAGGTTCGTATGTACGGGCAGTTTATTTGGTACTTTCGCATCTTTCTAATCAAAGCCTTTTGTCTATATGACTCTGGGTCAGTGGATTTGTAATTATTGTTTTTTGACATACTATATATCTAGAATAATAGTTATCTCGGGTATAATTTTTAATAAATATTCTCTTTCCCATACCGACCTAGTCACTGTTTCTGAGAAGGAGTTGATTTTCTTTTTGTTGAATTTCTGTGGCCATAATATCCTACCTTCCTTATCAACAATGGGGTATGCCCTGAAAATACTCTTCTTTGGATTTTTATCCGCATAGTCTTTGAGCTTCATAAGAAGAGAGTTTTCGTGGAGAAGGTTTCCAAGAACGACAATCTTTGCGTTATCGCCTGCCGCTAGAATCACTTCGTTCATAAACCAATGATAGACACCATCTCGTTCCTTTTCTTCTTCAGCAGATCCAGTATCTTCAACGTCATCGCAGACGATAAGGTCGGGCCTATGCTTGTTGTAACGAATTCCCCTGATACTTTGCTCTTTTGGAATACAAATAATTTTGGCCCCAAATTGAGACAACTCCAGACTGTGCATTCCCCAAGAATTTTCATCCGAGCGGAATGGTCCCATGTCGCTTACAAGAAGTTTGTTATTTTCAAGCTGACTTTTAATATTTAGGAAGTGACTTTTGGCTTGGGCTTGTGTTTCGCTCACAATAACTACGCATTTCTTCTGCATCACTCCCAAGACTGACCACAGGACAAGTCCGAGATTAAGAATGGTCGATTTTCCCGAATTTCGGAAAGCCATGACAGTGAGTATCTGTCGTGTTTCATTTTCCACTAAGTACATCATCTCTTCTTGAAATGGGGCAAAATCATATTCAAGATATTCACTTAAAAATATCTTTATGAACCAATAGAAGCTCTTTTGAGTAAGTGTGCGGCGGACTTGTTGGTCATGGATAATATTTTCAGCAATTTCATTTTTGTCTAGTTTTTTCATGTGATTTTCTAGGTTTTACTGTACGAAGAGCTTTTCTGATGATTTCTTCTTGTTTGGCAGACAGTGGTTCTGGAATATTTCCTTTGCGTTCAATTTCAACTTTTGCTCCGTAGCGCGGGTGATGATGTTTAAGCCACAAGACTATAGCTGGGATTTTCTTCTCTTTAATGAGTGTGACAATTTGTGCTTCTCCCATATCGTTAATGTATTCGAAGCCCTGATTCATAGCTTTTTCCACTTGTTTTTGGAAATTATCGTCTTCTTTTAGCCAGCGATAATAAGTGGCACGGCTGATCCCTGCTTTTTTACAAGACATTTGCACAATCGGGATTTCTTTTAGGGCTTCAAGAACCGCCTCCTTGTCCTTTGTTTGACGCTCTTCAATCGTGTTAAGAATATTTATTTCATTAGCCATATATTTTCTTTGCGGTTAGACCAGTAAGTTTTTCCCAGCGATTCTTAATTACTTCGGCATAGACCGGAGATTTTTCCATGAGGAAACAGCGTCGCTTCATTTTGGTTGCGGCGATTAAAGTCGAACCGCTACCACCGAATGGCTCAACAATAAGGTCGTCTCTTTTGGTTAAGACTTTAATATAAGGAATGAGTAACTCAAGAGGTTTTGTTCCGAATATAATTCCTTGTCCGCTACTTTTTTCATCGGCCGCAACATGATCTAAGAAATCAGTCGGTTGTATCTTCTTTCCTTTTTCGTATCCTTCCCAATGAGGTCTGCCCGAAGTAGCGTAAATTGCATTTTCGTACTCACTTTGGAATAGCGGGTCATCTTCTGGTTCAAGATTTGGAATGGTAAACCCAGGCGTTGAACCAACGAGAGCGATGTCGTGCTTGTTGAAAAATTTGTACTTGGCCGAGAACCCCTGCACGCGGTTTGGGAGATGCCACACTATTGTGTTGCGGTATTTCCAATGTTTTTCAAGTTCGTTCCAAATAGTTCGCAAGTTTTTTGGATGTTCAAAGACAATAATAGAAAAATCTGGTTTCTGTATCTTGGCTATGCAACTCATCCATAATTCGGTAAAATTATCTGGTAGAGATTCGGTTTCTAGGTATCTTCTGTTTTTCTTTGCACCGAATCCTACAGTTGCCTCTCCGTGGCGAGTCTTGCCGTGCAAATAATCCAACAAATAAGGGGGATCTGTCAGGCACATGCCTGCCTTTTCCTTTCCCATCAATTTCAATATGTCAGATTCAATCGTGCTATCACCGCATCCGAGACGACTCCCATTCAAATCATAAACATCACCTTTTTTGATTTTGATTTCTTTGATATTTAACTTAGCTAGCTCTTTTTCAAGGTCAAATTCTTCGGGCGTATTTTCTATCTCAAAAATGTCATCAAGCTCTTCACTCGAAAA
This sequence comes from uncultured Gammaproteobacteria bacterium, assembly GCA_964357925.1. GTDB lineage: Bacteria > Patescibacteriota > Microgenomatia > UBA8517 > UBA8517 > CAYHMW01. Next base: position 10,243 of record CAYHMW010000025.1, read on the forward strand.
ACCGACATCCGACAGAAATGTTTCGTCGAATTTAGCGAGAAGGTCCCAATCAAATTCACCCGTATTCTTATTAAGACGCAGATTGAGTTCCTTTTCTTTTTCTATATCCGGGATGTCAATGTATACAACGGGTACTTCCGTTATTCCAAGCTTCTTAATGACCGAAAGACGAAAATGACCGCCTATAACGATCCCTTTACGCTTTGGAGCGCTGTTCACAAGAAGCGGATCGACAATTCCATATCGCTTTATGCTTTCTGATAATTGGGCTTCGGCGGTTGCATCCCATTTTCGGGGATTGTAGTCGGCTTTGCGCAGATCGCGCACGGACACATACACGACATTAAGTCGTTCTTTAATGTTTATTTTTGACATAGTTATTTGTTATTACTTTTTTTAATTTCCATTCCTGCGAGACGCAGAAACATCTCGACATCTTTTGCCGTCGGCTTTGTTTGGGTTTTCATATATAGACCGCCTATCACGTCAGGGATTTGATCCTTCATCCACTCGTTTAGAACTTGTTGCACAAGAGGCCAGAAATTGGGGTGTCGCTTCCAATCCGTGAGTGTGTCTTCGCACACTCCGACTACTTCGGCAAATTCTTTTTGAGTTTTTGGTTCGCGGGATAGACTGGGAGTCCCAAACCATCTCGTAAATCTAACGAATTCCGCCACTCGATTTATGTCTGGAATGATAAGTAAGGAATCGGAGTGTATCGGAGCAGTAGATACTATTTTGTCTCCTTTTTCTTTCATATGTTTGCTAGTTTTTTAGACTCTTTTTTCAGCAAGATATCAGTAATATTATTTTTATGCTTTTACTTTTTTGTCTTGCATGGTGCGATCGACCGCAACAAAATCACTAGAGCCATAATATTATTGGCTTAACTTATAATGAGCACGGGAGGTATTGGGTGCTTATTCTAGATCGACCAATTGAAAAAGCTCCGGCAAATACATCTCCACTCGAACTTTCGTTCAAGGTTAGATGTTTTTGTCAGAGCTTCTATTGTGACTCTTAAGTTTCCACATTCTCATGCGAAACATTTTGCTTCCATACAATCGTCGTTAAGCGATTAGCGGAACGAGTCTTACGACCCCATGGGCACGTGGCAGGCAGCCCATCTCCTTTCTCTTCGGTATTTTGTGAGAGAATTTCCTATAACCTCCCCTGGTGATTACACCAAGTTAGGATTTAACTGAAAGCAAAACCTATTAAATTGAAAAGAACGATAAGATAATCTAGAAAATATTATACTCCTTCTTTATCGATACACAAGTTATTTAAGTTTATATTTCTTATTAAACTCAGTTTTTTCTTTTTGTATTTTTTCACGCCATTCTTTTTTGTCCTTGCGTATGAGAGCATCGCTTATTTTTTTTCGATTACGCTCGTACGATTTGCGTCCTGGGGAGTAACGGTTGGGATCTATAAGTTGAGGATTTTCTTTTTTGAGGAATATATATTCGTATGGTTTACCACTTTCGGTAAGGATTATTCTCGCTTTAAGTTCTCCTAGTCGTACAAGCTTACGTGCGGTTTGCGAATGCATACTGAAATCACTTTTGAGTTGCCATGTATGGTAGTAGCTATCTCTTCCGTTCGGATGAAGTAGATACTTAGGCACTATTCCTTCCACCACTGCTTTATGACACAGTAGACATCGTGGGCCACCCCAGTGATACCAACCGTTAATTTCGTTTACTGATTGACCACAGATAAGGCAAGAGAAGTCTCCTTCGACGGGGAAGCCCTTCGGTTCTTTCTTTAGTTGGCGTTCTAACTGAGCTTCTCTTTGCGCCATTTTCCAAAGGATCTCAAAAAAACCGACCAGGTTTTCGCCAGCTTCACGCGCTTCCTCATCACTCATTTCTTTTCCATTTTCCTCTTTAAAAATCTTCTTAAACTCTTGAACGCGTTCGTCAGATATACTCATATTTTTAGATGCTAATTAATAAATGAGACCTGCCCATGAGACACGCTTGTATTGTCTCATTTGTCTCATTTCTAAAAAGTTAGACCCTACTGGGAGGCCTCAGTTTGATATACTTAAAATCCCTAAAGAACCCTTACGGGGTCTCTCCTCCAAAGGTTCACAACCGAGCAGGGGGAGAAGGTAGAAAAAGTAAACTGCTTTACTTTTTCGCACACTTGTCCGAGC
>CAYHMW010000026.1:0-8384 GCA_964357925.1 uncultured Gammaproteobacteria bacterium
CCGATCTCACGCAGCTCTCAAAAAGCTGTGAGTTACAAACTCGTGTGGGTTCGACTCCCACTCTGGCCACAAACGAAAAACTTAAGACTCCTTGCCCCGTGATGAGCGAAGCAAATTTTACGGGGCCACCCCCGGCACACTTTAGAAAATGGCAAGCTGGACAAATAGCCTATAACAGACTACACTATCAAGCATTGAGCTTGGCGCTTGATGTTCTTGCGGCACAGTGTCGCAAAGAACTTGCATATTAACAAAGGAGATGTAGCAATGACTGCAATAGATAAATTCCTTGAGCTTGCGTCAGAAGATCGTTTCAGGGGTTGGCCACTTGTTGGCGAGCCAGAATTGGGTCCGAAGATTCCGTTCTTCGGACAAACGCTGAACTACAAACTCGAGACGGGAAACGGTGTCGAAGACTATACTTCGATTCTCCGGCATTTCGGCTGGGCAGTTGTTTTCGGCGTCGTAAACTTGCGGGATAACACCTATCCAAACACCGACTTCAGCCCGCACGTCCCAACCCTCTGCCAGTGGAAGCCTGGCGTGAATCAGGCCAGCTGGGAACTTCCGCCCGGTGGCATTGGCAAGGTCGACCCTAATGCAACACTCGATGAAATCACCAAGAAGACCAAAGAAGCCTACCTTAAGGAAACTGGCTTTGGTGGCGGAACCTTCCAGCACCTCGGCAATATTATAATCGAGACCGGGAAGTATCGCGGCGCTGGGCCGTACGACCACGGGCTTCGCGCTCATCTTTTCCTCGCAACAGACCTGGAGCGAGCGCAGGATGCCAGGAAGCCGAATCCAAATGAGATAATAGAAACTCTCATGGTGCCACTCCAGGAGTTTCGGAAAATCCTGGAATCAGGCCTCTTTGTAGAGGAGAGTGCTGTTGCTTGTGCCTACAAGGCACTTATCGAAATTGGCCACCTCCATTGGAGTTAAAGTAAAGAATAATTAAGCGAGCCTAGGCTCGCTCACTAGCGCCTTGCGGAATTCGTAAACAACGAATCACACCGCAAGGCGTTTCTCTTTTCTCAAGCTTCTACTCCACAATCAAAGTACCCTCCATGCCCTGGGCACGGTGTTTCCCTACACTACAGTAGAAGGTGTATTCACCTGGCTCATCGATAACAAACTCAATAGTGTCGCTCTCCCCTGCATTTATAATATTGGTTCGCACATCAGTCCCTTCCACTACAAAGTCATGCATCATTTTCCCAGTATTTTTTATAGTCAAGCTAACCTTCTGTCCTGCCTCAACAATAATTTCATCCTCCTTAAAACCAAATTCAAATGCCTCAACCTCAACAATCGCAGTCTCAAGTTCACTCGTCCCAGACGCCCCACCCCCATCATTAACAATCATTTCGGGAACACCAGAGGCACCTGGAGCCGGCATCCTTGCATCAACTGAAGAATCAGCAAGGGGCGTTGGAGTCACAGTTATCTCAACCATTTTATTTGCAGGTCCTGCCTGCTTCGAAGAATAGTAATAAACCCCACCACCAACCACAGCCAAAACACAAAGGAGGAGAACAATGCCAATCACAATTTTATTCATAACAAAAAGTCTACCATCACAAACTATTTTTGACTACTAAAAAATCTAATCCTATCACCCCTGAAGAAGAACCTAATTTGCCCCAACGGTCCATTTCGATGCTTCGCAATATCAAGGAATACATTCTCTGGATTATCATCGTCCTCTCTCCATAAAAACATTACAACGTCTGCATCCTGCTCAATCGAACCAGAATCGCGCAAATCAGCTAACACTGGTCGCTTCGTTCCACGCTGCTCGACAGCCCTGGACAACTGAGACAGAGCCAAAACAGGCACCTTCAATTCCCGTGCGATATTTTTAAGCCCTTGCGATATTTCCGAAACCTCATTCACACGGTTTTCCAAATTTCTAGACCTTGCCAATTGAAGGTAATCTACTATCAACAAATCCACCCCATATTCAACCTGCAATCTCCTTGCTTTTGTCCTCATCTCAAGAATCGATTGCCCTGGTGTGTCATCAATATATAAATTTGCCTCAGCTAACTCTCCCATTGCATTGCTTAATTTTGCAAACTCATCTGGGTTCAACTTTCCAGTTTTTAGTTTCCACGCATCAATATCAGCCTGCGCAACAAGCAGTCTATCTACAAGCTCTTCACGACTCATCTCGAGTGAAAAAACACCAACCTTGTATTTCTTTTCCACGGTCAAGCTCCTCGCCATATTCATTGCGAGTGTTGTCTTTCCCACACCAGGTCGTGCAGCCAAAATCACAAGATTAGATTTCTGCATGCCAGCAAGAAGATTATCGAGGTCAGGATACCCAGTCGGCACACCCCGAAGCCCACTATCATCCTTATGAAGCTCATCCAAACGATCAAAGGAATCAGCCAAGGCTTTCTTCACAGGAACGAAACTTTTACTCACATGCTTTTGGGTGAGGGAAAAAACTTCCCCCTCTGCTCTATCAAGAAGTTCGTTGGCAGGAAGCCCCTCATCCATGGAGAGATCAACCAATTTGCTCGCAGCCGCCATTAGAGCTCGCTTTGTAGCCTGATCACGAACTATCTTTCCATAATGCTCAACGTGCGCAGCTGTAGGGACCTTGTTAACAAGTGAAGCCAAATATGTCGCCCCTCCAATCTCTTTAAGCCATTTATTCTCTTTAAGTTTTTCCGAAAGCGTTAGTGCATCAACAGGAACACGCTCCTCATAAAGCTGTACGATGCTTTCATAAATTTTGCTGTGTCTTGTATCATAAAAATGTGTTGGCTCCAAAAACTCAGCCACAGCAATCACAGCATCTCGATCTAAAAGTAGCGCCCCAAGGACAGAAGATTCAGCCTCAATGCTGTGGGGCGGCACTCGAATTTGTAATGAGGTCACTTCTTTTTCAATATCACTACCGCCTGATCTTCACCACCCAAATCAGTTACCTTCAAACTAAGCTCATCCATCTCTTCGCTCTTAATCCCAAGTGCAGACAAAAACGGCTCAACTCCACTCAACTCATTGCTCAAGGCAAGCCCCGGCACCTGATAGTGCATCGGTATAATATATTTAGGCTCTATACTTCGCACAACTTCAGCCGCTGTGGCTGAATCAATAGTATAAACTCCCCCAACAGGCACCATTAAAACGTCAATCTCGCCAATCGCAGCTAAAGTCTTATCTTCAAGCTTATGCCCCAAATCTCCAAGATGAAGAACGCGAATACCATCCATTTCTACCACGTAAACAGTATTCTTTCCTCGAAGTTCACCTTTTTTATCATCGTGATACGTTGATAGGCCAATAAAGGAGACTCCATTTAATTCATACTCACCAGGGCCGTTTATAACTTTGCGAACGTCGTCCACAAGATCTGATCTATTATGGTCAAAGTGATCGTGTGAAACAGTTACTACATCAGCAGTTACTTTGTTGAATTTAAGTCCAACTTTATCAGGACCAAAAGGATCCATCACGACACTCAATGTCCTCCCGGTTAATTTGAACGAAGAATGTCCCAAATAAACAATATCCATGGCGTCGGCACATCCTAACAAAAGCCGCATTCCTTGACAAGGGTAAGTTGATTCCATATATTAGGGCGATCCACTGATGCGGAAAGAGGTTATTATCGCGATAATTTTTGGCGGGCTACTTGGTGTAATCATTGCTTTCGGTGCCGCAAGACTCAACACTTCATTCAAGAAAGAACAAAAAAAAGTACAAAAAGAACCCAATAAAGCTGGTGTGTATGAAGGTGAAAATACTAATATAAATCCAGTTTCAGGTGGTTTAACAATCGTATACCCTGCAGACAAGTCGGTCCATCAAAGTTCAATTATTACTCTCTCCGGCCTCACAATTCCAAAATCTACAATCATAATCACAGGAGGTTCCAGTGAAACACTCTCAAACGCAGGCGGCAACGGCGAGTTTGAAACCACAGTCGAGCTGGATCCCGGCCTAAACCAATTAGTAGTCCACTCATTTAACGGAAGCAGAGACTCAAAAGTTAATCTTTTAACAATATTTACAACAAAAGTAGATGGCGAACCCGAAACCGAACCAGAATCAGAAAACGCGGTCACAGAACGTTTGGAAAAAGCCGCTAGACCAATCACAGCATCCCTCGGAACAGTCACTGATATTACAGAGGCTGGAGTGCAAATCAAAACAGAGTCAGGTGAAATCTCACAAATTAACCTCACCGACAAAACAACTTATGCCAACATTGTTAAAGAGTCTAAAGAAGTCCAATTTAGCGATCTTGCAATTGGCGATTTCATTGCTGCCCTTGGCCGCACAACAAACGGCAACGAACTACTCGAAGCCCAAAGAGTCCTCATCACTCTCCCTCCGACAACTGAGTCCTCAATCACTGTTGTCAAAGGCACGGTCAAAGTATTAAGTTCCCGAGAATTTGTAATCATCGATCTTGACGGCCGCGAATGGTCAATCGACGCTAAGGGCGGTGTAGCAATAACTGGCACCAATGAAAGTGGTGAAATTGCAAAAATAAAGCTGGCAACCATAAAAGAAGGAGACACAATCATAGTAATTGGCGAGCTCGTCAAGGAAGAACTCGAAGCCTCCCGCATCCACAAGATATAAACTCCCACTCCTAAAAATGATAAGATACCCTGTGATGGGTATTAAAATCCAACCACTTAAAGGCTTTAGGGACTTTCTTACGAAAGACGCCCTGAAGCGTGCGTGGCTTAAAGACAAAATCGTTGAAGTTTTCGAAGCCTGGGGCTATGACCCAATGGAAACCCCTACCCTCGAGCCACTTGAACTTTTTGAGGGCCAAGTTGGTGAAGATGAGAAGCTATTCTATAAATTTGAAGATCAGGGAGGCCGGAAAGTCGCCCTCCGTTACGACCAAACCGTCCCCACAGCAAGGGTAATTGGTGAAAACTTCCAATCACTAGGTTTGCCTTTCAAACGCTACCAAGTGGCTTCAGCATTTCGTGCAGAAAAACCTCAAAAGGGCCGATTCCGGGAATTCTTACAGGCAGATGCAGACATTTTTGGGATCGACTCCCCCATCGCAGACGCCGAAGTCGTTGCCTTATCTCTTGATGTCTATCGCCGTCTTGGATTCAAAAACGCAGTCGCACTCATTAGTGATCGCGATCTACTCAAAGATCTTCCATATGCTGCCATAGTGGCGCTCGACAAATTAGAAAAAATCGGCGAAGAAGCTGTTATAAACGAAATGATCAAAAAAGGCATCTCAGAAATCGATGCCAAAGATTATTTAGACAGAATCAAAAATTTGGAGCCAAACGAAGCGCTAAAAACTATCTTCAGCTACCTCAAAAACTACGGATTGGAAGAATCATCCTTCAAATTCGAACCCAGAATAGCCAGGTCATTCAGCTATAGTAGCGGCCCAATTTGGGAAATAAAAATACAAGGTTACAGTGGAGGCTCAGTAGCAGGTGGCGAACGTTATGACAAACTAATTGAATCAGTGTCTGGAAAAAGTATCCCGGCAACTGGCTTTGCAATAGGCTTTGATAGGACTCTCGAGGCAGCAGAGGAACTTGGCCTAGTCCCACAAATTCCAACACAAGCAAAAGTCTTAGTCACAATCTTCAACTCGGAATTATTAGAAAAAACACTAGACTTGGCATCAATACTTCGTGAGGCCGGAATAAACACCGAGATCTTCCCGGACTCGAACACAAAACTCGATAGACAACTCAAATATGCTGACAAGAAAGGTATCCCATACGCCGTAATAATCGGCCCAGAAGAGGCAGCAAGCAACTCCGTCACTCTTAAAGACCTTACAAACCAGACTCAAAGGGTAATCAAAGCCGACGACATCATTTCTGCCCTGAATGGCCAGTAAACGCTCCCAAGCTTTTCTCTACCTAGGAGCAGCAACACTTATCCGGGGATTTGCCTCCCCAATCGTCAAGTTCACATTAGAGTCAATCGACCCACTACCATTTCTAGCATACAGATTCGTAATTTCAGGGACAATTGGCATGGCAATGTTCGCCACAAAATTTGTCAAATTCCCAAAATCTGGTCGCGATATAGCCATACTAACAATATATTCCCTCCTCTCAACAACCATAGCACTTTGGCTGCTTTTTTATGGGCTCAACCAATCAGGCGTTCTTGACCTCGGCGTGATCGCACTTCTAGGTCCACTTTTTATAGTGACAGGCGGTGCAATATTTTTTCACGATCATGTCACAAAAAGAGAACGAGTCGGGATAACCATTGCACTCCTCGGAACGGTGTTCGTAATAGCCTCACCCCTTTTAGGTAATGGAGGCATAAGTGGAGCAAAATTCACAGGCAACATCTACCTTTTCCTGTATCTTATTTGCGATGCAGGAGGTGCACTCCTTGCTAAAAAACTCCTTCGCGATCACATCTCTCCCCTCACAATCTCAAGTTTCGCCTTCATTATCGCAGCAATTACTATCATCCCACTCGCCATCAAATTCGTCGGACCAGAAACAATCTTAAGCTCAATTGCAAATCTAACACTCGAGTCTCATGTTGCTGTATTCTATATGGCTATTTTCTCTGGAACCCTAGCGTATGCATTCATGGCCCGTGGGCTTCGATCAATTGAAGTGGGAGAGGCAGCACTTTTTGCCTATATGCAACCACTTATTTCAGCACCCCTCGCCGTTCTTTGGTTAGGCGAAACAATCACCCCTCTTTTTCTAATTGGCGCCACAATAGCCGCAGCTGGAATCTTCATCGCAGAACATAAAATCAAAAAAAATGTTAAGCATAGCCATCAACTTCGCGAATTTTGACCACCGACAAGTGCCATGCTAGACTTCCCTGTCTAGATCAGTGCATTAACAATAAAGCGGCAAGCCTGTACTTCAGCTCAAGTAAATCAAGGAGAGAATATCATGATAAAACGGATTCCCAATGATCATGGAGAATTCATCATCCATGGCAACCTGATCAGTCTCAGAATAAATTACGACTCGAAACGGACGGGTATAGCTGGAAAACTCGGTGTAATTTTCATAGGCCCAGCCAATGGACCACTTTCACAAGTAAATTCGAAGTGGTCTATAAATCAGATTTTTGCCTTGATGCACATCGACAATTCAATAGCAATCGACATCCAACAAACCTTATTGCTCACAGCCAACATCCTAGGTATAGCTGTCTCAGATATCAAGTCTATTTTGGAACTGCTCCATGCCACATACCACAACACTACCTTGGATGAAGAACGCCCGAATACAGACGCCATAGGTGTTCTTGGAAGCATACTCCAAGCGATGGCGGAAAATGTCGACATTGCAGGCGAGCTACCCTACAGTGAAACATTTATACACTAGCTGAACAACGGGCTTGCCGCCCGCTTTTTTACTAACTATGTCCTTTGGTAATATCCTGTACTTTCATTTTTGCCCCAAAATTGGTAAAATACGAACTTAATTGCTATGCAAACAACAATACATCCAAAATGGTATGAGGAAGCAATTGTAAAGTGCGCTTGCGGAACTACATTTACAATCGGTGCCTCCATACCAACAATCGAAGTCGAGGTGTGTTCAGCGTGTCATCCATTCTACACTGGTCAAGCAAAATACGTCGACACCGCAGGCCGAGTTGATGCATTCAAAGCAAAGCTTATGGGTGCCAAAAAGGGAGCACTAAGCAAGTCTCAAAGACGCCAGGTCAAGAAAGAGAAAAGAATAAAAGAAGAATTTAATAGACCAGAATCACTTGCCGAAATCAGAAAGCTCGCCAAAGCAGCTAATAAAAAAGATAAGAAGTCCAGTCACTAATCTCCGTTATGGACAACACAACACAAACTTGCTTCATTGAAGTACGAGGTGCTACAGGTGGTGACGAAGCCAAAATCTGGGCAGCTGATCTAATCCGTATGTATACGCGTTACGCCCTCAAAAACAACATCAAAACAGAACTTATTGATGATCAAACCCTTAAAGTCAAAGGCCCACGTATCTGGGATATTCTAAAAAATGAATCAGGAGTCCACAGGGTCCAGAGGGTCCCAGAAACCGAAAAAAGAGGCCGCATTCACACCTCAACTGCAACCGTAGCGGTCCTCCCCGAAATTAAAGAGGGTGAAGTAAATATTAACAGTGGAGATTTGGATGTCCAATTCTATCGAGCAGGTGGACACGGCGGGCAGAATGTAAATAAGGTCAGCACCGCTGTAAGACTCACCCACAAACCATCAGGCATCGTAGTAACAGCTCGAACAGAAAGGTTTCAAGAGCAAAACCGCATGAACGCAATGGCAATTCTCCGAAGCAAACTTTGGGAGATAGAACAAGAAAAACTGGCAGCTGAACTAAGAGATGCCAGGGTGGCAATAGGCCGAGGTATGAGAGCTGAAAAAATCAGGAGCTACAACT
>CAYHMW010000026.1:8484-12226 GCA_964357925.1 uncultured Gammaproteobacteria bacterium
CACTCTCACTCAAAGTCACCTGGAGTTCTTTCGTTTCGCCATTTCTCCAAATCTCAATAGTAATTTTGTCTCCTGGTTTCCTTTTTGAGATATATGAAGCCAAATCACGATCTTCCTCATCTTTTATAACCTCCCCATCAAATTTTGTAATAATATCATCAGGCTCAATTCCCGCATTGTCAGCAGAACTACCACTCACAACATCAGTCACATAAGCTCCTTGCGGTACCTCGTTCAAAATCGCAGACTGAGCCGTAATCATCTGGTATTGAACTCCCAAAAACGGTTTACTCGCAAAGGACCCATTGCTCTTAAACACCGACAGTCCATCTTTGACTACATTTATCGGGATCGCAAAACCAATGTTTTGAGCACCAGATGCCACTGCAACATTTACGCCAATAACACGCCCGGAGGCATTGAGAAGTGGTCCGCCGGAATTCCCCGGATTAATCGCAGCATCAGTCTGGATAACATCATCGAGCCTCTCCACAAATCCCTCATAGATAGATCCAGCAGTGATTCCACGGCCAAGTCCAGAGATAACTCCAGTTGTAACCGTATGACGAAATTCTCCAAGTGCCGTCCCGATTGCGATCACACTCTGTCCAACTTTGAGGTCACTCGAATCCCCTAGCTCTAAAGGTTTCAATCCGCCAACCGGCGGATCGATCTTTATGACAGCAAGATCGTTGGAGGGGTCACGATTAATTTCTTTGACCTCATACTCTTTCTCATCAGCAGTAATAACCTTATATTTAGCGTCCAGAGCAGACACAACATGTTTGTTTGTAACAATTAACCCTTCAGCATCAACTATAAAACCAGTACCTATATCCTGCTCTACACCACCCTCAAATCTGGAGCTAACACCGCCTCCAAAAGGGTTAAACTGCAAAATCCTTCTCCTAGGAGTCTCAATAGAAACAGTCACAACAGAGGGCGAGGCTTTATCAACAATCTCCACAACACCACTATTTATCGGGAGCACTGTGTCATCCCGCACTACGATGCGGGATCTTAAGTCATCAGAATAAAAATAACCTAACACAACCCCCACCACCAATGCACCAGCCACAAGAAACCCCAATCCTAACCCCATCCAAAACCCTCTCATATTTTTAAAAGTTATAAAATTCATTTCAAATACAAAAATAGGTCGCGTCCACAGCGACTACCCGCTAATTTATTTGTGCATTTTGAGAGTTTCCCGAAATATATTCTATAGCACGAAGCAGCTGCTCATCTTCTGGCGTATCAGGATTGTCCTCCACCTCAATATCAGGAACAAGCCCCTCCTCATGTACCCAAATCCCATTCGGAGTCAGCCACTTTGCAATTGTAATATGAAGCCCAGTCCCACTTTCAAGCTCTTGTGCCTCTTGTATTGTCCCTTTCCCAAAACTTTTCTCCCCAACTATCACAGTTTTATTATTATCCCGGAGCGCTCCAGCCATAATCTCAGAGGCAGAAGCAGATCCACCATTTACAAGCAATACAACTTTTCTACCTTGAAGCCTGCCAATACGCTCAGTTCGAAACTCCTGACGTTTACCATCTCCCCATTCTTCTATAGTCACAACACTATTAGTAGGCATAAACTCTGAAGCTAAATCCACCGCACGATTGAGATAGCCACCTGGATTATTCCTCAAATCGATTATCAAACCCTTATTTTCAACTGATTGAAGCACATTTAGGACTGCCTCATCCCATTCACTTAAAGTCTCATCTCCAAACTTGAGGACACTAATTCGTACCACGTCTTGACCATCGCCCTCGCGCGACAAAACAACACTTGGCACATCTATACTTGCGCGCTCCACCTCAACGACGATAGGGGTCTCGACTTCATCCCGCATCAAAGTCAACTTAACAATAGTCCCTGCAGGGCCACGAATAAGCCTGACGGCATCAGGAAGCGATATTCCAGATGTCCCCTGCTCGAGACCTTTCTCGACATCAGCTATTCCAACAATATAATCACCTGGCTCAATATCAACGAGGGCGGCTGGAGTGCCAGGGAGCGGTGCAACAACGGCGAGTCTCGTACCGCGAAACCCAATCTGAATGCCAATTCCCTCAAAATTACCAGACAAGTCCTCTGTTGAAACTTTATTTTCTTCTGGAGTCAAGAACACAGTATATGGATCGTTAACCGCAGCGACCATGCCCTTAATTGCTCCATACACCAATTCACTCTCATGAATCTGATTTTTATCGAAGTATTGACTTTGAAGCGTATCCCACACTCGCCAAAACATTTGAAAATCCAGATCCTCCTTGTTTTCCGGATTTTCTCTTATTAAATTTACAACTTTCGGATAACTTTTAAAGTCCCTCGTGGTTGCATAAACCCCCAAACCATAACCAACACTCAGTATTAAGGTAACAGCAACAATAACAAGGGAAAACTTTCCCAATAGCCTGAAACTGGCTTTCATGTTACCTCTTTTTGGATCACCAAACACCTGATTTTCTATCACAACACATTATACAAGATATGGCTTTGGAGTAAATCAAATAGTTTGAGAATACGGAAGGAACCCCAAGTGTCTGGCACGAGCTACAGCAACCGCAAGTTTCCTCTGTTGCTTGGCAGAAAGTCCCGTTCTCTTCCTATTATAAAGTTTTGAACGATCACTTATAAAGCGAGCAAGATCTTCGTAATTCTTATAATCAATGACAATATTCAAAGCCTCCTCCTTGGTTAAGATAGGCTCCACCCTCCTTGTCATTCTTCTTTTCTTATTTTTCTTCGCCATTTGTGTTCTTAAAAAGGAATATCGTCCTCAGTCTCTTTGGATTCAGGAACTTCCGCTTTTACAGTCTTCCCCTCAGCCTTTTTGGTTTCTTGTTTTTTGTTCTGTGTTTCTTTCTTATCGGCACCATCAAATTCACTTGGTACCTCAATGTCTTGGCTATCATCATATGAACCCTGAGTTGCTCCCCCACCACTATCAAGGAGTATCATCTCGGAAATAACAATTTCTGTGGTAGTACGCTCAACCTCGTCCTTACCAGTCCATTTCCTCGTCTGGAGCCTGCCTTCCACATAGGTTCGTTTACCTTTACTAAGGAGCTGCGAACAAATTTCGGCCAATTTATCCCAAGCTACGATTCTGTGAAACTCGGCATCATCTCGTGTGTCACCCGATTCTGTCTTCCATTGACGATTAGTAGCTATGCTAAAAGTGGCAACAGCAGTCCCAGAAGGAGTATATCGAAGCTCGGGATCACGAGTAAGATTACCGATCAAAATTACTTTATTTAAACTTCTAGCCATTAGTTTTGTTTCTTATTTTTTACTTCCTGCACTTTCACAAGTAAATATCTAATAATATCCTCATTGTGCCGTATTTTCGCCTCTAAATTGACAGCACCTTTACTATTTAAGTCTAGACTAAAAATCAAAAATACCCCGATATTATTGTCTTTTATACTATACACCAGCTCGCGATCACCCCAGTCATCAACCGACAAAACACCCCCACCGCTTATATCCACAATCTTAGTTATAGTATCCACCACACTTTTTCTCTTAGCTTTAGTCGCCCCCCCAGGAAGCACCACCACCAACTCATACTTCCCTAATTTTGTGTTTTCTTTAACTTGTTCTTCAATCTTATCTTTTACTGCCATATCGGCGCAAAGTATACCATGTGAGCTGGTTTCTTCACAAGACGAATGTTTAGGACGCGATACATTCCGGAATGAAAGTATCGCAATATGAGTCATCAAA
>CAYHMW010000027.1:0-11053 GCA_964357925.1 uncultured Gammaproteobacteria bacterium
CCACTAACCACAAGTCATCCCATGTTATTGCAACAACAACGGGTTCGGGCCTCCTTCAGTATTTCTACGGAATTCACCCTGCTCATAGTTAGATCACCTGGTTTCGGGTCTGACACACTTTCCTTTGCGCTCTATTAAAACTTGGTTTCCCTACGCCTTCACCCCGCGTGGGGTTTAGACTAGAAAAGGATGTCAACTCGTCGGTTCATTCTTCAATAGGCACGAGATTACTCACCCGCAGAGCGGGAAATTCCAATTTTCAATTTACAATTTTCAAAAAAATCTAAATGTTTAAAATTAAAACATTAAAAATTCATTGAAAATTTAAAATTAATACTTGAAAATTCCTGTTCTACAGGCAAGCTCTCTCGGTTTGTCCGCAAACAGTTTCAGGTTCTATTTCACTGAGCGTCTCGCTCTTCTTTTCGCCTTTCCCTCGCGGTACTAGTTCACTATCGGTTATGAAGTATATTTAGCCTTGGAGGATGGTTCCCCCGGATTCCCACAGCGTATATGCGCCGTAGTACTCAGGTGCTCACTAGGCTGGTATCAAATTTCGTGTACACGACTTTCACGTTCTTTGGTCAACCATTCCAGGTTGTTCTACTATTGTCTACCAATGCCATATCGCGAGTCCTACAACCTTCCGCAATGCTCCCGAAGGAGCAAAGCAAAATTTGGGCTCTTGCCATTTCGCTCACCGCTACTGAGGCAATCTCATTGATTTCTTTTCCTCTCCCTACTTAGATGTTTCAGTTTGGGAAGTTCCCTCCACACATCTTAATATCGATCCTAAAGGATCAAACTTGGGATGTGGGTCATCTCGCCTATAAGGCGGATGAGGTTCTCCTATTCGGATACCGCCGGATCATAGGATCTTGGCTCCTACCCGGCGCGTTTCGCTCACCTTGTGCGTCCTTCATCGGTACTTCATACCAAGGCATCCACTGTCTGCGTTAGTTTTGACGCTCGACCTTTCCTTTCAGCTGTCAAGGAACAAATCATTCCTTTCAATTGAGGAAAAATGTCTAAAGATTCTAAACACCTTTCCTCAGTCGAAATTGGGCTTGTCCCGCCGTTCGTGAACGGCGTGGGTGGACCTGACCGGATTCGAACCGGTGACCTCATCATTGCAAATGATGCGCTCTAACCAACTGAGCCACAGGCCCTTAATTATTTACCTGCCTTCTCAATCGCTGCAATCTCCCGGTCCAGGCTTGCAACCATTGATCTGAGAACCATCACCTCGCTGTGCCGCAACTCGCTGGCCGCACTTTCGTGCACCACTCCACGATAACCCTTCATTTTTTGGGCAAGTTTTTCTCTATATTTTTCTCGCTCGTTTTTAAGTGCAATTAATTTCTCCATCCACAAAAAAATCCGGCAGAGCCGGAAAAAATTCTAAAGATTACTTTACTTGCAGCCTAGAAGCCGCCTTGAACAGTTTTGTATAAAGTATTTATTCTCATTAAGTTTTTCCGAACTCAAATGTAAACGCAAGTATACATTCCAAAAATGCTCTTTGCAACTACCTCAAATTAGATAAATACATTGACACTATAGGCCAATAGAAGTATACTACAAACACTTAAGGTCATCGTACATTAAAAGGAGGTCAAAAATGCTTTTACCCACAATCACCGTCGTTGCATTTGCCCTGTTGACGCTTTTAGCGCTGATTGGGCTCTTCAATTCCAAGAAGGTGATAAAGTCGATGGGCCATTACCTATTGGAGCTGGCAATATTCGAATTAAAGCTCGCGATCACACTCGTGGCATCTATATGGTCAATGATTTCAACCATCTGGATCGGAGCAATTCTAGCCTTACCACGATTTGATCCTATCGCAAATGCCTTCGATGACCAGGTGTGGGCAGTTTTACTACCCATATTGACCACTTGGGGCTGGCTTTCCTTCCCTGATTACTTTTTCCAAGCCGGAAAAGAGTCCCGGCTGATTAAAAGTAAAAAGTTTAGGATGATGACTTGGATGATTCTGGGGTCACTCCTTGTAACCAAGTTCCGCTACAGTGCGGCCATCCAATACCAGCTTTTCTTGCTGGTCTCGCTAGTGTTACTAGACGCCTACGTGATCGCACTACTAGTCCACACCTCACGCACACGGCTGGCAGACAGCTGGATCGCAGAGGTCTACGAGGAATCCTGGCTGTTTCGGGCGATAGTCCGCTCGGCCTTGATCACCCTCATTGTGATCATCACGATCCTTTTAATAAGTTCAGGGCTAATCCCAACTGACGCTCTGATGGCGATGGGGATAGCTCTATTGATCGGAGCCGCTACGGCGGTAACGCTCTGGAGCATCCATAGCGGGGCTAAGCTCCTCTATTGGAGCTTCGAACAAGTCTCAGCCCGAAAACGGCCTTGGGCTAAGTTTTTAACCGGTTTTTTATTTCTGGACTTAGGGATCGGTAGCATCATCATTATACTAATCACCTAATCCATACTCTCACCCCACCTAGCTCAAATGAGTACAGTGGGGTTTTTTGATGCTCACAACCAAAATTGACAAGCAGTCATTCCTTCGTTAACCTATAAGTCTCACAGTACTTTTTTAGTTTTAAGGAGTAAGAATGAATAAACTCCAACAGCTTTATGTAGATCTTTATGGGCCTGACGCCCTCGAATGGGCCAGGGACAAAACCCAAAACAAGGAGGATGCTCTCAACAAGTATCTTCTAATTGAACTCAGCGAAGCTGCTGTAGAAGACTCTCGTGTAAAATCTGAACTCGCCTTCGCACTAAGCGGAGATGAATTGCCAGACAACGACACTAAACCCATCTATTCAATCTGAGGCTAGCTCATCTCAACCGAGGCTGGCCAAAAGCCAGCCTCATCTACATTCTATCCCATAATACTTGACAGCTAGCACCCCCTCTGCTATAATGCCAACATAATTGAATTTCTTACCTCGAGCTTGTTCACTTCAAACCTACCCCAGTCAACCGAGCTGAGTTCAAAGTAAGTAATTTAATTAGCACATTTCACGCGAGTTTCACACGCCAGTTAGCCTCAAAATAATGGCTGCCATGAGCACCGGTAAACCGGAATTCACAGTAGCCATTATTGAAAAAAAATCGCGTCTCACACCCCCGTACTCATCCACGGATACTGAAAGCCACAATTTAAGAAAAAACAAACTCATTTAATTCAGTTTTTCTCTAGAAATTTGGTAAATCTTCAAAGATCTTAATTTTCAGTTTCCTTGGATGCGTATGGTGACCTCAACTTAGCCTCAAAATCCCCATTGACCTATAGTTCCAAAGTGCTATAATATAGGTTATCAGTTGATCTTAGATCAAGCACATGTGAGCTCAAATCATATGTCCCTGATCTGAGACCAAACAGCCTCAGACTTTTCAAATTTCGAACCTTAACATTGTGAGTGAAAGAAAAACTTGTAAGGTCTACAGGTCACAAGGGCGCTGAGCGTTATCAGCCTCCTTTTGACCTGTACGACAATGTGCCCGGCAGGTCTAATTTCGATTAGCCCGTACCCGGGCACAAATAAGGAGATTCAAATGAATACAAAGTTTTTCGCTATAATTGCAGTTTTCGTCACAATGGCCGCGATCTTCGTGATCGACAGGCCAGACACGGCATATGCCGGTGGCCCCGACAACAACCCTCTTCCCGCCCACAATGGCGGCGAAGGTAGCGTCGATCCCTGCGTCGCAGCAGGAACCTGTGGTCAAGGTGACCATGGGCAGGGCAACCCGTCCTGCAACGCCCACGCCAGCGTCAATGGCGAACCTGATCCATGTGGCGGAGCACCGGCTCCCACCGAGACCCCTGCCCCCACAGTTGTTGCAACTGAGGAGCCAGTAGTCACAACAGTGACTGCAACTGCCACACCCGTGGCTACCGAAACTTCAGAGGCCCAAGCGACTCAAATTCCAGAAACTGGAACAGAGGTCAATGGAACCGAAGAAGTTTCAACTGCAGCAGTTGCAGCTGAAGCCAACGGTAGCGGTACCCCGGTGCCAACCCAGGAAATTTGTACACTGTTCCTGGGTGTGGATAACGCCACACGGAAAATCGTCCGCGTCGCCAGCAACAAAACGGTCACACTGACCGAAGAGTTGCCCGGAAAATACGAACAACCTGCAGTCCTAGATTGTAAGAAGTTCGTATTCATGGATGCCGACGACAAGGTGTTCGCCGATACCTTTGGCAACACGGATGCAATCGTAGTCGTCAATGCCGACGGCACCCAGCTGATTGGCACATTGATCGCCAGCAATGGCGAATCGCTTTTTGCGATTGTCACGCTCGACGGCAACGTCGAAGTCCGCGACATCAACATGGCAACAGGGAAGCCCAGCTTCCAGCCATGGGTCATCGACACCGACAGTCCCGACGCCATCGCCTACTGCGGCCAGACCGTCGCCATCATCGAAGGTGGCTTTGTCAAAACCGCAGCCCATAACGGGCTAGGCGAGATCAAAAACTGGAACGTGGCAGCGGATGCCACCCGAGGAATCAATTTCGATTCAAGCTGCTCCCGCCTGCTCTACGAGCTGGACGGGCAGACATACGAGTTGACCCTGGCGACAGGCGTTGCCATCCCCGTCAACGAAGACGGGCTGTTTGTCGAAGTGGATCCTCACGGGTCCACCAAGGCCTATGCCAGCAACGGCGAAGCCATTCTGGCAGCCGAATTCTACGGTGACAGCGTTGTCACCCATAGCGAGGTATTCGCCGACCTGGAGCTCGACCCCAACTATTTCGACTGGTGGAAACCCCGCTAGTCAAAAATCACTCACAATTAAATATTTTCACTTAAACCCCGGCATGTCCGGGGTTTTTATTTGGCCAAAAAACCTTATGGACCATCTCTCTACTTCCCTACTAACTTTTACAATTTGACCAATAGTGTTACAATATAGAGGCTGTTAGTCAAAATCTAATAGCCTATAGCACCTGGTTACCAGTTGTAGCTATAAGTTCACCCCACAACATGTGGGGATTACTTGTGTAACAACATAAGAACGTTAACAACCCACGAATATGCCCTCATGGGGCAAAGGAGCGACAAATGCTTGTTTCACCAAGAGCAATCTTTTTGATTGCCATAGCTGTTGGGTTACTCATCGTCTGTACGATAAAAGTTTATGCGCAAGATGGTCACAAGATCGTCATTTGCCACCATACAGGGAGTGAGACAAATCCTGTGGTCACAATCGATATCGATGAACACGCCTGGCCGGCACACGCTGAACACGGCGATACTCAAGGAGCTTGTACAGAAGAACCTCCACCGCCGACCGAAGAGCAAACCAATACCGCACCTAACAATGATGAGCCCAATGTGGCAGGTACTACTCTCAGCAAAAAAATCATTAATCCTAGGATCGAAATTTTTGCCTTAGATCAAACCGGCAGTCCTACTGACGTCTGGACATACAAGTTCAAGTTTGAGCAAACAAGTAATGGTGAGCTCAGACGGATCCTTGTGGATCCATATAATGCGAGTGGCAACTCCGGCCTAAATGGCGATAGCTGGAATCCAACGACCACGCTAGACGGCAAAAAAATCGTCTACAGTTATCAGCCAGATGTCTCACAAGACGTCGATCTGGTCATGCACCCATCAAGAAAAGAATTCGAACCTGAATTCATCGAAGAATATGGCGTACCCTACATTGTGTTAAGCGACACAAATAATATCGATGAACTAGATGCGGATATACTCCGCACTGGAGCAATCGTCTATGCGGCTTGTGACCCAACCAAAGTCTGTTCCTTAATGGTCACGGACTTACGCGGTCCCAATCGATTTTCCATGAGCCTCGGCGTCTATGGACGGTTCCCAGATGGGAGCCCCAACGGCCTTGACATTGTCTTTGTCGAAGAAGGCACGGGTTTCTTGAAAATAGTGTCGCGTTCCGGCACACAGTATTACGAATACTACCTGCGCGACAACGCAGGAAAACTAGTCGTAGGCACCCGCCCACGCTACAGCAGTGACGGATTGCGCGTCAACTATTTCGTCGAACGACCGAACAACTCAGGAGGAGAAGATTACTTCATCCTCGACATCGCCACAGGCATTGTCAAAATGGTGGATCGTGTGACACAAGATGTGGCACCCAACCCCAACTGGTGGGATGAAAAAAATCTTGATGGTGACACAGGGGTTTTTGAAATTACCCCTAGCGAGTGGATCTACTACGATCCACAAAACGAGATGCCTGGTCTTCGATATCCGGGGATCGAAGGACAAAGAAGTACGTCATCAGCCAATCTGGCAAATCCAGAATGGCAACTAACAGGTCCAATCCTGGTTGACCCAAGCACTGAAGCAGCTAATGCCTCAGCATTCGCTCGCAATCAGCGAGCCGAGCAAGGCTCACAACCATGATATATTATTGCCCATTAACACCTATGCCCTCCTTACATTTCACAAGGAGGGCTTTTTTATGTTAAATTACACACGACTCCCTTGGGTGTGTGGCTCAGTGGTAGAGCGCGTTCCTGATAAGAACGAGGTCCATGGTTCGATCCCATGCACACCCACTCACTTAGCATATATAATAGAACTTAATGCAAGGCCTTCTCACCACTTTATTTATTAAGGTCCCTCGTGACACCGAGGTTACGCCTGAGTCCGCCCAAACCTTCCTTGCGGCCCTTACACAAATTAACTCCGTAACCCCTCTTCAAAAAATGCTTGGGCATCGCTCCCAAGCGCTCTCCCTTGAAATCGCATTATTTAACCAACAAATTCATTTCTTGATTACCTGCGACACAGAACTGGTGCCCTTCGTTGAAGCTCAACTCCAAAGCAATTACCCTTTGGCAATCATCACACCTATTGAGGACCCTCTCGCAAATCAGAACCTGCAAGTATCAGAATTAACACTCGCCAAAGGCAACTATTACCCAATCATCACTTTCGGAAGCTTCAAAGATGTTGATCCTCTAAGCTCTCTCCTTTCAGTATTATCAAAAGATGTGGGTAACGGTGTAGTAATGATCCAATATTCCCTAGAAAGCGTCAGTAGCTCCTGGCAAGGTAATGGCCAAGCCTTCGCTGATAAAGGCGAGAAAAAAGAAGATGGTTCATGGGGCCCCCGCCCAGACGGTGCAGTGATCAAAGAAAAAATTAGCTACCCGGGCTTCGCGACTTCCCTTCGCATTGCCGCAAACTCAAAAAATACTCTTAATGCTCTCGTATCAGCATTCGGTGTTTACGCTCGCTCAGATGGCAACGCATTTACAGGCAAAGGCCGAGGTATTTTTCAAAGAAGCACCCCACTAAACGATCTTGTTTCAAGACAAGTCACAGACAATAAAATTATGAATATCCAAGAACTGGCAACTCTCTGGCACCTCCCGTCAATAAAGATAAAAACCAGCTCAATTGCCTGGGGTCATTCAGTCCTCTCAGAAGCACCACAAAACCTGCCAGATAACATTGATGTAACAGAAGAAGAAAAGAAAAACATTAACTTTTTTGGGAAGACCATTCACAAAAACCACGAAGTTCAATTCGGAATTAAGATAATCGACAGGAGCAGGCACGTTTGGGCTGTCGGAAAATCAGGAACAGGTAAATCAACTCTCATCGCAAACATGGTAATCGACGATCTACATAAAGGTCATGGGTTAGCGGTCATCGATCCTCACGGCGATCTTTGCGAAGTGATCCTTGATTACATTCCAGACAATCGCATCAATGACGTCATTTATTTTAATCCTGCCGACAAAGCCCACCCCATCACAATAAATCCCCTCGAAGTCACGGGCCGTGAAGAAGCAGAGCTTGTTGTTTCAGGCCTCATGTCCATTTTCACCAAAATCTGGGCGAATGTCTGGTCTGCCAGAATGGAATACATTCTAAGAAACTGCCTTTTGACTCTCGCCCAAGTCCCCGGAGCCACTTTCCAAGATGTATTATCAATCTTAAGTAACGACGCCTATCGCCGCACAATAGTTCAATCAATTGAGGATATTCCACTTAAAAAATTTTGGGTAGATGAGTTTGACAAAATGCCAGAGCGCCTTCGTGGTGAATCCATCTCTCCAATTCAAAACAAAGTTGGCCAATTTGTAACTTCCCCACTTATAAGAAGAATAATAGGCGAACCAAAAAGCTCAGTCCATCTTGACGAAGTAATGGATGAGGGGAAAATCCTCCTCGCCAATCTTTCTCAAGGCCGACTTGGCGAAGACAACTCATCTCTGCTCGGTGCCACACTCATCACAAAACTCCAGCAAGGTGCCATGAGGAGAGTAAACATCCCAGAAGCTGAAAGAAGAAACTTCTTCCTCTACGTTGATGAGTTCCAAAATTTCGCAACAACATCATTTATAAAAATTCTCTCAGAAGCCAGAAAATATCGTCTCAATCTCATGCTCGCAAATCAGTACATGGCTCAAATTCCAGAAGAAGTCACAGCAGCGATACTTGGAAATGTCGGTACACTGATCAGCTTCCGAGTCGGTGCAAATGACGCATTAATCATCCACTCGGAATTTGCAGAAGTACTATCCCAAAACGATCTAGTCAATCTAAGTAATCATCAAATTGCAGTCAAACTTTTAATTGATGGTCACTCAAGCCGCCCATTCCTTGCTCATACCCTCCCCACCCCAGCCGAGCACTTCCCCCACAACAGAGAAAAAGCAATCGAGGCATCGCGGGCCCACTGGGCAATAAAAGAGTCTGACAAATCAGTCATCAAAGAAGAAATATTTCCCATTCCCGAACCAAAAAGGTCATATACAAAACCAAAACATGATAATCATGAACAAAAGCCAGAACCCATAAACCGCGCTCCCTATGTGGCAAAACCAAAGCAATCGGTTCTCTACGCTTCGAAAGGAAACAAAAAATAGTACAATCCAGCCCCGAAGTGCTATAATCACCAAAGAAATAGCACATATAAAAACGAGGGAAGGTGCTCAATGCATACACAGTCCAAGCTTGCAGAGTTTTTACATGTCAACTTAGAAGGCACAGATCTTGTTGTTCATCTACATCGATCATACTCGGGCCCAGATACACTATCTGGTATGCAAAAAGGCAAACCAGATGACCATTATTTTCTGGAGATATGGGACTCAGGGCTTCCATGGTTACAATGGTTTCTTTGCTCAAGAAAAGCAGTAGGGGAAGTCTTTGAAAACACCATAATTCTCTACAACCTTAAATATTGCGACCAATTAAAAGGAGCTGTAGAGAAATACAACAACGAATTCGGCGCCAGAATAATCATCCAAGGCAATGACAATGTTACCTAACCAGTTATGGGCGCCCCAAAGGCGTCCATAACTTCACCCCATAGTAGTAAATCCTTACAATAATTGTTATAATTCACCAGTACATTGAGAGTGCTCGATCGATAAGGAGGAGCTCATGACTTTTGCAGAATACCTTACAATTATGGACCGTCGAGCCGAATTGGGTCGATATCGTTTTATTAACAACACACTCTATCTCGAAAGCAAAATCGTTGGTCACCTTGATCCAACAACCGACACACTAGCTGTTACTGGTGACTTGCGCCTAAAGGTAGTTTCACGAATGTGGCGCGAGCTATACGAATTAGAAGCCAGCACAACAGCAAGACATGCATAATAACGGAGCCTCTCAATGTACTCCGTTTTGTTCTAATCCAAAAACTCAAAACTTGAAACTATATTCTCAATTACTTCCTCATTGGTACGTCGTGCATCATCAGTCCAAGTCATCTGAATGAGCGATCCAGCCTTCCAGATAACCACTACCCGCTTCCAAGCTTCTTGGAAAGGCCCATCAATAACTTGTGCTGAAGCACCGCTGATACTCACAAAACTAACCGTCGGCACACCACCCCAACCGTCAAGATTCACTGTTGAATTTACTACTTCAGAAGCCGACAGAGCTACATCGATCAATTTATTATCAATACTTACAACAATTCCTGGACTAGGGTTCGCGGCATCAGCTCGAAGCTCAAGTCTGTCTCCCACAAGTGTACCATCGGCTTTTCGCTTCCCAAGCTCCACCCAATCTGCAGGATGCTTAAATTTGTAGGTTCCCCCCTCAAACACAGACCACTCTTCAGTTGGATCCCTTCCCAAAAAATCAAACGTGTCAATGACTTGAGTAAACAAATCAAGGTTCCCACTCCCACGCAAGGTTATTCTATAGTAAGTTTCTTTAAACTTAGTGATTACAACAATAACCCGATCATGCTTGTCTGGAGCATCTATTAATCTTGTGTAGTCATATAAAATCGCAGTTTGAGCCGAAAGATTCAAAATCCGTGTATTATCCTGATATTCATTAGTTTTCTCATATCCAGTCTCAAATTCCTTATTAGAAAATTCCACACTAATCACCCCCGTTGGTTCAAGAGTACACGAAGCTTTAGCATCAAAATCAACTTTCTCTTTTAAAATTTTTATGCCAGTCGCACATTCAATAACAAATAAACTATTTGGGTAATCAAAAACAAAAGCTCCTTCGGTATTTTTGTAAGTCACAATCTGAAGCTCAGCCTTAGGTGTCGGAACTACTGTAGCAATTGGAAGCTCAGTAGGTGTAGCTGTTGCCTGAGGTGAAGGCTCAAGCCCACTAGGGGTCTGAACTATCGGAGACTTGCCACGGTTAACATAAAACGCAACTCCAGAAAGCGTAGCAATAATCAAAACAGCAGGAACCAAAAACATAAGCTTACTGACATGGTGTCTTGTTGTCACAACGCTCTGCCCACTTTGAATTTCTGGGGTCTGATAAGTAGGAGCAGAAACTGGAGGAACATTTGGAGATGCTACCGGTGCAACAACCTGCCCGCCTGCTTGCGAAGCTTGCGGCTGGGGTGTGGCAGGAGGGTTCATATACCCATTCTAGCAAAAAATCAGTTCCTAGACTTGGTCTAGAGGCGGGTTCGGTTTTTACAGATAAAACCGTGACCTAAAAACCGGGTGTACTACCCGCGCGGGCACAAAGTGCCTTTGCGAGTACCGTGCATAACACTCCTTAGAAAGGAGGTGATCCATCCGCTCCTTCCAGAACGGATACCTTGTTACGACTTAATCCTC
>CAYHMW010000028.1:0-9616 GCA_964357925.1 uncultured Gammaproteobacteria bacterium
ATAGCCATCGGGACTGGAGCCGTGACTAACTAACGTGCTTGCTGCGCACTTTTTTAACGCTTGTGCGCGTGCGGATTAGCTACGGATTTTGAGGTATAATTAGGAAACAATCCGCAGTGGCGCAATGGCCCGCCCGCAGAAGCTAATGCTTCAGCATTTGCGGGCAGGTGGCGCGGTATAGTTTAAGGGTGAATAAGTTTTATTACACGTATGTTTTGAGAAGCGAGAAGGATGGAAACTTGTATATTGGTTGGACTGATAACTTGAAAAAAAGATTGGTCAGTCATAATAACGGATTGGTTGAGTCAACCAAACGGAGGATTCCTTTGGAGCTGATTTATTATGAAGCTTGTTTGAGTAAAGAAGCCGCGATTAGAAGAGAAAAATCGCTGAAGACTGGATTTGGGAGAAAATTTTTGCGAGATAGGTTAAAATTGTGAGCACGATCCGCAGTGGCGCAACGGTAGCGCGGTTCCCTGTTAAGGAAAAGGTTGTAGGTTCGAATCCTACCTGCGGAGCCATAGTTGACTATCGGCATAATTTAAGATTGTGTCGAATGGTTTTATCGCATCATACCGGACTAATTTGTCTTCTACCCTAAGGTTCGATAGTACGAGCTTGATTAACTGCCTTCTTTCTTCAACTTCCGAACTTTTGAAAAGCTCATAAGCCCGATTTGCCAGTTCTAGCAGGTATCTAGCCGTGATGTAGTAGTTGTCGTCAGCTTCTTGAAGCATTACCAGTCTGGTATCAATTTCAGCGACCTTATCACGGAAGGACTGATAATACTTGTCATACTCATTGTCAGTAATACGCCCGTCTAATCTATCGATATAGATTTTTTCTAATCTCTTGGTATATACCTCGTGTTCTTCTGTCAGTTGCTTATACTGTGCTTCTCGAAAATCTGCTTTACCCTCGTGGCTCGTTTGTAGGGAACTAACTATTTGTTCAAGAATATAATTGGGTACTTGTAGCTTCTTAAAAACATTTCCAATCTGCTCTGTTATGGTTTCTTCTCGTAGCCATTCAGCCCCGTGCTTGCCGTTGTATTGAGTGCAATGGTAATAGACGTGTCCTTTGTGCTTTTCTGGGGTTACAGCCAGCCCACAATGACCGCAACGCAACAAACCTCGATAGATATAGGGCTTGCCAGCATATTTGAATGGTTTTTTGTTAAAACCTGCTTTTATTTTCTGTACTTGGTCAAATAATGGCTTTTCGATTATGTGAGGATAATTATGTGGGTATGTCTTCTCATTTGTTTTTCCTTTATTCCAAGTCATAAGACCGTAATAAAAATCATCCTTCAGGATTTTATCTGTAAAACCTTTAGACCAGTTTACTCCGTATTCTTCCTTTAGCTTTTTGCGTAGCAAGTCCATTGAAAAACTACTTGTTGCATACCATTCGTAAGCTTTTTGAACTATTTTTGACGCATAGTCATCAATAACTATTTCTGTTTTATCTTTAGCGATGGGTACACGTTTGTAGCCGTAAGGGGGCTGGCTAGGATAGATGCCACTTCTAAGCATTTGTTCTTGTTTTCTTTTGACATTATCGCTAAGTTGAAGGACGTAGCTTCTGGCAAACATTACAGCCATATCCCATCGAAGCAGGTCAGAGCTGTTGGAATTTTGGTTAATTACTAAACTTTCCCTGTAAAAATGGATTTCGAGTTTGCCTGCCTTGCGTAGGTCGTCCAGTTGTACGGACTCCTTAAAACTTCTTTGAAGCCTATCGACTGTATCTACTACAAGAGCAATCGGTTCGTTAGCTTCTTGGATTTCTTCTACAACCTTTTGGAACTTCTCTCTATCACCTTTAGTTGAAGACTCTTCTATCTCGTAAGTTTTCCAGACGATTAATTCTTTATGCTTTATGTAATCGGATACACGAAGAATTTGAGCCTCGTTTGAGTCCTGTTTTTTATCCGATACTCTGGCTAAGATTATTGCTTTCATAATTATCCCCACCTTTTCTTATAGTTGTTAATTTCTTTTGTCAGTAAAGAAACTGTCTTTTCGAACCTGTTTTCTATGTCACATTCCCACACTTTGAAGACTTTCCAACCTTCTTTATATAGTCTTTCTAATACCGTCCTGTCCCGTTCTGTATTTTTAGAGAGTTTATTTCTCCAAAAACTTATATTTGATTTTGGCATATACGCCAGATTGCAATTACTATGTTGATGCCAGAAACAACCATTAATGAATACAACAGCTTTCTTTGATGGAAAAACTAAGTCAGGTTTTCCGAAGAGGGGATAATTTAACCTGTATCTCATTCCGTGTTTATATAAATAGCTTCTCAAACGTAATTCCAATCGAGTGTTTTTACTTTTAATTTTAGACATATTGTTACTGCGTTCTTTTACAGATATTCGGTCAGCCATATTAGTTGTTTTGTTTTTCGTTAGCATAGCTAACAAAATTTTTAAGGTTAAGGATTTTGTCTCTATATTCCGGTGGGTATGAAGAGATATACATATCGGGGACAACCAAAACAACCCGGCTGTCATACATTTCATCAAGCTGATTCTTAGATATTCCCTGTTGTAGAGTGAATAGATGTTTTACTGGAATTTTGCTAGCCTCGTTTAGTATTTGTCTCCATCTATCTTTACAGGTAGTTTTTGCTCCTAAGAATATCAATTTATTATGGTCAAACTCATTAGTGTGATATTCACTATTGCCCGGAAAAATAAAATCAGGTTTTTTGTTACCTTCTGTTTTACCAGGATGAGAAAATCTTAACTGATTAGCTGTAAAAACAGCATCTAAATGATGTTCTAATGATTTACCTGCTCTGCTTTTTCTCCTATTCAGTATTGTATTTGCCGTTTCAATAAATTTATCTACAGAAGTAAAAGGGTGTGTCAATTGTTCCGAATAATAATGTACTTCTATTTTCTTAAAAAGTTCATACTCTGTTTGAAGCCAACTTAGAACACTGTCATCGGGTTTTTGTACTACTGTCTGCGTACTTATTTCGTTTATTTGAGTACATATACTTCTGACTTCGTTTGCGATGTTAGCAGTATCAGGAAAGGTTGCTGGAAGAGATGACAGGTATCTATTCATTAAAGAGGTCAAATCTTCTGGTAGTGCAATTTCACTCTTTGTAATTATTGCGTTTGTGTCTACCGGGGACATTCCAAAAGCATCAAGAAAATCTTCAACGTCTTCATCTTCTGAAAGGACATAGGCTTGGTAATAATTATCAGACTGCTTGACTATAGTAAGCAGACTGCCAATATAGTCGTCCTGAAGAAATGGAAAACCTCTTCCAAATCTGGTCAAGCGATATTCATTTCTCGTTCCCTGTCCGTAATATATTGCTCGATTGTCTGTTTCAAAGTCGTCCTGCCATTTTATTTTTATAAACTTGTCATAGTTGTTACCTTTTTCTCTAGGCTGGTCAAAAAAGATGCTGTATGAGGTTTTAGGAATATAAAAACCACTTTGATGACTGCCTGTTGCACCAGTGTCGTTGGCAGTAATAAATCTGCAAAATGATAACCTGCCGGAATTTACAGAATTGATAGCTTTTTCAACGGTTTCTGTCATATATGTTTAATGTGTTAATAACATTTTTTGCAACCTCTGTCATTAGGGGGACAACAACAGCATTCCCAAATTGTTTATAAGCCTGTGTATCCGAAACTGGTATTAAAAAGTCTTCCTTGAAACCTTGTAATCTTGCACATTCTCGTGGAGTAAGCCTTCTGGGATTTTTCCCTTTTTGTGGAATAAGTATTTCTGAACCGTCTTTGTAATATCTTGCACTTAGGGTTCTGGTTATGCTGTTTATATCAACAAGCCCGTAACCGAAACCGTTACCTTTTTCTTTATGTTTTTTAGCATAATTTTTAAGGTAGTTCCATAATTTATCAGATAAAGTATATTTTTCATCGACTTTTGGTTCCAAAATATATACTACTTTAGGAGGTATTCTATTTTCGATTTCGGGGAAGGAAAATTTTTCCTTATGATGAAAGTATTTGTTATTAAAGGCAACGATTATTATTCTTTCTCTATGTTGTGGAACAAAAAATTTTCCATCCATTACCTTAAAGTAGGGTTCGTAATCTAATGCTTTAAGTGTGTCGATTATTACCCTGAAAGTCTTTTTCTTATCGTGTGACTGTAAGTTTTTAACGTTTTCAAGGAAGAGTATTTTTGGTCTTTTTTCTTTAACTATTCTGGCAATATCAAAAAAAAGCGTACCCTTTGTTTTATCTAAAAACCCGTGGTTTTGTCCTAGGCTTTTCTTTTTGGAAACGCCCGCGATAGAAAAGGGTTGACAGGGAAAACCCGCAACTAAAACATCGTGGTCAGGAATTTTCTTCTCATCTATTTTAGTAATATCGCCAGCTGGAATTTCCTTAAAATTTGCTTCGTAAGTTTGTTGAGCATATTTATCCCATTCAGATGAAAATGCACACTTGCCATTCTGCCTGTCAAAAGCAGTCCTTATCCCACCTATACCAGCAAACAAGTCAATAAAAGTAAATTTAGTCATATTTTTTCATAAATATATCTAAATCCTGTTTACTAACTCGATATTGTTTACCGGCTTTATAAGCTATAAGTTTTTTTGACTGCACCCATCTGTAAACAGTAAGGTAAGCAACTTTTAACATTTTAGCCACTTCTTCAATCGAGTAGTATTGTTCTTGTGTCATATTAGTTGTATTTATCATTATTTAACATTAAGTCGGGAAAATCAACTAGTTTTAACGGTTCAAAGCGGGTCAAATGTTCACGGACTATTCCGAGGTGGCTTTTAGTAGCTGGTAGCTTTATTGTTTTGGCTTCTGCAATCAGCCTATACCAACTTCTTTGACCGTACTTATTAAACATATTCCTTAGCTCACGAGGGGTTATACTATCAAATGCCTGTTTTAATCCAAAGAGTTGTATCGTTTTTCGTATACCGATATTAGGGTTATTTATTACAAGGTCTGCTAATAGCGAGTTAGGACTAGTCTGTTTGTAATCAAATAAGGGTAGCCGTTTACTTTCAAGTTCATCAAGATAGTGAAGTAAGACCTTTTGAGCGATTGTCGGGTTAAAAAGGTTTTTTAAGGTCAACTCGGACTGGATACCAAGTGTTTGGAATAGCTGTCCTATCTTTTGGCGTTTATTTAGCCTAACTTCCATTCGCATTATTTCTAGTCGTTTCCTTTCTTTGAAGGCTTCAAAAAGATTTAGTTGTATGGCGTTGTCGTTTTCGATTGCTCGTTTTTCACTTATTCTAGCCATTTCGAGGTCTTTTATCTTGTCATAAAAAGCTACCTCGTACGAGTTACTATGCCATTTATAGCTATAACCATCGTTGCGATAGTCGGTTTGGTTCACATCTAGTGCCAACGAGATATTTGCCTGTTTAATCTTGCCTATAAGCAAGTGAGGTGTTGTACCGTCAGTCAGAGGTATATTCTTGGAGTAGTGAATAGCTGACACGGGTGCATTTAGCAAAAAATGTTCCCAAACCTTTACACCCATTTCTTTTAATCTTGACTGTAGTAGTGCGACAGCTGGCGCAAAATCACTTTGGGTCAGTTCGTCAAAGTTATTTCCAAAAAGAAGTTTTGGTAACGACAATTCAATTTTTAGGTTAGGCTCTCGCCTGCCTGTATGGTTGTAACGATTAGTAAGTGTTAGCCGAGGTTTATAATACCCGTTTTTTAACTCTCTACTAGTCGGGTTCTGTTTTGCGGAAATATACCCACGACCCCCTAAAGACGAGTTTTCGTCCAAAATCAACCTTGCCGATGGTTCAAACCTATCTGGTTCGTTTATAAAATACATACCTTTACTTAGTGTTAAAACTATTGTGTCCAACATACATTTTCGTTACATCTTCAAACTTAGAAATAATCGCTTGCTCTACTTCTTCTGCTACTTCACGATTTATTGGATAAAAGATATTGAAATTACCGTTAGTCGACTTGCGTGTCGGATAAGTTAAGCGATAACCGCCTTGTGGTCTGGTATAAATACCAACCGAGCCTAAATAAAAACAGTTATCAAAAACAAAACTGGCAAAGCCAACAAGTCCGTTGTCTGGTTTAATTGGCACTATTTGAATTTCACTTAATTTATTAGTCATGTTTTTTGGGTTCTTGTTATGTTTTCGTTACGGTTTCGTTCAGCTTTTTTCTTTTGGTCAATCCGTATAAGAATGGAAAAGAAATCCGTCAACTTTTTAAGCTCTTCAGACGAAAGGGTCGGCTTCGATGTTAGTGAAATAACCTTGCTAATTTCCATTAAGCAAAGTTTATGAAACAGAGCGTGAGCTGAAGTTGTATAGTAGTTAGCTAACTGTTAGCTAATGCGAGAAGTTAAGAGTATTTAGGGTTAATCTGAACGGTAGATTTATTGAATATCAAGAGGTCGTTAACACCAGTTTTTGAGGCTATGTGTTTGGTTAATCCATCGCAAGCTGGGTAAAACTTATTCTTATTCTCTTTGGTAGCCTCTTTGTCTTTAGTGCCTTCAATGGCTTCTATTACCTCATCCCAAGACCACTCCCTTTTGTGACCTTTATCGTCTTTAAGCAGTAGCTGAAGGAGTTTTGCTCTGAAACTATCCTTATTAAATTTTACTATTTTGCCTTCAATGTCTAAAACTCCTTTGTGTGGATCATAACTCAATTTTGTTATGGCTTGGGGTTTTTGAGATTTGTCTATTTTGGTTTGCGTGTTTGTGCCATCTGTTTTATCTTTTTGCTTTGTATCCTTCGCTTTAAGTCGTCTTTCCCATTCATCTGTAATTTGCCTGTAAAGCTCTTCAAACTTTAGTAAATCAACTCTTATTTGTATATCCCCGTATGCCAAAATATCATCGTTGATAGATTTAACTTCTATTATAATTCCCTGCGTTTGTAGATATTGAGTACCTTCCCAACGATATTGTTGATATATTCGCCTTGTTCCGATACTGTCGGAAGGAAACAGGAGCGGAAACCTTACCATTTGAGGTAGAGATGGAATAAGCACGGTTGTGCTCTTTACGAACTGCAATTGTTGATTGATGTCTAAGACCACATCAAGAGCCTTGAGAAGGTTTATCCAATCAAGATTTTCTAACCTGCTTTTATGCTCAAAAATGTACTTCTCATACCAACTATCAAAATCATTCTTTATTTCTAAAAGAAAAAAGTCTCTACTTCCTTCGAGAGAAATATCAAAAAGTTTTTGTATAACGGTAGGAATATCTTGGACCGATAAAATTCTTTCGTCATCCTGGAGCTTCAAAAGAATGCTGTAAATTTCGTTGGGGTTTAGTGGCTTTAACCCATTATCTGATGTTAGATAGAGCTTAGTATCCTGTTCTTTACGGGTCAACTTTCTTGCTTCAACTATAGCTTTTACAACGAGGTCAAGTTTTTCTTCGTATGTCATAGGTCATTACATTTTCGTTACTTATGTTTGTTTATCATATTTTATCAGTTTTGCGTTAGAATAGTCATATGGACGCAAGAGTTACGAGCACGATTACCGATGAGTTAAACAAAACTGGATTGTTTTTGGAAACCATAGTTTTTACTTCATTGCTAAGACATCCAGAATTTAAGGTAAGACGAGAAGAGCCCTATTCTGGATTTACCTCGGAAGGCTTTGAGGGAACTATCGATGTATTAGCCATATCAAAAATACACGACGGGTTATTGATATGTATTCCGATTGAATGTAAGAAAGCTGACCCACAACAGAAGCATTGGGTTTTTGAAGTGAGGAATACCGAGGAAGAACCCACCTTTCCTTTTGAATACTATGAAGCTGGTAAGCAGAACGCTAACCATACTAAAAACATTTTCTTTCCACTCTTGGGTTACGATGGAATGAAGTTTTTTGATAAAGCGATTGAGAGTTTTGAATTTAACGAAGCTACGGGCAAGTTAAGTAGGAATACCCAGCTTGGAAGACCCCATGACGCTATGAAACAATCCAATGAAGCGGTAAGTAGTTTTGTTGATGAAAAACGGAAACGGATTTTTGAGATTGCTGGTGTAAATGTAAACCAAACTGACATTTTATACATACCATTGATAGTAACCACAGCGAACCTTCATACCTTGGAATACGAGGCCAATAATATAGATTGGGTTAAGGGTGAGATCCCAGCAGATAAGTTAAAAATGAACGAGAAAAAATGGGTTCACTTTGAGTTTCCGCTTCCATACAGTTTGATAACAAGGACACGGGGCGGTCTTGGACCAGTTAAACGACCTTCCTTTATTGTTAATTCAAACGAGTTCCCGATATTTATTACAGAGTTAATAAAGGATTGTAAGCGGTATATACTCGACCCAGCTTAGATATAAGCGGGTTGAATTTGGAAGGTATCAAATACTGTTTGGATATTCTGTAAACTAAATCCGAACTCTATTTCTCGGTTCTTAAATGCGTTTACCAAGGGGAGCCGTAGTGGGCGGATATCTGGGACAAAGGTTTTTGGGAGTCAGCGTCACTGGATTTAATGTAATGTCTTTTGTGGTGGCGGTGGCCGGTTCACTGCTGGTGCTCTTTGTAGGCAGATTATTAATGCGTTGACAAGAAGCGTGAGTTAAGTATAGACTGGAGTTAGTGCCTGAATTTGATTTAACTCCAATGTCTACACCCTGGTTTCGTCAATCAAAAAAGTTGTTGCCCGTGATTGTGCTGGCGTTATTGTTGGTACCCGCTGTCATTTTAGTGGGTAAACGCCAACTTCTTGACTCTAAGGCTTCAAACCAGATTCTTGCTCAAGTTAGCTCTGGTGTTATTGGGCCCACAAAAGTTTTGGTTTTGGAATTTAACCCTATAATCGAAAGTCAAAATAACCAAAGGTTATCGCTTTACAAAAACTGGGGTAATCCTCTAGCTCTGGAAAATCAATATATGTCCGACATTAACAGTGTCAGCGGTGGGGCTGTTTCATATCAGATAATGGAGAGGACAATCATTGATGGGTTTCCCACCAAACAAGATGGTTTTAGCTATACCGATGATTCATATTTAGCCTGTCTTGCTTCCAATACTTGCCATCAACCTGATTGGGCAGATTACTTAAAGATTCTCTCGGATTATAACGTCTGTGACAGGGTGAATTCGGGAGAAATTGATGAACTTTGGTTATGGGGAGGGCCGTGGTTTGGATATTACGAAGCTATTATGACTGGCCCCGGTGCTTTCTCGACCAACGGCGGACCACTCACTGGGTCAACTTGCCAAAGAAAATTAAATATTATGGGCTTCAATTACGAGCGCGCTGTACCAGAAATGCTTGAGGATATGGGTCATAGGATAGAGGGAACGATGAGGCAGGTGTATGGCAGTTGGACCGCTCAGGATTTTAGTCATAACTGGAATAAATTTACAGCCCTAGAAAAAGATTCTCCCGGGCGGGCTGGTTGTGGCAATGTTCATTTTGGTCCGAATTCTACGAGTGATTATGATTGGGGTAACACAAGGGTAGTCACGAGTAATTGTGAAGACTGGTTAAATTATCCTAATCTTACTGGATCTACCCAGCAAGTCAGCTGTACAACTTTGGGATGTGAAGGATATGGATACAAAAAAATGGTGGCTGTCCCATTTATTTTTTATTTATTTATTAAAAAAACA
>CAYHMW010000029.1:0-9558 GCA_964357925.1 uncultured Gammaproteobacteria bacterium
GTTGCTGGGAATTTTGATGTTCAAATTAGACTTGGTGTTGACTTTCTGAAACGATTCTAATGCCAGCTTCCAATTTGTCTAATAAAAACCTTAATCTCTCCTTGAGATATAGACTTCACATATGCTTCGTAAGAGAATCCTTGTTTTAGGCCTTCGATAGTTTTTGTGGCAACATCGTCTGGAAGGCGACCAACGTAGTGTCCTTGGTTGTTTGTGCAAGTCACTTTGTGTGTTGCAGCGACAATTTGCACTTCATCACCGCAATCCAGCGATGCAACAAGTTTGTTATCTCCTAGGTGATGAAGATTGACTATTTTGGTCTTGCCTGGTTCTTCGAGAAAGAGATTGATCTTGTGAAGTCCGTTTGTTGGGAAATTGTTTACTGACGGGGTCGGGATTTCGTTGGGGTCGAGAGCAATCCATCGTTCGTGGCATCTTTGTGCTATTTGATTGAGAGGGTCGATTTTGAGGACTTTTTTTGCTGAAGCAATTGCTTCTTCTAGTCTGCCAAGTTCAAAAAATGCCCTTCCAGCGCGCATTAGTGCGTCACTATCTTCTGGGTCATCTTTTAGGATTTGCTGGTTAATATGAAGTGCTCCTTCCCAATCTTTTTGGAGAGCTTTCTCAATTGCTTGTCTACTTAAATCGGCAGGCATTTTGTAAAGACTTTAGAGGCAGGGGTGTGTGTTGTCAAGCCCCCTCCTGTATAATACGGGCATGAGTGGGCATTCTAAGTGGTCGACAATTAAGCGACAAAAGGGAATTAATGATCAGGCGAAGGGCAAGCTTTTTTCGAAGTTCTCAAAGGCGATTTCTGTTGCCGTCAAGTCCGGTGGGGGGCCGAACCCTGATTCGAATTATAAACTGCGGATAGCAATCGATGCTGCGAGAGCTGGAAATATGCCGAAGGAAAATATCAAAAGAGCAATTGACCGCGCTTCTGAAACAGCTTCTTCATTGATTGAAGCTCAATATGAGGGGTTTGGACCGGCCAATATTGGTATCCTTGTGGAAGTTACAACTGATAATAAAAATAGAGCAGCACAGGAGGTCAAGTTGGCATTCGATCGTGGGGGAGGGCGTATGGCTGGTCCGGGATCGGTGGCATTTAATTTTAATAAGCGTGGATATATTTTGGTTGAGAAGACAGGTGATGTTGAAGCACAAATGCTGACTATTATTGATTTAGGAGTAGAGGATGTCTCGCCTTCGGATGAAGGACTTGAGGTTTATGTAGCGCCTACCGATCTCTATGAAAAACGCCAGGCATTCGAGGAGAGTGGCTTTAAAGTGATTGAGTCTGAGATTGTTCAAATTCCGGTTTCTACTATCAAAGTTGCAGATGAAGCGATGGTACAAAAAGTTTATAAGCTTTTAGATGCCTTGGAAGGGATAGAGGATGTGGAAAAAGTTTTCACAAATGCCGACATTGAATAAAAGGATTAAGTTTTTGGTAACTACAGCAGTCCTTACGTTGGGTTTTTTGATAATGAGTTTATACATTACTCAATCTAGGCTTGGTTATATTGGTCTACTGACAATCGCTACACTACTTTTATTTGTTTGGTCGCTTTGGGAAGGCTTGAGATTGAATGCGACACTTTTAGTACTTATTTTGCCAGCTTTCTTTACTTTCGGCGTTGGGCTTTTTTGGTTTTTGCTGCCTGCTCGTGTTTTAACAACACTGCCTGTAATTGGCCTTTTTGCTATGGGGACTTATGCACTTGTTCTTACCTCCAACATCTATGTTGTTTCTGCAATTCGGACAATTGCACTCGTTAGGGCAGCAAAAGGGGTAGGTTTTGTAATGACTTTATTCACACTTTTTTTGCTTTACGACGCGATATTATCACTTCGTTTGCCACTTCACTTTAATGCGCTAACAATTGCTTTAGTATCATTACCACTTTTGGTACAAGGGCTTTGGGCAGGAAAACTTACCGAGGGCATATCACAAAAAGTTTTGTTGTACTCACTAGTTTTTAGTATTAATATTGCGGCGGTTTCAGCGCTCATTTATTTTTGGCCGGTTTCCGTAGTTGTTGGATCGTTGTTTATAACTGGTGTAGTCTATGTTCTATTGGGTTTGGGCCAGGCGAAGCTGGATGGGAGACTCTTTAAGCAGACGATAAGAGAGTACGCCATCGTTGGGGCTGCAGTTTTTTTGGCTACTTTTTTTACAACTCATTGGAGAGGGTAACTTTTGAGTTCGAGTTGAGGTTGGAATTTTGTCAAAAAGTGGGGAAGTGGTGTTATTAAGCTCACTCTGCATTTTGTCAGTGCTCGGATGCACGCGACTCCTTGCGGTCATGCTGGTCGCTGCGCTAGCTGACAAAGTGCCGTTCGCCAAAATCTTGTGAGTATTATTGTGGAGTAGGGGGAGAGTGGGCTCAAGCATTAAAATTATAGGACATTTTTAATAAAAAACGACATATATTTCACGAGAGTAGAGGAGAGTTTTCACGGAAATGATATAGTTTGATATGCAGTGTGGATAAATAGTTATGGCTAAGGCAGCGAAAGTAGAAGCAAGTAACAAATAAGTTGACTTTAATTGTAAAGTTGTTTGGACTTCCCGGTGTAGTGCCCTTCGTAAGTGAACAACCAAAATTTACTCAGAATTATTATGTCGCACAATGACTGTTTTGCGACGTAAAGAATTGTGATTAGGGTGGAGTGCGTACTGTTTTTGCATTTAGTCCAGAAGATTCTCTCGCTAGCGCTCCAGGATGACGCTACACAGGATAGCGCTCCTTTTTAAGGCGTCGTTGAATTTTATTTTTCCGAATATAAAGCGAAAATTTATAGTGGCTGTGGGCGCCACTTTTTTGTTTTAACTAAAAAAATGCAACTGTTTGTTTGCGCCGTCTGTACGGGATAAACAATGTAATGACTTGGTAGTGCTTAGAGACTCGAGACAGGCCTTAGAATGCGTCTCAGAGAGTCGCATTATAGTACTGCTTCGCATTGTAGAATCGATTTGGTGACCCAACCAAAATTTTCGTATTTAGGCGGGCAGGTGTTTTGTGTGTAATACATTAATATAAGAGAGTTGCTGTTGACGCAACTTATTTTTAATTTAAATAAGTGAAGAAGGTATTTTTTATATTTTTTGGTGCGTCGTACATTGTTGACATAAAGTGGAAGGATGTTAGACTGAATTAATTAATGCCCAAAGCTGCCTCTCAAAATAATCATGATCCCCTACTCGGGAAGATTCGCCTTTTTTTGACATACCTTGAGGTTGAGCGAGGCTCCAGTCCCCTAACCCTTCGAAATTATGAACATTATTTGAAAAGATTTTCTGCTTGGGCACACAAAAAGTACGGTACTTTTTGTATTTATGATATCAATCAGGATGTTGTTACCCAATACAGGAGCTATTTGGCGAGGTTAACTGATCGAAAAGGTGGCACGTTGTCACGACGGACTCAATCTTATCATGTTATCGCCATGAGATCGTTTTTAAAATGGCTTATAAGGAGCGATGAGCATGTCATGGCACCTGAAAAGATTGAGATACCAAAGACAGATGATCGACAGGTCAAATTTATGACTGGTGAACAGGTCGACCGGCTTCTTAACGCACCTACGCCATCAAATTTGAATGGTAAGAGGGATAAAGCGATTCTTGAGGTTTTGTTTTCAACTGGACTTCGTGTGTCTGAATTAACAAAGTTGGATCGTGACAAGATTGATTTTGAGAGGCGTGAGTTTGGGATTATTGGCAAGGGCGGGCGTGCGAGAGTTGTATTTCTTTCTGCTCGGGCATCAGAATGGCTAGAGCTTTATATCAAAGCCCGGCGTGACAAGTATAAGCCGCTTTTTATAAGGCATAAAGGTGCGACAGATGTTGAATTAGATGGTCAGGGTATGAGATTGAGTCCAAGGTCAGTTCAGCGAATGGTTAAAAAATATGTTAAGAAAGTTAAATTACCTGTCGATGCAACTCCACATGTGTTAAGGCATAGCTTCGCCACAGACTTACTTATGGCTGGTGCAGACCTCCGTAGTGTTCAGGAGATGCTTGGACATAAAAATGTAGCTACCACACAGGTTTATACCCATGTAACCAATAAACACTTGAGGGATGTTCATGAAGGGTTTCATGGAAAGATTAAGAGGTAGGGATTGCCACCTATTCTTCTTGCTCGTCTTGGCGGACGAGAGTAGTCACTGCCGCGACTGAGTCGCCTTTGTTGGCAAAGCGCATGATGATAACTCCTTGGGTTGATCTACCTAACTGTGGGATGTTTTTGAGAGGAAGCTTTATTATTTGACCGTGTTTACTGGTTATGACGATCTGTGTCATTGTTTGATCTACGAGGATTGCGGCTTGCAAATCACCGGTTTTGGGCGTTACTGTTGCTGCTTTTACGCCCTTGCCAGCCCGTTTTTGAGTTGGGAAGAGGTGAATTGGTGTACGCTTCCCTAGCCCCTTCTCCGAAATTGTGAGTATGTCACGGAATACTTTTCGTCTTTTATCAGGTGTTGTTGCTTCTTTTTCTGGGAAAACCTCGAGGCCGATAATTTCATCCCCTTCTTCAAGCGTCATGCCTTTTACGCCTGATGTCGCCCGGCCCATTGGTCTGACATTGCTTTCTGGAAATCTAATGCTTTTACCTTTCTTTGTGATAATCAGGGCGTTGTCACTTCCAGCCGTCGCTTTTACTGATACTAGCCGATCCCCTTTTGCTAGGCGAATTGCGATGAGACCGTTGGCGCGTAGGTTGTCAAAGTCTTGGAGCTTGCTCTTTTTGACTACACCGTGACTCGTAACCATGATTAGATTTTTGGCTTCGGCGTTAACTGGGATGATTGATTGAATTAGCTCACCTTGATCGAGGTTAATGAGATTGACCAGAGCCTGACCTTTTGCTTGACGCGAACTTTCTGGGATTTCCCATGTTTTTGTTCCAAAAACCCGACCTCTATCTGTAAAGAACAGGAGTGTGTCATGAGTTGTTGCTGAAAGGAAATGCTCGATTTCATCTTCTTCTTTGGTTGTCATGCCTACAACTCCCTTGCCTCCTCTTCTTTGAGACTTATATATTTCTCTTGGAACTCGCTTAATATAGCCGGTCTTGGTTACCGTTACTAGAGTGCCTGTTTTGGGGATGATGTCGGTCTCAGATAGTTCACCTAGTTTTTGTTTATAGATTTTAGTACGACGGTCATCGCCAAATTTTTCTTTGATTCCATCGAGGTCTTTTGTGATAATGCTTAAGATCCGTTTTGGATCCCTTAATGTAGCAATTAGCTGATCTATAAGCTTCATGATTTCGTTATATTCCTTTTCAATTTTTTCTCGTTCAAGAGCAGCGAGGCGACGAAGTTGCATGTCGAGGATTGCTGTTGCTTGGATGCCAGTGAAGCCAAACTTTTTCATAAGATTGCTTTTAGCATCGTCTTGCGTTCGGCTTGCTCTTATTGTTTTTATAACGTCATCGAGATTATCGAGTGCGATTTTTAGCCCTTCTAAGATATGGGCTCTCCTTTTGGCGGAAGTTAGTTCGAAGATTGTCCTCCTGAAGATGACCTTCTGTCTGTGTTTTACATATTCGACAAGAATTTGCTTGAGATTGACTGTGAACGGTGTGCCATCAACCAATGCCACGAAATTGGCAGGGAAGCTGGTCTGGAGCTTTGTGTATTTATAAAGACTATTGAGGACTGATTTGGGTTTTGAGTCTCTTTTGAGTTCGATAATAACACTCATACCTTTTTTGTCAGATTCGTCTCGCAGTGTTGTTACACCCTTTATTTTTTTGTCGCGAACGAGATTTGCAATATCTGCTACAAGGTGAGCTTTGTTGACTTGATATGGAAGTTCTGTAATTTCAATAGTGGACCTGCCCTTTTTACCTTCTTTGATTTGCGCGATTCCGCGAACGACGATTTTGCCACGACCGGTCGCGTAAATGTCGCGCATGGCGCTCGCGTCATATATTGCACCACCTGTTGGGAAATCTGGTCCGGGAATAAAGTTAACTAGTTCATCGAGACTAATTTCACTATCAAAGCTGATTTTATTTACTTTTAGTTCCTCTTCTGTAAGATCTATTTCCATACCTGCTGCGATTTTGTCGATTTTTCCGATAAAATAATTAGCATGATCTTCCTGTTCTTTGATTTCCCCTATCGGCTTACCGGCTTTTACAGTCGCGATTGTTGCGTCACACAGTTCGGTGAGATTGTGTGGGGGAATCTTTGTGGCCATACCTACAGCAATACCTTCAGAGCCCATAAGGAGAAGGTTTGGTAGTGGAGATGGGAGGAATGTTGGTTCTTTGAGAGTGGCATCAAAATTATCGATAAAATCGACCGTAGCTTTCTCTATGTCTTCGAGCATGAGTGGCGCGATTTTACTAAGTTTGACCTCGGTATAGCGCATAGCTGCTGCTGAGTCTCCATCTACTGAACCAAAGTTGCCTTGGCCGTCGATTAGCGGGTAGCGCATTGTAAAGTCTTGAGCTAGCCGAACTATGGCGTCGTAGACCGCAGTGTCGCTGTGGGGATGGTATTTGCCGAGTACTTCTCCGACTACTTTGGCGCTTTTACTATATTTGGCACCTGGGTGCAGACCCATGTCGTGCATTGCAAAGAGGATGCGTCTGTGAACTGGTTTGAGGCCGTCCTTAATATCAGGAAGTGCACGAGCGACAATAACGCTCATTGCATAATCGAGGTAACTTTTGCTTAACTCCCCTGTAATCTCAACCTGTTTAATTTTGCCTATATCCATATTGATAGAACGTTTAATTCTAGCTTATCTGAGGCTGTGGAGCAAGGAAACAATTTACTTGTTGAGGAAGAATTTTGAGAAACCGAAAGATGAGATCAACTTGCCGAGAAGAAAAAGAGCGAGCATCAATGCACCAGCACTTACAAATGGAAAATATAAAAAGACTTCACCTTGAAAACGAAAAAGTAGATCGCCTGGTAATCCCTGCTTGACTAATCCTCGCCTTGCTA
This sequence comes from uncultured Gammaproteobacteria bacterium, assembly GCA_964357925.1. Taxonomy (GTDB): domain Bacteria; phylum Patescibacteriota; class Microgenomatia; order UBA8517; family UBA8517; genus CAYHMW01. The sequence continues at coordinate 6,976 of CAYHMW010000029.1, forward strand.
CAAACACAAGAAAAGCAAAGCTGGCTGCGTATCCGAAAGCCATTACAAGTCCGTACTTTTTAAATAACTCCTTAAGTTGCTGTGAATTGATAAGGTCGAACATAATTTATGTTATCAGGGTTTTAATGAATAGACCACTCCCTTTTTGTCGTCTGATATAAAAATTGTACCCAATTTTGACACTAAGATATCGACTGGTCGGCCGTAGGCTTCATTGCCTTCTAACCAGCCTGTAATAAAGTCTTCAACGACTGGGCTTGAATCTAGTTTTTTGATTCTGACGATTTTATAGCCTGTTGGAACTGTTCTATTCCAGGAACCGTGGTATGCAACTAAAAGGTCATTATTGTAAAAAGCCAAGCCTAAAGGTGCGGAGTGTGCTTTCAAATTTATTATTGAAGGTTCAGAAGCAGCGCAGGTTTTATTGGCATTGTCGGAGTCATCGAAAGCGCTATCTTTACTATTTTTGCCGTAGCAATACGGCCAACCATAGTACCTGCCTTCTTTAACTATGTTTATTTCATCTGGTGGGATATCGTCACCTAGTAAATCACGTCCCATTTCTGTGGCCCATAGGTCTTCGGTTTCTGGATGGATTGCCATGAAGACTGAGTTTCTAAGACCTGTGGCGTAGGTGAAACTAGTTCCATCTTCTTTCACTCCAATAATGGCTGCTCGCCTTTGATCTTTTTCCTTGCAAACATTACAAGATGAACCAACTGAAATTAGAAGCAAATCGCCTTTGAAAATAATGCTACGACTGAAATGGTTGCCTCCATCTGGAAGATCGATAATTTTTTTAGGGTTCGTTGCTCGAAGAGTATTTTTGTTGTAGTCGTAGCTTGTGACCTGGTGTGTTTCGGCTACATAAAGCTTATCTCCTTTGAAAGCTAATCCATGCGGTTTATTAAGATTTTGAAGTATTGTCTTGCCATCAGGGAGGGCGACCACTTTACCCTCTTTGATTAGACTGACAAGTATTATGCCGTTTGGGTCCTCAATGAGATCTCTGGGACTGCCTAGATTTTCTGAGAAAACAGAGAGTGTGAAGCCGTTCGGGATTTTGAGAGGTAACCCGGTGGTATTTTGAGAAGGTTTTACCGCTCCTGTTGGCACAGCGGTTTCAGGTTGACGGACTGGAAGTATTGCAGGCCAGGCACCTTTTAAGTGATTGTTGTAGAAACTGAATATTATGCTGAAGATAATAAATAAAAAAACAACCAGTGATAATTTTTTCATTTGATATGCTCTAGCCTTTTAAGTATTGGTGGATGGGAATAGGAGAGAATTACCTTCATCGAGTGAGGTGTTAGATTTGAAAGATTGTTTACAGATAATTTTTTTAGGGCTAGGGCAAAGTCTTTGGGATGTCCAAATTTTTGGACGGCATAGTGATCGGCTTCAAATTCAAATGCTCGTGAGATGTAATTCGTAGCGACACCCAATATCTCAAAGATTGGTGAAGATAAAATTCCAATAAATACGAGGCTTGCATAAATCGAGGTCTCTTCTACTCTGAACAGTTGGAATATTACTGGGTTATTTATGAAAAGTGATGCAATATATAGCGATAATCCAGTAGTGACTATCGAGAGTGTTATTAATTTGATGATATGTTTCTTTTTATAGTGCCCTATTTCGTGCGCAAGGACTGCAACAAGCTCGTCGTCTGTGTGTTTTTGAATTAGGGTGTCGAAAAGCACAATGCGCTTGAAACGACCGAAACCTGTGAAGAAGGCGTTTGCTTTAGTTGATCTTTTGCCACCATCCATTGTATAAATACCCTGAATCTTAAAATTTTGTTTCGCTGCAAAATCTTCGATTTTACTTCGTAAAGGGCCTTCTGGGAGTGGGTCAAATTTGTTAAATAATGGCATTATAAGTACAGGAGCGATGAACATAATGGCAAGTTGAACAAGTGTAATCGCAAGCCAAGCGACTAACCATGCCAGAGAACCTAGTTCTAGGAAAAAGTAGATTACAAAGGCTAGTATCGGTCCGCCAATGATTATTGTTAGGGATAGGTTTTTGAGTTCGTCTGTAATGAATGTTGTAACGGTGGTTTTATTGAAACCGAACTTTTTTTCGATTATGAATGTTTCGTAAATAGAAAATGGGAGTTCGATAATGTGATTTAGCAGAAATAAAGCTCCCACAAAGAATAAACCAAGTGGGATTTCACCAACTAACATATTTAAGTTTCGGCCTGTGGAATCAAGCCAATTGAGCCCTCCTGAGAATATAATAATTAACGTGAATATAAGACTGATTGCACCTTTAATCAACCCAAAAAAAGTGTTTTCTTTGAGGTAATGTTGCGACTTTTTATATTTATCATTATCGTATAGATCTTTGAATTCTTTAGGGATTTCGGGAGACGCTGACTTGATATTTAGTAGGTCCGCGATGGATTCTACTAAAAATGGGATTGTTAAAATGAGCAAGAGAATGATGTTCAGTGACATTAGACTAATTTATTTATTTTCTTTGCTAGGCCATGATCTTTTTCTGTCACCTTACCTTGATCGTGTGTACTTGTACTGATAATTACACATTTGTAATCGTGGAGAAAAATATTTGGGT
>CAYHMW010000030.1:0-8894 GCA_964357925.1 uncultured Gammaproteobacteria bacterium
ATTTAAAAGAGCTGCAATAATAAATTCGGCTACGGACTCAGTGCTGTAACCTGGAACATTTGTAACAACAATCGACTTGCTTTTCGCAAAACCTATATCGACTTGATTAAAACCTGTGGCCAAAGCACCAATGTACTTAAGATTTGTAAATTTACTGATCAATTCTTTATCAGTCTTATTAAATTTAACGAGAAGACAATCTGCATCTAAATTATCTTCAATTTCGGAACTATCAGGCTGAGCAAATACCTTTTGCTCGGAGATAGCGTCTATTCTCTTCCAAACATTGGGATTTAACTCAGCTTCATCAAATCCTGTTACTAAAATTTTCTTGAATTTCACAATGCTATTTTAGCACTTTGAGTTATTTCTTCCAGTACTTTATCTGTCCAAGCAATAAACTGGCAGTGAAAAGGGCTGTTAAGAATAAAGCTGAAAAATCGGTTAGGAAAAAGCCTAAATCTACTTGTTCCTTATTGCCGTTTAACCTCATTAAAAAGCCGACTGAATAAACAGCAAACACTGTTATCAAAATTAACGGAAACCGTAAGTCTTTAGAAAACCTCCTGAAAAATAGGATGATCAAAAGACTGTACAGACCAAAAACAATTCCAATGACACTTACTTGGTTTTCCATAAAACCAAGTATAGATTTTATATATTTATATACAACTCAGTAAAAAAGAGCGAAGCACGGCCAGGGTGGTCGTGCTTTGTCGTCGATCTCGCTCGCTATTCGGTTCTCAGGCAGCCTCAGTCACCAACTCCCTCAAGACACTCATCCCCCTTTGAAATGCCTCTTTTTCTTCGTCAGTTTCCCACAACAGAACAGGTGAAGGATCTTCTTTGTCCTGTCTGTGGTAGTTAACTCGGACAGCCCGACCAACAGTTCCTTGATGGATGTATGTTTCCCAGACCTCGCTACTGTTTAGACCTGGGATACGGACTTCATCCAGATCCTCAATCAGGTCGTAGGGCTGGGTCGCATCTCGAGCTTCCATGCGGTATTGCCACCACACTGGATGAGGAAGCTGAGGAGTGCTGCCCAAAGCCTTGAGTCTACGACTCAACTTCACGAGATCGGGCTTCTCTAGGCCCAACTGGAAGTGAACGTAGTGCCTCGGGCCGCCGTGGAAAGCAACGATTCCTGGGTGACTCTCAGCCTCCTGCCAAGAATCATCCTTGTAGGGCAATATATACCTGGCTCGTAGGGGAACGAGCATTCCGACCGCTACCTCCACTGTGTCGAAGATCAGGTATTTCTCCCGCAGTCCTGCCTCCTCGAACATCTCATGGAGTCGAGGAATAAGCCCGGTCTTGGCGAGAACGGCGGAGATGTGCCCGAACCACCGCAGCTTACCTATCGAGTCACTCGACTGGTCCAAGTAAGACCACCCTTTTACTAATGGCATTTGATCCTCCCAACCTTTCGGCTACTTGCTGGATTCGCCGCTATGCCGCTACTGCTTCAGGCAATCGCCGAACCAGTCGGTAGTAGGTGCCTTCCCAAAGAACGATCGCTTGGGCGCTCTCTTGCTCGACAGAGACAACCAAGGCGATTTCCTCAGGCCAGTCTCTCTTTCCGGTCGCGAACTGGAAGCCGATGAAGGCGGTGATCTCATCGTCATTCCACTGGATGTGTGGAGCAAAGCGGTTGGCAGTTTCCCACGCTTCATCTTCGGAAATCTCTCCGATAGGATACCAGTTGCGTGTACAATCGAGGTCGAAACCAAAGGTCTCGCCAACCTCACCATCGTTTGCGAACATGATAACTCCTCCTGCCTTTCGGCTACTTCCAATTCCGTCGACTACCTTGCATTTTACTTTTCAGAAACTAATTAAGCAACTTTGCAATTTGTTTGCCATTGCAGCGTATAATGTGGGTAATTCGGAAAAAACGTAACAACATAAACTAGGGAACAATGACGTTTTACAACACGATTAATTTGAATTAAAATGCAGTTGCCAGGAAAGAAAAAAATATGATTATTGTTAAATTTGGCGGGACTTCAGTTTCGACCAAAGACAGAATATCTAATATTTGCGAAATAGTAGGTAAAAGGGTTACCAAAAACCCAGTAGTGATTGTATCCGCTTTGTCTGGTGTTACTGATTTACTTATCTCCTCCACCAAATTTCCCGAGCAGTCTAAGGATACTTTCCAAAAAATCAAAGAACTCCATGTTGATTTAATAAAGAGTATCTGGAAAAAAGATGCAGCTGCAAGTAAAACAATTTCTTATATAGACTCTATTCTTGTAGAAGCTAAAAAGGTTTTAGGGAAAGGTGACCTGGATAAGTCTTCTATTGATAGACTCTCTTCCTTCGGAGAAATTATGTCTTCATATATAGTCAGTGAGGCATTAAAAAGTAGCGGAATTAAAGCGCAACAAGTAGTGGCAACCGAGTTGATCGTTACTGACAGTAACTTTGGTGAAGCGGAGTTTCTACCTGAAGAAACTAAAAAGGCTGTAAACAAAACCTTAAAACCTTTAAGTGAAAAAAATGTTGTTCCAGTAGTCACTGGATTTATTGGTGCAACTAAAGATGGTAAAACAACTACTTTGGGTAGAGGAGGTTCTGACTATTCAGCTTCAATTATTGGTTATAGCTTAGATGCAGATGAAATAGAAATTTGGACTGATGTCGACGGAATTCTAACTGCTGATCCGAGGTTAGTAAAAACGGCAAAGCTTTTAGATAAAATTTCTTATAAAGAAGCTTCAGAACTTGCAACTTTTGGAGCTAAAGTTCTTCACCCAAGAACAATCCGTCCAGCTGTCAAGGCTGGAATTCCTGTTCGCGTGTTGAATAGTTTTAACCTTAAATCAGAAGGCACTCTGATTTTGGAGAAATATGAATCAAAAAATCCTGTCACAGCTATTTCTTCCAAAACAAAAGTAACTTTGGTGAATATTTATTCTACAGAAATGCTTTTGAGTAAAGGATTCTTATCACGAATATTTGAGGTTTTTACTCGCAATAATATCTCAGTAGACTTGGTAAGTGTTTCTGAGGTTAGCGTATCCGTTACTTTAGATAACAAAGATAGTATGGCCTCAGTTGTAAAAGAGCTTTCGGAATTTTCCTCTGTTAATACCTCAGAAGATTTTGGTATGGTTTCTCTAATTGGAGAAGGTGTTGTTACTTCTTCAAAAAACATTAGCCGTATTTTTGACACCTTAGATAAAGAAGGAATTTTAGTTAAAATGGTCTCACTTGGTTCGACTGATATAAATGTCAGTCTAATTATCAGACGAGAACAGATAGAAAAAGCAGTTGTAGTTCTCCACGACCAAATATTATTAAATAATTCTGCTATTTAGGAGCTAAAAAATGAAAATTGCTTTAATTGGTTACGGGAACATGGGTAAAGAAATCGAAAAGATTCTCGCAGAAACTAAGAGTCACGAGATTGTTTCGGTTAGTTATAGGAAAACAACTGATGGTTTAGATAAAGAGGGTATTAAAAAAGCTGACGTGGTCTTAGACTTCACCTCCCCAGAGATAGTACTGAAAAACATAAAAGAAGTAGCATCCTTAGATAAGAATCTGGTTATTGGAACTACTGGTTGGTATGAAAATCTTGAAGAAGTTAAAACTATAGTAAAGGAAAATAATATTGGTTTAATTTATGGTCAGAACTTCTCAATTGGAGCCAATATATTCTTCAAAATTGTTTCCTTTAGTAGTGGCTTGTTATCAAAATTTGGAGATTACGATGTTTTCGGTTATGAAATTCATCATAAAGGTAAAAAAGACAGTCCAAGTGGTACGGCGAAGAAGCTCTCTAATTTGATTATAAAAAACTTTCCCAGTAAGAAAGTGCTTCAAGATGCAAAACTGGATAGGCAAATAAAAGACGAAGAACTCCACTTCGCTTCTATAAGAGGTGGTCGCAATTCTGGTTCTCACGAAGTTATTTTTGATAGTGAAGCTGACGAAATTAAACTTACTCATTCTGCCCATGGCAGGCGAGGTTTTGCTGAAGGTGCTATTATGGCCGCAGAATTTATTAACGGTAAAAAGGGACTTTACACAGTCGATGACTTATTCGAGCAGGAGAATTTAAAATGAATAAAAAATTTATTGGAGCGATAACCGCTTTAGTCACACCTTTCCAAGAAAACGGATCAGTTGATGTTGATTCTTTAAAAGACCTCGTTAAGTTCCAGATTGATAGCGGAATTCACGGAATTGTTCCGTGCGGTTCAACTGGAGAAGCAGCCACCTTAAGCCTTGAAGAGTATGAACTGGTTGTAAAAACTGTTGTAGACGAAACTAAGGGAAGAGTTCCTGTTATTGCTGGAGCAGGTAGTAACGATACTCAGAAAGCAATTGAATTTTCAAAGATTGCAAAGAAAGTTGGAGCAGATGCTCTACTTCACGTTAGCCCCTACTACAACAAACCTACACCTGACGGACTAGTTGCCCACTTTCAAGCAATCGCTAGTTCAGTTGACCTACCAATCATTATCTACAATGTTCCAGGTAGAACTGGTTCAAATGTGAAAGCAGAAACAACTCTAAGGATTGCTAAAGAGGTTCCACAAGTTGTAGGTATAAAAGAAGCCTCAGGTGACTTAAACCAAATGATGGAAATTATTAAAGGGGCACCTGAAAGTTTTTCAGTTCTTTCTGGAGATGATTCTTTAACATTACCTTTAATGATTCTAGGTGGTAAGGGATGTATTTCTGTTGTCTCTAATGAAACACCCAAAGAATTTTCCGCGATGATTAGCGCCTCTCTTGATGGTAATTGGGAAAAAGCAAAAGAACTGCATTTTAAATTATTGGACTTGATGAATGCTAATTTCATTGAGACAAATCCTATCCCAGTTAAAACGTCTCTTGCTCTAATGGGAAAAATTAAAGAGGTTTTTCGTTTGCCTCTAGTTAAAATAACTGACAAAAATAGAGAAGTACTAACTCAAGTATTAAAAAAGCAAAATCTAATATGAGTAAAATAAAAGTTGGGATTTTAGGTGCAACGGGTAATGTTGGGCAAAGATTTGTCCAACTTTTATCTGACCACCCCTGGTTTGAGATAGCCAACCTTTGTGCTTCAGAGAAAAGTGCAGGTAAACTTTATAAAGAGGTGGTTAGTTGGAAAGTCTCTGCAAGTATTCCCAAAGAAGTAGAAAATTTGGTAGTAGGCCTTTGTGAACCAAATATTGATGCAAAAATCGTTTTTTCTGGTCTCGATTCATCGGTGGCTGGTGAAATAGAAGAAAAATTCGCTAAAGCGGGTTACGTTGTAATAAGTAATTCTAAAAACCACCGTATGGACATTGATGTTCCTTTACTTATTCCAGAAGTAAATCCTGATCATTTAGCTTTAGTTGAACAACAAAAGAAAAGGTTTGGTAGCGGAGGTTTTATAGTAACCAACCCAAACTGCACTACAGTTGGACTTACTATGGTTCTAAAACCATTACATGACGCTTTTGTTATAAAACAGGCTGTAGTTACAACTATGCAAGCACTATCTGGAGCTGGCTATCCAGGAGTTCCCTCTCTAGACACAATTGACAATGTTGTTCCTTACATTGGTGATGAGGAGGACAAAGTGGAGACCGAACCATTAAAATTGCTTGGAACCCTTTCTGGGATTGAAGTTAAGGATGCCGCAATAAAAATCGATGCTCATTGCAACAGAGTTTCTGTAAGGGATGGGCATTTAGAAACCGTAACTTTGGAATTTGAGAAAAAACCCTCCGTTGACGAAGTAATAAAAGTACTAGAGAACTTTACCTCTGTTCCTCAGGAATTGAAACTTCCATCGGCACCAACACATCCTATTGTCTACAGGAGCGAAGTTGATAGACCCCAACCCTCTTTGGATCGAGATACGAACAGTGGTATGTCAGTTACTGTAGGTAGAGTAAGAGAATCAAGGGTTATGCATATTAGATTAACCTTACTGGTTCACAACACTATTAGAGGTGCTGCCGGGGCTGCTATATTAAATGCCGAGCTTTTAAAAGCTAAAGGTCTCATCTAACCCATTTCTTTAATCAAAGTTAAACATTTCTTGCTAGATCGAAGTATAATGCTGATATCCGAATAATCACCCAAGGTTTGGGTTTTCCAGAATAAGGAGTGAGGTGTGTCATGACTGTTCGTATAGCAGTCCTTGGTGCTGGTGTAGTCGGGAGTTCTGTCCTCCGACTTGCTGGCAGGAGCTACAGCAGGTTCAAACTCGAAGAGGCCGCAGGAGGAAGTTTCGAGATCAAACGAGTTCTGGTTCGGAATCTCAAGAAGCAGCGCGAGTTGCCGCTCCCTGAAGGGTACGCGACGACCGACTTCGCTGAGATTCTCTCAGATCCAGAGATCCAGATTGTCGTTAGTCTTGTTGGCGATACCGAGGCCGAACTCAACTACTGTCTGGCATCACTGAGGGCTGGCAAGGTTGTTGTAACGGCAAACAAGGTCATGCTGGCCAAGTATGGGCCTGAGCTCTTCAAAGCTGCCAGGCAATCGGGGAGCGCGCTACTATTCGAGGCGGCGGTTGGCGGCGGGATACCCTTCGTCGACGCACTCATCAGTGGACGACTCGCGGTCAACGACATCACCAGTGTTCAGGCAATCATCAACGGCACGACAAACTTCATTCTCACCAAAATGGTGGAGAATGGGGCCAGCTACAACGATGTGCTTCTGGAGGCGCAGCAGTTGGGATTCGCCGAACCTGATCCGAGTTTTGACGTGGGTGGTCAGGATGCTGCCTTTAAGTTGGCGGTACTCGCGTCACTGACTTTCGGTATCTGGGTTGACGTGGAGAGTATCCATGTCGAGGGTATCACTGATGTCTCGGAGAAGGATCTCTGGTTCGCCACGAAGTTGGGCTACACCATTAAGCTCATCGCCTCGGCCAGCCGAAACTCACTTGACGAGCTCGACCTTTGGGTCGCGCCGGCGCTGGTGAAGAAGGGACATTTCCTGGCCAGTGTTGGTGGAGCAACCAACGCGATCATGTTCGAAGGAAGCCCTATCGGCAGCGTGGTCTACCAAGGACCAGGAGCAGGTGGAGACCCGACAGCAGCTTCCGTTTGGTCGGACATTGCCAAGGCGGCACGGAGCATCTTGTCTAATCAGGCAATTCCGCTTCCACGCTTCGACCAAGAGCTCGAGGTCTGCTCGTCTCAAAACTCTGAAAGCCACTATGCGATCAGGGTCATGGTGAAGGACGAGATTGGGGTGACACGCGATGTCGGCGGGGTGTTCGCAGACGCTGGTATCAGCATAGACCAGATGCTGCAGCTCGACGAAACCAAGAGGGACGGTGAAGCAGAGGCGGTCTTCACGACCAATACTGCCATGCGTGCCAATATCATCACCGCGATCACTCAGCTCAAGGCTCTACCGACTTGCCGCGATATCACGTCTTTTATGAGGGTGATTCAGTAGAGGAGGAGACACAAACCACGTGCGCTGTGGGGTTAAGACTACAACGGGAAAGAATGCACTCTTTCCCTTCATATCTTTAACTAGCTGAAAGGCTAGTTTTTTGTTGGCTAAAAGTTTCCACTCATCTTCCAATCGAACATTAATTTTTTGTCTTACTGTCGTTGACTCACAATGCTATTATTGTAATATCGGGGGAAGAGTGATCGCCGTCAACTGTGTCCCTCCCTTAAGAGTTCTGTCGGCGTTGTCTATACTCTACTACCGAGTGCGATCGAGAGTGGGTTATTGGAAAGTCTCGGTAGTTGGTCTCTCAGCCAAGTCCAGAGCCTTTGTCTGGTGGGATTAGCGAAGCTTGGCAAATGGGGCGAAACTACAAAGTAAGCAATCTGCTGAAATGGAACTTCGCCCCACCTTCTTTTTCTAAACACTTTGATAGTACGTTCCAACATACTCGACCAGAGCGACCCAGCGGCTGCTCTTTTCTTTTCCAAAAAAAAACACACGCTAATAATATTTAAAATCAAATAAAGGGGCTGCACCCCTCGTATTGCAAGGGCTTCGTAAATCAGCCAATGGCTGACCCTTGCAATCCTCACCCCGCTTAAAAAGTTCCCTTATTGGAAGCATGCGCATGCTTCCAGAAATACATTTTTTAAGACAGGAAGGGGGTGATAAGTAAATGAATCTTTTACCGAGATATGTTTTGGATAAGCTTCCGGCACTTGGTGAAACCGAGAACCAAAGCGATCCGTTTGTTATCTGTAAGTTTTTTCTTGTCGGATCCAAGTGGATTTGGTATGCAACCGAGTTTGACGGTAGCGATTTATTCTTTGGTTATGTTGCCGGGGATTTTCCGGAACTGGGTTATTTTAGACTTTCCGAATTAAAAGACGTCCGGGGTTTATTCAATCTGCCGATTGAGCGCGATCTGTACTTTAAGCCTCAAAAGCTTTCAGAAATTAGAAAGATACACGAAGTGGAGGTTTAGTTTTTGCCGCTTGCCTCAACTTACTTGTTGAGGTAAGCCGTAAGCACTAAAATTCAAAAAGGAGGTGAAATAATTATGTTAGATCCAAGATTAACGAATGAATACGAAAACGAAATTCTGGAACTTGTCGATAATCAAGACGAGTACACCAGAAGCGATTTACAAGGAATAGTGACAGTTCTGGTTAATAAAATTATGGAAAGTGGTTATAAGATAATTAGCGAGCAGAAAAAGACAAATTAACCCACCTTCTGCCAGGTACTAGGTTTAATTCCTTGGGATTTAATTTGGTCTACACTTCCAAGATAAAAAGCAAGATTTCTTGTCTCTGAATCACGTTGGCTTTCGATATATTTCGCCATGAATGCTTTTGTTGGGTATGTTGGGCAGACCATTAAGAAAGTTGGAAACGGGTGTTTTGAATACTGTTCCCATTTTCCTGAGACTTTGTATTTAAATAAATACTCGATGTGTTTTCTGATAACAAAACGAGGAA
>CAYHMW010000031.1:0-7449 GCA_964357925.1 uncultured Gammaproteobacteria bacterium
AAAAGAGATTAAAACATCTGCCACGCAAAGCTAGTCAAGTAGAAAACTTTGAACTCAAGCTAGAAGTATTCAAGCTCTATCGTAAAGGATACTTACCAGGGCAGATAGAAGTTGAACTTAACAAGCGGTATGAAAATGATAAAGGAATTTACGATACTTTGTATCGAGAAAATATCTACCACTGGATTTCTGATTTAAAGAAACTACTCAAGCGACAACCTCTTAAATCTGGCAAGAGATAATCTCCGTCCAAACTACCCTAATTTAGCCGTAATGGTTTCAGGTTCAATCCGTAGTAACTTGTAGCTAATAAGCATTTCTATTTAGCTATGAATGAAAATACGAATCGATATTTTACTTCTCCTGATTTATACCTCTGTGCCTTCATCCTGGCGACTGAAAAAGCAAAACTTCTAAACATTGAAGGAGATAAGAAAAAACAAGCTCTCTTCATCTTCTCTGATCCTGAAGTTTGTGAACAACTCAAGAACGATTACTTCTCTCATCAAGCCCTAGTTGACCCATTTCAAATGTCGATTGCATTGCGAGAAATCAAATCTCGCCTGTATTCAGCGAGGTAAAAAATGATTATTCCAATTGAAAAAGCCAGGCAAATACTAGGTGAAGAGAGCAAGAGCTATAACGACCAAGAAATTGAAGAGGCTCTAAATGTCCTCACAGTTTTAGCTGATCTTGCAATTGATGACTTTATCGCAAAACGCAATGTCAGAAAGGAGGTTTCAGATGAATCAGAAGCAGAAAGAATTTCGAAAATCCTTAACTCAAGCCTTGTCCAGGTTAGAAAGAGAAGAAAGAAGCAGAAGAATAAAAATGGGATTAAAGCGGTCTAAGGAGCAAAAGAAAACATTATGAGTAAAAAAATTATTTCTAAGAAATATCAGATTGAATTGACTAAGGAGCAAACCTGGATGGCAAAAGAAGCCCTGGAGCTATTGTTTCAAAGTGATGAATATCAAAAAACCTGCTGGAGATGCCGCAGGCAAGCCTTGAAGTTGTTTAAAGACATTTCAAAAATAGTGAATCGTGCAAAGCGAGAGGAGGTGAATTAAGCAATGGCAAAAATAAAATTTAAAGAACGAATCGTGCCAGACGAAGGAAGACATCTTGTGACTCTGAAAGGAGTTAAAGAGATTGAGAACAGATTCTATAACCCGACTGAACATGGTGAGGGTTATAAAACTCAGTTCGAGTGGACTTTTGAATATGACGATAAGCAAGGGATGGAAATTCGCTGTTTTTCCACACTTTCACCCACTCTATATCAAGGAAAGAAAAACAAGATGTTGGAGATAGAAGAAGCGTTACTTGGAAAATATCTATCTGCTGAAGAAATGAAAGAGATAGATGATACCGATGCTCTAATTGGTATGAAGTGCTACATCACAGTTGTCCATAAACCAACTGAAGATGGCCAAATAGGAGCAAAGGTCGTTCTGTTCGAATCAGTAACCAAGAAATAATTTAACGCTGATGTTCTGGATACATAATCGAAATATGTGTCCAGCGATGAGGGTTAAACTATGGACAATTCAAATAATAGTACAAATGAAAAATTATCACAAGCTCTTTACTGCGCTGAAAAGCTAGGCTGGAGCATAATTCCCGTTGGTATAAATAAAAAGCCACTCTTTGAATGGAAGAAATACCAGAATGAAAGAGCTTCATCTGACCAAATAGTTGAGTGGTTTGAGAAATATCCCAATGCAAATATTGCTGTTGTTACGGGCAGAATATCAAACCTCACCATAATTGATATTGACCCACGACATGATGGAACAGATGAAGCCTTCAAGGATATTCAAACTATAAAATCAAAGACTGGAGGTGGTGGTTGGCATCTCTATTTCGAGTATGAGGAAGGCACTCAAAATCATTCTGGAATTAAACCTGGTATTGATGTAAGAAGCGAGGGTGGATTTGCAGTTCTACCACCTTCAGACCATGAGTCTGGTAATAATTATGAATGGCTTGTAGCTCCTGACCAAAATGTCCTAGCTCCGCTTCCAGAGTTTGTAAATGATTGGATTGGTGAATCAAAATCCAAGAATAGTTCAGAACAAAGTAATTGGAATAATGAGGTTCTGAACGGGGTTGGAGAAGGTAAAAGAAACGAAAGTGCTGCATCAGTTGCAGGTAAGTTACTAGCACGTTTCCCCATAAAAGAATGGGAGACTGAAGCGTGGCAGCATTTTAGAAATTGGAATAGCCAAAATAAACCTCCGCTCGCTGAAGACGAGTTACACACAGTATTTAATAGTATTAAGGGAAAAGCACAGGCAAAGGCTGAGGAGGAAAAGGACAAAAATACTACTTTAACCCTCCAGTTGGTTGAGGAGATTAGAAAAGATCGGATTGTGTTTTTCCATACTCCTCACAAAGAAGGCTTCGCAGCGATTACAGGAGATGGCAGAGAGATTTTAAAACTTCGTTCAAGGTCATTTAAGCAATACATCGCTCATTATGTTTACCGCCAATTTGACAAGATTATATCCTCTGACATGATCTCAAATATTATTCAGGTTCTAGAAGGGAAAGCTATCTTTGACGGAGAAACCCACGAACTGTTTGTCCGTATCGCAAAACAAAATAACGCTATCTGGTATGACCTGGGTAATGGTTCAGTAGTGCATATCGACAAGGACGGATGGCGGGTTAGTGAAACCCCACCGATTTTATTCAAGAGATTCCCCCACCAGTTAATACAAGCTGCGCCACAACATGATGGTGATGTAGCTGTCATTTGTGAGTTCGTGAATTTAAAAAGTGAGAGTGATAAATTATTGTTCCAAGTATTTGCCATTGCTTCATTTATTCCTGACTTTCCCCATCCTCTGCTTGTGTTATATGGCCCTCAAGGAGCTGGTAAGACAACTCCACTCCGAGTGCTTAAATCCTTAATTGACCCATCAATCCTTAAAACATTATCTGCCCCTGATAGTGCCAGGGAATTTGTGCAAACAGCATCACATCATTTCTTTTTCTTTCTGGATAACTTATCAAGTCTTCCTGACTGGTTATCAGACTCATTAGCCAGAGCATCAACTGGTGATGGGTTTTCAAAGCGTGAGTTATTTTCAGACGATGAAGATATTATCTATTCGTTCCAGCGCACTATTGGTCTGAATGGTATCAACTTAGTCATCGAAAAGGCGGATTTGCTGGATCGCTCTATCTTGCTTGTATTAGAGAGGATTTCAAAACGCTCAAGGCGTGAAGAACAGGAGTTCTGGGAAGCATTTGAAGGTATCAAACCAAAGCTACTTGGGGCAATATTTACTGCTGTGTCCAAAGCAATAAACTATTATCCCGATATTTCATTATCTTCATACCCACGCATGGCTGATTTTGCTAGATGGGGTTGTGCAATTACGAGAGCATTGGGATACCAAGACCAGGACTTTCTGGATGCGTATTATGCCAACATCAATACCCAAAGCGAAGCAGCTATAGATGCTAGCCCCGTTGGAATGACTATCACTTCATTCATGAGGGACAGAGATAACTGGGTTGGCACTGCATCTGAATTGCTTGAGAGGTTAGATGAAGAAGCAAAGAAGCTCAAAATCGATACCAAGCTAAGACACTGGCCGAAAGAGCCTTCCTGGCTTGTAAGAAGAATCAACTTGATACATCCCAATCTGGTTGAACAGGGAATAAAAATAATCAACGATACTGATTCTCGCCCAAAACAACTCATTATCCAAAAGATAGAGGAAAATGCCGACAATGGCGACATTGAGACAAAGAGCACGGAAATTGAGGCTGACACCAACTTGTCGCCAGAAACACCAAGCAGTTCAGTTGATGACAAGAATGGTGAAAGCCAAATGAGCTTGGAAGAACAGTCTTTGTCGCCATCGACACCATCGTCACCAAATTCCCCAAGTATAAGCAATCAGGATTTTAAGACTTGGTCAAACCATTATCTATTGTGGCAGTATGACAAAACGGTCAAGCTTGGAGAGAAGCTATCATCGAGTAACCCAAACTCCGATGGTGAAATTAAAGAGTATGAACAAACACTCCATTTAATAGAAAGTATTGAGGACGAGGGCAGAAATAGGAAAATAGCTCCATTTGTTTCCGATCAGGATTTTGAGGATAGGGTTATTAGAATCCTGGCTGAATTAACATTAGCTCAAGGCTTTGTGCCTAGTAGTAAAGTGGCAGAGCAAATCGAGTATCCCAATGAGAAAATGAGGCAGATATTAGAAAAGATGCACACAGAACAAAAGATTCTTAGATACAATGGAGACGATGACTCATGGGCAGTAAGTGTTGCTACTCGAGAACAATTAGGAATAACCAAAAAACCTATTGAATCAGAGGTTAAAAAGTGAAATAATGGAGACGTAGTCACATATCCCACTTGCGGTTTTTTAATGGCCGTCTTGGACATATCCGCAAGGGTGTGACTACAACCAGGGCGGCCATTTGAGTATGAAAAAAGCAGTCATTTATTTACGAACCAGCAGTGATAGGCAGATTGATAATACGAGCTTGGACACCCAAGAAAGCTTGTCTCGTGGTTATTGCCAAAGAGAAAGCTTGGAGATTATAGATGTTAAGCGATGTGAGGCTGTATCAGCAAAAGAAACCAATGTAAAAAGAATTGCAGAGCTTTTGGAATATGCAAAGGAAAATAAGGGCAAGTTTGAGATATTGGTTGTTTGGAAGTTAGATAGATTCGCAAGAGATACCGAACAGCATTTGTGGCTGAGAAGCGAGCTATTAAAGCTTGGTATAGTTCTTCGTTCTGCTACGGAAAAGATTGATGAAAGCCCTCAAGGAAGATTCCTAGAAACTATTCTTGCTGCGGTTGCACAACTAGATAATGATGTTCGTAAAGAGAGGGTCAAGATAGCCCTCTGGAGGCGTGTAGAGGAAGGAAATTATCCCTGGACTCCACCAACTGGATACTATCGTCCTCCAGCTTCCAGCACTGGTTTACCTGTTCCTATATTCGATCCAGCTTGTAAGGATGGTGCAATTGAGGTCTTCAAGTTGTATAGCACAGGAGTTTACACCCTTAATATGATTTCAAGAATTATGAGCAAAAAGAAGCTCCAAAATCATAAAGGTAAGACTATCAAATTTCCTAATCAGCTTATAGATAAAATACTAAAAAGTGTCTTTTACATTGGTTATTTAAAACACCAAGACGGCAGGCTAATTAAAGCTCTACATGAACCCCTCATTGATGTTTCTCTTTGGGAAAAGTGCCAGCAAGTAAGGAATAAACAAAGCCATAACATTATTCACAAACGAAACTTCTATAGTCCTGATTTTGTATTACGAAGATTTACTGTTTGTGGATTTTGCGATAAACCCTTAACTGGATGTTGGTCACAAGGCAGGACTGAAAAATATCCCTACTATTATTGTAAGAATAAGGATTGTGAGAAGTATGGCAAAATGATAGCTAGAGATACCTATACTCCAAAGAAACCAGCTTCAGCAAAGCCAATTGAAGGGTTACATGATGCATTTTACGAATACCTAAAACTGATTAAGCCCAAGGATGAGTGGGTAGAAGCTTTCCATGAAGTATTCATTGTGAGATATGAGGAGAGAAAACAGGAGCTTCAAGGCGAATACATGCGCAAGATAGATATTATTAAGCAACTTGAGGATGAGTTGGATTGGGTTGTTACTCAAGGTAGGAAGGGTAATCTTTCTGAAGCAATAGTGAAAAAGCAATCGGCAGAGGTTGAACAGAAGATGACTTTAGCTCAAATGGATTTAAAGGAGACGCACAGCGAGAAGTTAGAAATAGAAACTCTGTTAAACCACGCCTATGTTTTTATTCGAACCCCACATTTAGCTTGGTATGACGCCCTTCCAGAAGCCAAGATAAAATATCAGAGGCTAATTTTCCCAAAGGGCATCATATACCAATTTGATAGCTTGTCGAACCACGAATTAGGGCTTCCATTCAAGCTAATCAATGATGTCGGGCAAAAACTTTCTACGAATGTGGACGGTATAGGATTCGAACCTATGACCTCGACATTATCAGTGTCGCGCTCTAACCAGCTGAGCTAACCGTCCAAAGTTTTCAAATTATACCAGAAAAAAAGAATATTAAGAAAGAAATTTTTGCAGATCTTGCGAGTGGATAGTGTCTCCGTTTTTTAATTATCCGCTGATTATTAATTTTGCGATTTAATCAATTCCCAATGTTTAGCTGTTGTGAATACAGACATTTTTTTTAGAGTTATTTGGAAAGCAACGTACTAACCAAGTAAGAAAATATTACGAAGATTACACTGATAATAAAATTTTTTGCAAAGAATAAATACTTACTTTTCAAAAAAAGTCGTGCTTCGTTATACTTTTTTGGATCAGTAGTTTGTTCTTTTGCTTTGTAAACTTTTGAGATTATGGGATCTGCTAAAAATGCTAAATAATAGAGTAGTCCTAAAAAATTTGTGCCAATGATGATTTCGACTGCTTTTAAATGCGAATATCCAAGTAAGCTGAATAAGGCTGGTGAATTTTGTTTTAACCCAATAAAGGAAAGTATTAGAAGGAGAATTGATGACAGAAGTGCGATTCTACCTGGGTAAGTTATTAGTATTTTTACCCATAAAGAGAACTGTTTTTCGAATTTATTCTCATCAGCTTTTTGATCCATTTATCAATTTGTCTATTGTAGAAATGAAAGTAGATTTCCAGATGAAATTGTGTCTCCGTTTTTTAATTTTCCACTGATAATTAATTTGGCGATTTCGTCTTCGATTTTGTCTTGAATCAGCCTTTTTATAGGTCTTGCGCCAAAGGCAACTACAAAACCTTGTTGGGCGACCTCTTGGGCAAGTTGGGGAGTAACTTCTAAGGTGATATTTTTAGAATCCTTCATTTGTTTGGCAAGGGCTTCTAGCATTAAAAAGGCAATCTGGACGACTTCCTCGCGGTTTAGGGGTTTGAAGACCACAGTTGCGTCGAATCTGTTTATGAGCTCCGGAGAAAACAGACCCTTGGTGAGCACGAAATCAATTAGTTTAGTAGTTAATGGTTCACGGTTCATGGTAGGAGTTGATTTATTTTTACTATCAACCGTCAACCCCGCAGATGACGGGGTAAACTGTGAACTATCAACCGTCTTTTCCACTTCTTCTCTGATAAATTCGGCGGCAGCGTTTGATGTGGCAATTACAATGATGTTGGAAAATGAGACTTTTTTGCCAAAGGCGTCGGTTAAGTTGCCGTCGTCTAAAATTTGCAAAAAGAGATTTTGGACATCATGGTCGGCTTTTTCAAACTCGTCAACAAGTAAAATTCCAAATGGATTTTCGCGGATTTGGGTTACAAGCTGACCGGGAGATTTGGTATTTGGATTACCAATAAGACGGCCAAGAGCGTCGTTTCCCTGAAATTCGGTCATATCGAAGCGCACCATTCGATTTTCGTCACCGAAGTAACTCT
>CAYHMW010000032.1:0-7315 GCA_964357925.1 uncultured Gammaproteobacteria bacterium
TTTCAATCAAAGCACATGTCATCCCGCACTTGATGCGGGATCTATACTTTGACTAAAAGTTAGTAAAGCTTTGTTTTTGTAAAAGTTCAAATTTAGGCCTTAAAAAAAACAGCTCGCATTGCGCGACCTGTTAGTTGTTATCCCGACTCAGTCGGGAAAGTTAACTCTCTTGTTTTAAGGTAGGGGTATTATAGCCCATGCATTTGTATAGTTCAAGCTGAGCAATATTGATGCGAATACTGGGCTTACTAACGGTTATCCAAATATAAACAGTAGTGGCCAACTAAACATTAATGCTGAAATAAATGCCAAATACGTCACAACCCCACCAAACACATAACAAGCAAGCGTATTAGAAAAGCTACCTTTGTAACCTTTACCTTTTGAAAGTGAATAATATACATAATTACTCGCGCAGATAAACACAAAAAAAGTGGCAAGGTAATCAAGTAAATTAGTCCTAACTACAGCCTCTACCCTTCCATTTATTGAAATGGTCAGAACCAAAACCAGAAATGCAAAACCGAAATATTTTGATGAAGTGTTTTTATCTTTAAAGCGGGGAAGAAGAACGATTTTTGACAAATCCACAAATTGATAATAGCACATTCCACTTCATCCAAAAAATCCACTATAATCACAACATCTCAATTTAGGGAGGGTTCTTAAAATGTCAACTGAAGTGATTGACATAGAAGTTGGCCAAGTCTACCAAGCGATGGCGGGAACTGCGACCATCATAAGCGTCGCAGAAATCATAACCGCCGACACTAGCTGGGTAGGCAAACGTTGGTTTTCCATTCAAGAAGTTTGTAATCTCATAGCAAGCAGCGCATGGATACCAATTGAGTCACCCGACTCAGCTGAATAAATTTTTGGGCTGGCAATCTCGCCAGCCCAACTTTCTTCCCCACAATATTTACAAATCGTCTTATACAACCTATAATACACATGCAAATTTAAGGAGGCGTTATGCCAACACATGTATGCTGGTACGAATGTAATATCTGCCACACAAAACATGAATCTGAAGAAGAAGCTTTGCAATGTGAAGCATTGGGTCAGCCGGAATTTAACTTTAAAGCTGGCGAAAAATTCACAAAAAGATTCATCTGGGGCGAACACGAACTCACAATTATCGAACCAACCGTAAAATTCTGGTCAGGCAATGGCGGAAAACGGGCACACATTGTAAGCTACCGCTGTACAACGAATCGCGGCCTCAATCTCGATCCCAAAGATGGTACTCGCGAAACCTGGGTTTCAGATCGTGAACTCTTAAAAAAGATAAAAGAGAACTACATACTTACCTGGTAACCACAAGGGCCGATAGAAACATCGGCCCACACTATTCTCTCCCCCCCCACAAAAAATTCCCGCTACATATTCTGTAACGGGAAGTCCAAATCGAGACTACTTTAGATTCAAATAGCGGCTACTCGCCTTTTCTCTGGTTGCTAGAATCTTCTTCTCATCCTCCGATCGAGTCTGTTCCGAAGGCATGCCATGACTATCATGCAAAACTTTCAGCACATTCATCCTGCCATCATGCGGGAGTAGGCCAAGTAACTCCATAACAAAGCTGTACCACAGCATCCTCGGGCCTTTTGCGAGAAAAAACTTCACAGCCTCCAACTCCTCCTTACTGAGTTCTGCCCCATCCTTTAGGCGTTGAGTCTCCGGATCAAAACCCAACAAAGTCAAAATGGCTTCTCTTCTTGTTGTCCCTAACTTGGTTCCACCAAGCATTCACGTCTCCTTGCCCTATTGGGCACTAGCTTTTGTCTCAAGTATTATAAACCCAAAATTCAGTTTTTTAAACTATAAGCCACAAAAAAGGCCCGTGTATTTAACACGGGCCAGCAATTAGACTGATGCCGGAAACATGCGAGAAACCATTCCAATCATCTCGGCATCACCTAATCCATTGTCTTGACCAATCGCTTTCTTCAACTCCTGAAGAGCCTTGCGTATCTCCTCTTCATCGGCATCAGCAAAGCGCTGCGCAAAAACATCAGCCGCTTTCCCATCCATTGGGAAGGATTTCATCAAGTACGGCAAAAAGCCCCATCGACGGTCCTTCAATTTTTCCTGATTTGCAACGTCGTTAGGGTCAAACCCCAGGATTTTGGTCAACAAATCCAAAAGCTTGACCATAGGTACTGGACCAGTTGTCGCCTGTTTCCCAAGCTCAGCAACTCCCTCAACTATCACTGGCTTCGCCTCGACACCTGACCTATTCACCTGCTCAGGTTTGACCTCCGCCGTTTTCTGCTCTCCAGCAACCTCACACACAGGTGCAGTGTTTGACTCAGCCAAGTCTCGACGAAACCGGATATAAGGCCAAATCACAACCATAGCGGGCACCGCAGCTGCACCAATCCCGATTGAAAACCCTTCGGGATAAATTCGCAGGACCTGGACGGACCAAAACGGCTCAAAAAAGCTGCTCGTCACTGTAAACAGCAGGGCAACGAAAAGCTTTTGGTCGTTAGTATATATAGACAAAACCATGACGACCAACAGCACTGCCTGCATCGCGGGATACAAAAAGGGCATTTCCAAACCCTCAAAATATGAGCGAACGACAGCTGCCGGCAACAAAAACACCGACAATCCCAGCATGCTGTTCACATACCGGTCCGATGTCCGCAGAAAATTGTAGACCGAGGGCCAAAACTCAACAAATGCCACACAAAAACTCCAAGTAGTCCAGCCGAAACGCGACACTTTGCCGCTGAGACCAAATTCAGGCAAGCTGATGCTTGGCACTTTCGGCATAGGAACACTGCTCGACATTTGCTGCCACAACTTTGAGAAAAACTGGCCGAAAGCAGGCGTTTTTAACCCACCCCGACGAGCGCTAAATGCGCTCAAAACATTTGCAAACATAGTCATTTTGCGCCTCCTAGCGCTTGTTAACGTACAAAAGAAAATTCGATAAAAAGGAGTCTACCTCAAGATCATCTAAAAGTCAAACTATAGGCTCAGATAGGTCGATTACTGTTTCGAAGCACCTCGGAAACAGTTGTTATTCCTTGCTCAGCCTTCACGAGGCCATCGCACATTAAAGTTTTAAATCCTTCGGCAATAAGCACCTCTCGTACCGAATCCTCATTTGCCTTCTGCCGCAACAAATCTCGGATTTTAGTAGTTATCGGTAAAACCTCAAAAATCCCAGTCCTCCCTTTAAATGCCAGATTCTGACAACTCGGGCACCCTTTGCTTTTCATCAAAGTTTTAGGGGGTCTTCCTAAAACCTTTTTATAAAGCTCCACCTCATCATCGCTTGGCGGATACGCACCCAAACACTCCTGACAATTAACTCTCACAAGCCTTTGGGATAATACTCCGGACAAAGAAGAATTAAGGATGTAAGGCTCAATCCCAAGGTCCAAAAGTCTAAACAAAGATCCAATAGCATCAACAGCATGAACTGTAGACAATACCAACTGCCCAGAAAGTCCAGATTGCACAGCAATCTCAGAAGTCTCACGGTCCCGAATCTCCCCAACCATCACAATATCAGGGTTCAAACGAAGAATGGTTTTTAGACCGGAAGCAAAATTAAATCCTGTCTCGGGATTAGTCTGCATTTGATTAATCCCGGCAAGCTTAAACTCCACAGGATCCTCAATCGTCATCACACTATAACGATCATTTCTGTTCAAGTGCATGATCGTCGAATATAACATCGTGGTCTTGCCACTCCCTGTCGGCCCAGAAACAACAACAAGTCCAGAAACACTTGAAAGAATATTGTTGTAAATATCAAAATCCTCCCGGCTCATCCCAAGCCAAGCCAATTCCATCACAACCGTATTCATTTCATGAACACGTATAAAAGCAAACTCCCCATTTACAGTCTGGACAATCTCAACGCGCAAATTAATATTTCCTCCACGACTCTCAACACTAAACTGCCCTTCTTGAATCTTCCGCTTCTCAGAAGGATCCAGTTTAGCCATAACTTTAAGTCTGGAAACAACTGCCTCATACGTCTCAAGACTCAAGGTCCCACAAACATACAAGACCCCATCAATTCGAAAACGCACAAGCAAATCCTTAGCACGAGGTTCCAAAAGGATATCCGAAGCAGAAAGATTAACTGCTTCTTTGACTAAAGTATTTACAAAGACAACAGCGTCCGTCCCTCGTTGATTATTAAATATGAAGTTTAGTCCCTGGTTCTCAACTCGTAAAATTTCCTTCTTATCGGCAGTCATACATCCATTCTAGAGTACCAGAAAAGTAGTTATCAAAGGACAACCAACTTTGTGACCCCAGTGGGAGTCGAACCCACGATTTTCGGGATGAAAACCCGACGTCCTAGGCCTCTAGACGATGGGGCCCAGAAGCAGGAAGTATTTTACCATTTCTATACTCCTCAAGCACTTTTATGCCGTACTCAACATTTTCTGTTATCACCTGACACCCTAATCTCTCAGGATGTTTAATCTTTTCTTCAACAACAGCTTTAGTTAACTGTTCATCAGTAGCTCCCTGACCAGGCCAACCGCCACCACAAGTCACCACAAGTCACCACACAAGACACCTTACCATTAACCAAAGGACATCCATAAACCTTGAATTCAGGTGGTGCAAAACCATTTTCTCCCCCTCTTCTCTCCACACACAACAATAACATCGAGCAATAAACAATCAAACCATCAAATTAGCTTTAACTTATCAAGTATTGTAAAGACACTGAAAGCCCCATAAAACAAAAACGCAGTCCCAACCGTCAGGAATCTGAATAAGCTTGGGCCAAAATCTTTTGCAAAAACAGTCTTATTCATATAAAGCACAAGCCCAGTATAAATAAACATCGACATGGCATTGAGGACCGCCCCTGTCACAACAAGTGCCAAAGGTTCGGTAAATCCAGACGCAAATATAGCAATCCCCCCAAGTATTTGAATCCACAAAAACATGTAAAAATATTTTGGTAAATTATTTACCTTAAATTTCTCGGGATTTGAAATCACCAAATTCTCACTCGATATCCTTGCATTGCTTCCCAAAACACTAAATTGAGTCCCAAAAAGCATCACCCCTGCCATCACAAGGAAAAGAGTTCCAAGGGCAGGAATAGTTGATTCCCCAATAACCCTGCCTTCAAGGACTACAAATTTAATACTCGTCACAACATCTGGATTTCCAAAAACTGTCGAGTAAGCAAGAAGTGTTAATAGTAACATCGTGAAAGCTCCAGTTATCCAGAAAACCACAGCATGCTCAATATTTATCCGCTTCCACCACTCACGAAATCGCAAAATATTTTCATGGCTCGCTTCAATCTGAAATCCCTCAAGTCTGATATCCTCATGCTTACCTTTCAAAATATTTGTGATCCTCCCAGAAAATTTACCCATACCATAGCCCTTTTCTTTGACATACAGTGATTGTGCCAAATTAAGATTCCCTCCAGCTCCAGCATAGGCAAATGCCGCCAAGAAAGTAGCATAAGGAAAGCCTTTTGGAAAAAGCACATAGCCTTCCCCGATTCCAAAAAGTCCCAGACCCAATGCACTCCAATCGACAGGCTCTGCAAAGTACATTGTTATGAAAAATATAAAAGGCACACCAACAAGAATTATTGCTTTCTGAATTTGCTCCTGCGTTTTATAAACAATCCGTCCAAGACTGTAAAGCCCACCCATCAAAATCAAAAGCCCCATGCCAAGGTACCCCGAGTATTTAATTCCCAAGGAAGCCGCAAATACGGTAGCAGAAGCAGCCGCTATCCCGGGCCACATCCATGGGACAAGAGTCGTCACAATAAACCAATATGGCGAAAACCAACCGTATTTTCGGGCCAGTCCAACAAAAATGCTCTCCCCTGTTAATAGGCTATACCGCTCAATCTCCATGTTAATAAAAAACTGAAATGTTATGCCAAGGACAGCAGCCCAAGCAATACCAAGTCCAAAATTTGAAGATAAATAAGGCCAAAGAATAAGCTCTCCACTCCCAAGTCCCACTCCCAAAATTATAAAACTAGGCCCAATCAAACTACGAAGGGGAACGGCTTGTGGTAAAAACTCCCGCTTCTCAAGCCCCTGAAGGCGTCCCATATAATTCATTGTACACCCACAAGAATAAAACTTGGGGCTAAAGCACAATTGCGGTATAATATCTTCTGACAATTGGCCCCATAGCAGGGGCGCTAGAGCAGTCCCGACTGAGTCGGGAATGGTCGCAGTCATAGAGACATAAATGTATCTCTATATCTTAAAAAACAAAGGATTCAATAAATTTTATATTGGTACCACTAAAAACTTAGGCAGAAGAATCCGAGAGCACAACGGTAAACACAAGCATTTTACTGGAAAATTTAGCGGCGACTGGATTTTGATTTACTCAAAATCTTATAATTCCGATACCGACGCGAGACAAGAAGAAATTAGATTAAAGAAAGCCAAAAACAAAAATTATCTCGATTGGTATATTAAAAACAAATCATTAGCCTAACTCAGTAGAGCATTCCCGACTGAGTCGGGAATGGTCAAATGACAAACAAGGCCCCATAGCTCAGCGGTAGAGCAGCTCCCTTTTAAGGAGATGGTCGCAGGTCCGATCCCTGCTGGGGTCACACAAATTCCCTTCTTTGCCGGATGGTGTAACGGTAACACGCCTGACTTTGGATCAGCGCGACTCTAGGTTCGAATCCTAGTCCGGCAGCACTTCTCTTAATTCCTCAGTATTAAGTGACTTTATCTCCCTGTATTGAAGATAATCCAAAAGACTAAATGTACGAAAATCCAATTTAGAATATTTTCGCTGCAAGCTTTCAATCCTATTAAGAAGTATCAAAGGGTTACTGTTATCATAAACCTCAAGCGAATAATTATTGTCTCTCGCCTTCTCCAAAAGCTCATACTGTTCTTTATATGAAAGCGAGTCTGCTGATAACGTTGAAAGATAAATGTAATCTACGCCCTGACCTGTCCTGGCTTTATTGAAATGATAAATTAGGTAGTCAAAATTAAAAACATTTACAACTAGAAGTACTACACCTGAAAAAACAATTGCTTTTTGTATAAACCATTTATTCAAATTTTGTCCACTATAATTTTTGAAAAAAAGAATAAAAATCCCCAACACCCAGGTTGCAAATGTTAGTCCGTAGAGCCTTTTATAGGTAAATCCCGAGGCATTGATATATTCAAAAACACTTTTATATGCCATTAGGCTTAAAAATATACCAGAAATTCCCAGTACCCAATTCAAATATCTTGTTTTCTTGTCTTTTTCACTACCGTTATAAATCAATAGCAAAGTTACTCCTGCCACAACAGAAAGTTGTGCAAAA
>CAYHMW010000033.1:0-6820 GCA_964357925.1 uncultured Gammaproteobacteria bacterium
GAGTGAGTTGGGTGGCGCCAATTACCAACACTTTAATTTTGTGGACTGTCGTTCCCATTATGGTTATTGGTGGAATCGCTCCAATTTTGGCTTTTGTTTATGAGCCGCTTGGCGCATTGGTTCTCTTGCTTTCTTATCCTCTGACCAGTTGGTTTATTTTTACTGTTAATATGTTTTCGTGAAGCTGTGGAGGTATGTTTATATATTCCTTTGTTTGTGTGTAATTTTGGTGTGGATTGCAGTCTTGCAGTTACCGGACAGCAATCTTCATATTGTTGCCTGCGATGTGGGACAAGGGGACGGCATTCTTATATATAGAGGAACGAGCCAGATTTTGGTTGATGGAGGGCCAAATAGCCGTGTGGTTGAGTGTTTGGAACGGCATTTGCCGTTTTGGGATCGTGAAATTGAGCTTGTAGTCTTGACCCATCCTCAGGCAGATCACTTTACGGGGCTTGTAAGTGTGTTTGAGCAGTATGCCGTTGGTAAGTTTGTTGCAAGTGAGGCTGACAGTAGCAGTCGTAGTTACCAAGTGCTAAAAGAAGTGGTGGGGAGTAAGGGTATATCGGTAGTTAACCCACGTGTCGGTATGGAGCTTAGGTTGGGTTTGATGTCTTTAGACATACTTAGCCCAAACTCGCCGCTTTGTTCTGAAACCAGGTCCTCACTCCTTCGAGGGCCCCGCCAAGGCGGGTCAGCCAGTCGCTCGGCTGCTGGTTTGCAGAGCCGCGGCACACTTGGGGTTTGTGATTGGTCTGGGGATCTGAATGATCTTTCTGTTGTGTTTCGGTTGTCATATGGGGAGTTTGATGGACTATTTACCGGGGATCTTTCACCGAGAGTCGGAATTGACTTGGTAAATTCTGGAAATGTTCGTGATATAGAATATCTCAAAGTACCTCATCATGGGTCAAAAAATGGATTGACTAAGGGGTTATTAGACGCGAGCAGGCCTGAGGTGGCTGTAGTTTCATCTGGAAGGAATAATAGATACGGTCATCCACATAAAGAGGTGCTCGAGATGTTGAGTGGAATAAAAGTTTTGAGGACAGATCTTCAGGGTGACGTTGAAGTGATTTCGGATGGTAAGGTTCTTTGGATGGTAGAATGACAGTACTATGGGTGAAGGTTGGCAATCATCAAGATCTGGACAAGGAGGGATTGTTTCACCGATTGAGGAAGGATACATTAGGACGAGGAAGTGCAGTTAGAGTTGAGAAGGGACACCAAGGCGGCGGAACAGCAAGGACTGCTGAGTGGGGAGCTGAAAGGAACATTGATAGAGGGCTTAAAGATCGCGGACCTACTGATGTTGATATTCAGGTTATGAAACAAGATAATCCTTCAGACTACAATATGTGGAAGAGGCAGGGTAAAACTGATGCCGAGATTTATGGGATTTTAAATAAAAGACAGTAGGGGTTACAATGGCTTCATGGATATGGTTAATTTGCTTAGAGGTGAGCTTCAGAAGATTAGTGGGGTGAATGATGTACAGGTCGAGTGGACGAAGGATTTATCACACGGGGATTTGACAAGTAATGTTGCTTTTCAGTTGGGTGGTATGGATTCTGCCAATGAGATTGTCGAGAAACTTAAGGATAGTGAGGAGTTGAAAAAATACGTTTCGAAGATTGAAGTGGCGGGGCCGGGGTTTATTAACTTTTGGCTAAGTGAGGACTATTTGACTACAGCGGTGAAGGAACCCCACTTCGCCAAGGCTTCGCGGGGCGAGCAAGCTCGGAAAGTAATGGTTGAGTATACCGATCCTAACCCCTTTAAAGAATTTCATATTGGGCATCTTTATAGCAATATAGTTGGTGAGAGTTTGGCGAGACTTTTTGAGAGTCAGGGGGCAACCGTTATGCGAGTTTGTTATCAGGGGGACATTGGACTTCATGTTGCGAAGGCTTTGTGGGGACTTAAGAAGAAGATGCAAGATACAAATTTCAAGATGCAAACATTGGAAGAGTTAATTTTGAAAGAGCGGGTGATGATTTTGGGGGAGGCATATGCGATGGGGGCCGCAGCCTATGAGGAGAATCCACTTGCGGCTGATGAAATAAAAGATATCAACCGGATGGTTTTTGAGGGGAATCCTGAAATAATGGAGCTTTATAAATCAGGGAAGGAGTGGAGTCTTGCCGAGTTTGAGAGGATTTATGCGAGGCTAGGGACAAAATTCGATAAATATTATTTTGAGAGCGAGGTTGGGAAGTTTGGCCGTGAACTGGTGGAGAAGAATATGGGGCGTGTGTTTACAGAAAGCGAGGGAGCGATTGTATATAACGGGGAGAGCGAGGGGTTACATACTCGGGTTTTTATCAATTCACAAGGGCTCCCTATTTATGAGGCGAAGGAGCTTGGACTTGCACCCACTAAATATGATGATTTCCCATATGACCTTAGCTTTATTGTCACGGGGAATGAGATTAATGAGTATTTTAAATTGCTTCTGGTGGTGCTTTCTAAAATCAATCCTGAATTGGCAACAAAGACTCATCATATTGGGCATGGGATGGTGAGATTGCCAGAGGGCAAGATGAGTAGTCGGACCGGGAACGTGGTTACAGGGGAGTGGTTACTGGACGAGGCAAAAAGGAGAGCAATGAAGTTGGGCAGTGACTCTGAAGATAGCAGCGTCATTCCGGCCCACGAGCCGGAATCTAGAAGTTCTGGATCCCGGATTAAATCCGGGATGACAGGGACGAGTTCCGCTGATCATAACGCCGACCTAAGTGAGCAAATTGCTCAGGCGGCGGTGAAGTACTCGCTTTTAAAATCGCGAGTGGGACAGGACATTGTTTTTGATTTTGATGAGTCTTTGAGTTTTGAAGGCAATAGTGGACCATACCTTCAATATACGTATGCAAGAATAAGAAGCCTCTTGAGAAAATCACAAGGAGACCCCACTCCGCTAGATGCTTCGTTGGGGGCAGGCAAGTTGGGAGACGTAGAGTTGGGATTGGTGAGGATGGTGGTGAGGTTTCCGGAGGTTGTTGAAACTGCAGCTAAAAATTACTCACCTCATGTTGTTTGTGGCTATCTTTACGAATTAGCGCAGGTATATAACAGCTTCTATAATGCCGGTAAAATCGTTGGAGGAGACAGGGAGAAAGAGGGACTTTTGGTCAGTCAGCTTGTGGGAGAGGTGATAAAGGAGGGTCTTTTTCTATTGGGAATTGGTGCTCCCGAGAGGATGTAATTAATGAAGATGAGGCTTTTCTAGTTTCGTGATTCGGTTTTCGTGATCGATCAGATCTTCATTGATTCTGATGTGTGAGTATTGGTGAGCGTCGAACTCTTCTCTTAATGCTTTAATTTCTCCCACGATTTCATCCTTTATTTGATAGAGTTCTTCTTTAAGATCAGCCCCAAGTTCAGACCTGAGTTCTGTTTTTAACTCTATCTTGAATTCATTAAATTTTTTATCAATATAAGGTTTTGTTACGAGATTGTTTGTTTTTGTCGCCACGGTATATTTAATATACAATACTTGGAGTTTGTATGGAATATAAAAAAACCACATTATCAAATGGGCTTCGGGTAGTTGTTGTTAGCATGCCTTCGCTGGAATCGGCAACTGTCACTGTTTGGACTGGGACTGGCTCGAGGTACGAGGCAAAAGAACAAGGTGGAATTAGCCATTTTCTGGAGCATATGGGCTTTAAAGGGGGGAGAAAGTATACATCTGCAAAAGCTGTTAGTGAAGCAATCGATGCCATTGGTGGAGAATTCAATGCTTCGACAAGCAAGCATTACACTGATTATTATGTGCGGACTCAAAATAGCAAGCTTCCAGTAGCAATTGATGTTTTGAGCGATATGCTTATTTCACCGCTTCTAAATGACAAGGACATTAAGCGCGAGCGAGGAGTCATTATTGAGGAGATCGGGATGTATGAAGATACGCCTAGAAGCAAGATTTGGGATTATTTTGAAAACCTGATATTTGAGGGTCACACGCTTGGGCGAGACATAATTGGATCTCGCGAAACTGTATCTTCTTTGACTAGAGATAACTTCATTGCGTATCGGGATGATCAGTACGTTGGCCCTAATATGTTGGTTACCGTTGCTGGGGGTGTTAAAGACACAGAGGTTGTGGAGCTTATTGAAAAGTATTTTGGTGAGCTTCCTAATAGACAGGCGAAGAAGCATGAGACTTTTGCGTTTGATAGCCACAATAACCGAGCAAGTGTTCACTACAAAGATACAGAGCAGGCGAACTTCGTGCTTGGGTTTCCTGGATACCAATATGGACACGATAGACGTTATGTTGAGGCTGTGCTCGATGTGATTCTTGGTAAAGGGATGAGTAGTCGGCTATTTACTGAGATTCGGGAAAAACGCGGTTTGGCTTATTCGGTAACTACCAATACGGAACACTTTGTCGATGCTGGCTATTTCAGTGTTTATGCAGGAGTGGATCCCAAGAAGGCAAGGGACGCAGTAAATGTAGTTAAGCAGGAACTTGAGAAAGTAAGTAGTGCGAAGCATGGGATAAGTAAGGGGGAATTTGATAAGGCTAAAGGCTTTATTGAGGGGCATTTTACGCTGGGGCTTGAGAGCACTGAGGATGTAAATGATTTTTTTGGCACTGAGGAGGTACTTTTGGGTAAATTGCGTGATCCCAGGGAAGTTCTAACGGGAATAGAAAAAGTTACGGTAGATGAGGTCGTTGATATGGCGCGGGAGCTTTTTGATTTTAGCAAAATGAGACTTTCGATAATTGGGCCGTTTAAGAATGAAGAACAGTTTAAGGTTTTGGTCTAATTATTGAAGACTGCTAATTCTAATTTCTTGATGCGTTTGTCGTGGCGTTCCATTTGTGCGGCTATTACGATTCGTTCCTCTCGTGATGCTGTGACTTCTTTAAGAACTGGATCAATAGCTGTCAGAAATTCGCTTTTGTATTTCTTCATCTTTTCATCCATATCTTCATTGATTTGATCTCTTTGAATTGTGAATCTTGCATCAAGTTTTTGATCCCACGCCTCATCTTGTTTTTTAAACCTTGCATCAAGTTTTTGATCCCACGCCTCATCTTGTTTTTTAAACCTTGCATCAAGTTTTTGATCAAGAGAGCTGTTTTGTTCTTTAAACCTTGCATCAAGTTTTTGATCAAGAGAGCTGTTTTGTTCTTTAAACCTTGCATCAAGTTTTTGATCCACAACGCTACCAATTTGAACCAGATCGTTTTTTGTTAGTGCCATGGTTTTATCTTAGGAGAGCGATATGTAAATTACAAGGTGTCAGTGATATACTTTTGCCAGTTATGGAAAGAACTGTAGTTTTAGTAAAACCGGATGCGCTACAGAGGGGTTTAGTTGGCTCAATAATTGATAGATTTGAGCGGAAGGGATTGAAAATGGTTGGGGTCAAGATGCTTGTTTTGACTGATAATATACTGGACGAGTGGTATGCGCATCACAAAGATAAAGGCTTCTTTGGTGATTTGAAAAAGTTTATGACATGGACACCTATTGTTGCTATGGTTTGGGAAGGGCTGGAAGTAATAAGTGCTGTAAGGAAGATAGTTGGTACAACTAAGGGGAGGGAGGCGGAAGCAGGATCGATTAGAGGGGACTTTGGGATGAGTGGTCAGCAAAATCTTATTCATGCATCAGATTCTCCTGAGGCTGCCAAAAAAGAGGTGACATTAATTTTTGAGGATCATGAACTATTTGATTATGAGTCTGCCAGCGATACTTTGATTTACTCCAAGGAGGAGAGGTAATTTAACTTCGGCTAGTTTTTGAAGACTGCTGTCTCTAGCTTCTTAATTCTGTGTGTGTTTCTTGAGACTTGGTGTGACATAACTAATCTTTCATCTCGGCTGTCTTTGATTTCTTTGACAAGCACATCTTCAGTTTTTTGGAGTTCGTTGATAAGTTCAGACTTTAATTCGTGAAATTTTGTGTCCATTTTTTCGTCTAGTTCTTTTAGCTCAGCTTTGGAAGTAAAGTGTTCGAAAAGTATCTCGTTGTTTTCAGCTATTGTCTTGCCTACGATTTCTCCAATATTCTCCTTATCTTTTTTAGTTAGTGTCATGGAGTCAGTGTATCACATTAAGGGCTCCCAGAATCTGGCCCAAATCTTGCGGCTGCATCATCATTCATCACTTTTTTCACCTGGGCTGCTGAAAGTGCGTAATTGTAGATTCTCAGGTCATCCAGTTCCCCTTGCCAATAATCAGACTTAGTCACGTCGCAAGAAGTGCTGACATCAAGTCCGATATATAAGGAGCAGGTGCTAAAGTTCAGTGCATCTGCATCTGTGCTCGTGGATTCGACTTTTCCATTAAAGTACAAGGTGATTGCGGAACCGCTTCGAACAAGTGCAAGGTGATACCATGTATCGTTGCTTACAGTGGTTGTGCCACCGACTGATGCACCGCCATCAATATTGTAATCTATATTGCTTCCGCTTTGGATGATTCTAAGTTCATTGCTCCCGCCGCTGTCTGCGGCTACTAGGATTGTGTCGGTGGATGCTGCGTTGTCTGGTCTGATCCAAATGGCATATGTAAAGTCGGTGGTGGGTAGAGCAGGGGTGGCGATGGATGCATAGTCATCTACACCGTCGAAACTGAGTGTGTAGTTGCGCTTTCCAACGGTACTCCCAACATTCCACATTTCAGTGCTTGTACCACTCCCGCATGTGCCAACAGAGGTATAGGGGATTGTTGCTCCTACGGTGATTGTTGCGTCGATATCCTGGGAACCTGCGTCGTTCAATGTACTTCCTTGGCACTCATCGAGTTTATACCAATGATTTGGTCGGCCGCGGTTGAAGTCGTAGCTAACTTGGGCTTGAG
>CAYHMW010000034.1:0-6746 GCA_964357925.1 uncultured Gammaproteobacteria bacterium
AAAGATAAGGAAAGCTGTTATCCCCGCGGCCGGATTTGGCACAAGATTTTTGCCTCAAACCAAAGCTATGCCCAAGGAAATGCTCCCAATTGTCGATAAACCAGTCATTCAATACGTGGTCGAGGAGGCTGTGCAATCTGGTATCGAAGACATCGTAATCGTAACCGGTGCTCTAAAGCGTGCAATCGAGGACCATTTCGATGTCCCAAATGCCGAGCTTGTCAAAAACCTCAAAGAAGGCGGCAAAGAAAAAATGCTCGAGGAGATCAAAAAAATCTCCGAACTTGCCAACTTTGTTTATATTAGGCAAAAAGGCCCCTACGGCAACGGTACACCTGTTCTTTCCGCGGAGCCAGCAGTGGGCCGCGAATCGTTCGCCATCCTATGGGGGGACGAGTTCATTTATTCCAAACCCCCGAGGCTTGCACAAATGATGAAAGTTTATGAAAAATATGGAGGAGTTGTGATTTCAGGCGTCGAAATCAAAAACAAAGAAAATTTAAAAAGATATGGCATTGCAGATATCGAGCCAGTCGAAGGCAATCTTTATAGAATTAGGTCAATTGTCGAAAAGCCAAATCCTGACGAAGCGCCAAGTAATATCGCCACGCACGGCGCATATATTGTCCCTCCAGAAATCTTTGATGCATTAAGAGAAGTCAAGCCAGGCAAAGGGGGAGAGATATGGCTTGTCGACGCTATAAACATTCTTAAAGAAAAAGGAGTCCCAATTTATACCCAAGTAATCGAAAACGGCAAATATTATGACACCGGAAATAAAGTAGGATACCTAGAGGCAGTGATAGACTTTGCCCTGGAGCACAAAGAACTAAACGGCGAATTCAAAGACTACCTCAAATCCCTCAAACTCTGAGGCCACGGCGGGAATCGAACCCGCGCATCGAAGTTTTGCAGACTCCAGTGTTTCCACTTCACCACGTGGCCAAATAAACTACCTTATTTTACAACAACAACACCTAAAAACCACAAAACTCCCATTTGGGAGTCTTGTGCAACAATCATTTTAGATTGCTTATTTTTCCTTTTTCTCACGCACAGCAATTTTCCTCGGTCTTATGGCTTCAGCCTTTGGTACAACAACTTTCACCACACCATGTTCCACCTCAGCATCGGCTTTATCCCACTGCCCGCCAAAGAGTGCCGCAGTGTAGTAATATTGATAAGAAGAGCTGGATTGTGTGTCCTTTGTCTTCTTTTCCTCCGAAGATTCGGCCTTAATCGTAAGGACGCCGTCTTCAATGTGTACCTCAACGTCAGCTGCAGGAACTCCAGCCACGACAGCCTCTGCAATAATACTGTCCTCGGTTTCTCGGATTTTAAGACCTCGTTGGGAAGAAAAATCATCAAAATCATCAATTAACCTCGGCAAAGCGAAAAAGCTTCGTAGCGGATCTCGTCTTATTAAATCAGTCATTTACGTTTCACCTCCTTTCGATCGCACTCAAGAGTAGAGGAGTCACTACTTAAAGTTGTCACTCGCATATCCAGAGTGCTAATTACTAATATTATTAACGGCAGGGAAGCTTATCAATAAACTAATGCCCATACAAACTTTTCCGCTATAATGATTCACCCATGAGGAGAAGAAGAGTAGGCAAAATAAAGTTTGTTTTCACGGTTTTGCTTATCCTTGGGAGCGGGGTAGTGGTAAGCGGTTTTATTATAGGACTAATACTGCGACCGAAGTTAGGGTTGATATCGATTGATACAGTTCCCAAAGCGAATGTAGTTATAGACGGAAAAGATGTTGGGCAAACACCATTAGAGAAAGAGATTAAAGCAGGCGATGTTCTCTTAAAACTGGTAAGTACTGATGCCGGAGAGGAAGTCCTCCCCTATGAAACCACGATAACAGTAACTCCAGGTGTCAAAACTATTGTGCGACGTACACTTGGGAGTAGTGTGGAGGACAGCACTGGCATCATCGTTTCATTTGAGAAAACAAATATTAAAGAAGCAGGTCTTGCAATCATATCAAACCCAGATAGCGCAAATATTTTAGTAGACACTAATTTGTACACGACTCCCCTAAAACTCGACAGTCTGCCAAGTGGTTCACACCAGGTTCTTATCAATAAGTTTGGCTATGCTGAATTATCTCTTGAGATTCAAGCTGAAATTGGCCATATTCTCACACTCCGATCAGATCTGGCGAGATCAGAAGGTGCTATCGACGTGCTGGGTATGGGTCCAGAGCCCCCAGTCGAGCCGGCAATAGTGATCATCAAAAATACACCAACTGGTTTTCTTCGGGTTCGAAAAGACACAGATGTGGGTAGTGAAGAAGTTGGCAGACTTGTGGAGGGAGAAAAAGTAAGCATTCTTGAAGAGTCCAAAGACAAAAAATGGTACAAAATTCTCCTGAACGGAGATAAAGAAGGCCTGCCCGCGGAGGCAGGTTGGATATCAAGTCTTTACGCTAGTAAATCCGCCGAGCCGGTTAAAGAAAACTAGCCAAACGATACCGACAGTCCCCCATAAAGTATATATATAACCATTCCTGTCCAGAGAATTACAGAACTGACTAGGCCAAGGTCAGTCAAAAGAAGTTTCTCGGGTGATTCACTCCTCTCTTCAAAAATGAGTGATTGATAACGCATGATCCCGAAAATACTCACAGGAATAGTAATCATAAGAAGTTTATTAATACTTGTTGTTTGCGAAAACTCAGCTAATAAAATCCACAAAGGAGTATTTGCAGATGGTGACTCAAAAAAAGTGAAAAGAGCCCAACTCATCCAGGCAGCATTTCCAAACATCGTAACATAAGAATTAAGGAGTTCCTTTGAATATTTCCGAAGACTTCTTCGCGTCTTTTGTGGATCAGGAGCAACACCAAGCTCTGCCCTCCTCTTTCCTGAAGCCAAAAACAGAGCAATGGACAGTACGCAAAGCAAAAACCAAACAGATAAATGAGCATCAATAATAAATGCTCCAGCGTAAACGCGAATTACAAACCCAGCCGCAATAATGAGAATATCGATAATATGAACATTTTTCAGGTATGTTGAATACAGTGCCTGCATGACCAAATAAATAGTAATTAGGAGAAAAAGAATATAGGAAAGCACGTATGCAAAAACCAAAGTCATGCTCACAAGGCCAAGAGCTAGTAAAAAGGCCAATATGGGTGGCACTTTGCCACTAGCAATCGGTCGATTGCGCTTAATTGGGTGCTGTCTATCTCGCTCAACATCAATTAGGTCATTGAAAACATAGGTCGCCGAAGCTGCCATATTAAAGACCAAAAATGCCCAGAAAACAGTCACAAACTTTGCCTCGTCGAACAGTCCACCAGAGAAAATCAAAGCGGCAAATATCGCCAAATTTTTTGTCCAATGGACTGGCCTGACTAGTTTAATAAGTCCAAATATCATTTTTTATTATCTATATGATGAGAAAGCCAAAGCAACAAAACACCAACAAAAACGGTGATTATGACCATTGTATAAAACTTATGGCTAGCATTCAAACCTAAGGCAATGGCTCCAAGCGCCGCAGTCAGGAACCAATAAAAATATGCAATCTGCTTTTTACTCCACCCGCTATCAAGAAGTCTATGGTGAAGGTGCCCCCTATCCCCCCAAACAGGAGACTTTCCTGACTTAACTCTTCGGATGATTGTATAAACACTATCAATTAAAGGTACTCCAAGAACTACTGCCAATATCCCCACTTTTGTAGTCGTTAAAATGCTTAATATTCCAAGCATATAGCCTCCAAGGTTCGATCCCGAAAAACTTGGCATTATCTTTTGTGGGTAAATATGCCAAGGAAGAAATCCAAAAAAAGATCCTGCAACTATTGCAGCTAATATGATAACAGGCCACTCAGTAATGTCGGCGGAAAACCGTAAGGATGCAAAAGCAATTATGACAGCTGCAATCCCAACAACGCCAGTGAGTTGCCCATCCACCCCCTTGGCGCCCCAGTTTAGAAAATTCATTAAAGTCACAATCCAAAAAATAGCAAGCGTGTCAGACAAAATCCATATACTTCTAGTTTCCCCAAAAAGCTCTATATAAACTCTTGGATACGACAAATCAATAAGTCCAGGAGGTGCAAATGGATTGGAAATGTAGGCGATTCCAATCCCGGCAGCAATAGGTATACCAGCAGCCACAAACTGAAGAAAAAGCCGAATATACGGACTAATATTATATTTATCATCAAGAATTCCCACGACAAGCAAAACCATGGCACCAGCAATTATTCCCTTTACATGTTGGTCCAATGGCAAAAAAATTAAAGTCGAAAGCAAGAGTGAGATGAATATGGCAAGTCCTCCACCTCGGGCAATCGGCAGATCGTGAATAACTTTGGGATGCCTATTTTTTTTAGGGTCATCCACAAGCCCAAGCCTCCACGAGAGCCAAATAACGGGCCTCGTCACAATATAGGATATGATGGAGGCAAAGACAAAGGGAAGAAAAAAGAGAACTTCAAATTGTGCCAAATTCATAATAAGCCCCCAACCAGTAGAATTATCTTAAATACAGCTATTGTCGAAAGAATTGTACAAAGAACTCCTACCCCAACAACCACACTCTGCAAAAAACTGTCATTTATAAACTTGGCAATAATTGCTCCAAAAAAAACTACTCCACTAGCGATAAATGGTGGAATAACAAGTGTCATTCGATCAGCTAATTGAGTTTCTCCAGCAGGAGCACCGTACCACAATGGAACAAGAAGTGGCAATTTCTCTCGAGCAAATGTGACAAAAAGTACCACAACAAAATTAATAATAAGCCCAACCAAAACGAATCTAGCGTTTGGGACATCACGAACAAAAGAAATAGCGGTGTTTTTGTCTAATCTCATACTCAAAGCATTAATTATCTCACGGCAGAAGAGACTCCGAGACTCATCAATTTCCAAATTCTCGCACCTTCCATACTAGGAAGAAGGTAATAGTTTGTGTCAGCAAATTCTGTCAGTTGGGTAAAAATTTCAGAGTGCGGGAGAATAACAATATACAAAGGCGGATCCGCTTTGAGACTACTTAGAACGTGGTCACGGTTTGAAAAATCATTAATATGATAATTTGCAACATATTTTAAAGGTGGACGCCTTCGTGATAGTGCATATATCGATGGCGAGTCCCCCCACACAAACACGTTTTCATCCTGTGGGACACTCCGCGCCAAATAATTTGCGATTTTGTAATTCCCATTTACTCTGTCATTGAAAGTATCAAAATATGCCTCTCGTTCAAGCTTACCCGATGCAAAGCGCACAAAATTCTGATAATAAGGCAAGCTTGGGTAATACCAAAAATCAAATCTCACAGGAATAAGCGTCGCGAAAAACAACGGAATGACAGCCAGTGATTGTTCAATATTGTTTCTTGCAACAAGAATGCCAATAAAGGCAGATATCGGGGGTAGAACCTGCACCAGATAATGAGGGTACGGCCGTTCTGGAAGTGCCACAGCAAATAAACCAAAAGCAAGCCACGCTACGAGGAACAAAAAATTTTTCGATAACTTCTTGCGGAAAACATAGAGAATTACCATAACAACAAGTACCATTCCTCCTCTAACAAGAAGAGGCATGTTTCGAACCCAAAATGGATCCCGTACTTGCTCGGGTCTAAAAGATGAAAGATACCCCACATTTTGTAAAAAAGCAGCAATAAGATATTCATTAAACGCCCCGCGCCATGAATACCATATAAATGTGAGAACAATCGGAGTCAAAAAACCCAGAGCAAGAATAATCGATCTTTTTAATAAAGTAACCCAACTTTTTACAGTTAGCTTTGTGTTAACAACCCACAGGAAGTAAATTGCGAGCATGTCAAAGGCCGCCGGCACCTTAAATAAAGTAGCCGTACTAAATAATAGCCCAGCAATAAAAACATTCTTATTTGTAGTGCCCTTTTGCAAGAGAAGGTAGAATCCAAGCATTGTAGGCCCAATCATGAAAAGTTCTGCATTGCTGATCTGTCCCTCAAAAAGAGGTAGACAGGTGAGTATTGCAAAGACAGTGACAGCTATTTTCTGAATTTTCTCCTCTTTAGGAAAAAGTCTTTCAGTCAATCTCCAGAAAATAACAGTTGTCCCAAGCATCCAAGCGGCAAGTATTGCTCGGAACCAAAACACGTTCCCGGCAACCGCGGCAATAAGATAAAGAAGTGGAGGTTTATTGTCGTGAATATCTCGATAAAGGGTTAAACCAGACTTAACCGCCTCGCCAAGCGTCAAGTAAATCATCTCGTCCCCATAGTAGTAAGGATCAAAAAAAGATGGAATTCGAAGAACAAACACCAGAGTCAGCACCAAGAGGATCCAATTGGGAAGATGTATGCGCTTAAGCATTACCTTCATTTTACACCTTCTCGGTAACCTTGTATTGAATATATTTCCCAAGCATCAGTCGCGTGTGGGCATCAATCCCCGGAAGCGCTCCAAATATAAATCCCGCCACAGGCATGAGTACAAATTCGAGTGGCGTCAAAAACATTCTCCACAGCGGAAAACTCTTCGGCCGTTCTGGTTTATATTTATAATCGAGCATTAGCGTGAGAAGGAAAAAAACAAGTGAAAGTGTTAAAACGGTAGATGAAATCTTTGGAACCATATGCCCGAGCGTCGTCCGTCCAAAAGCAGGATTGATTAGAGTTGGCAAGGTAAGTCCAACAGTGATTGTAAACCAATTAACAGGCCATAAAAAATGAGCCCACATGACAGTGATAAGGCGCATTGTCTTGTCCCAAAATG
>CAYHMW010000035.1:0-6633 GCA_964357925.1 uncultured Gammaproteobacteria bacterium
GAAGGTTAGGGACGAGGGAGTGTGGTCGGTGAAGTTAGGAACAGGGTTGTTGGGGAAGATAGATTGTCCGAGTGGGAACAGAGTGGCCTACGGAAACAAAAATGTGGTGATGGTAGTGGGGGAAGAGGGACTTAGAAATGCATTAACAATGGGATTTATAACTTGTGACAGATGTCATCCGGAGGAAGATGAATTGGTAAGGATGGTGATCGAGGAGCGGGCTCATGAAGTGTATGGTCTGACGGGAAGGGAATTTTTGAACAAGAAAGTATTAGGATATGACGCCAGACGAATGGACTGGGAAGATTTGGCGTATATCATGGGGACGTTACCTAATCGGATTTACTTACCTCAAGGACTTAGCAAAGATGCGGTGAGGGCAGAAAAAGAGAGGTTTGAGAAGATTGGTTTAGGGGTGCCGGAAATGGGGTGGTATGACAAGATGGAGCCGGGTAATTTTGGCAGATATTAAGTTAAGATAAAAAGATGCTGAGGAACCAAGCGTGTGTACCGTGTGAAGTGGGGGCACCGACGGCAACGGAGGAGGAAATAAAAGGGTATCTGGGAGAGTTGTCGGGATGGGAGGTGGTGGAGGAAGAGGGGATGAAGAGAATAAAGAAAGTATTTAAGTTTAAAGATTTTAAGGAGGCGGTGAAATTTACTGATAAAGTAGCGGCGAGAGCGGAAGAACATGGACATCATCCTAGGTTAGTACTGGAGTGGGGCAAGGTGGAAGTGTGGTGGTGGACGCATAAGATAAAGGGGCTACATCGAAATGATTTTGTGATGGCTGCGAAGACGGAGGAGGATTATTTGTAAACACCTTGACGGTGGGCGATGTGAACGATAAAGATTTTAATGTTATCAATCCTGTATATGATCCGGTAAGGCCAGGCCCTTAATGACCTTAGGCCGGTAAATTCTCCTTTTAACTGTTTCCCGAAGGTTGGATTTATTCGTAGGTAGGTGATTTTTTTCGAGATTTTCCTTTGCTCTTTTGAAGGCAGTTTTCTCAATTCTTTTTCTGCCCCCTTGCTATATTCAATCTGCATCAATTCCTAGACTTTTAATTAGCTCTTCATGAGAAATCCCCGTTTTTTCTTTTCGGCTACTTCTGATAGCGCTGACTTCTTCTGGGTTGCTCATGATATCGGCGGTTTCGATCCAGGAATCCAGTTCGTCTTTGCTGATGAGAATGACAGGGTCGGCTCCCCGAAGCTTTATTTCGTAGGATCTTAGTCCTTTGGAGGCCAATTTGATGAGGGTGTAGAGCTGGTCTCGGGCTTCGCTG
Source organism: uncultured Gammaproteobacteria bacterium (assembly GCA_964357925.1). Classification (GTDB taxonomy): domain Bacteria; phylum Patescibacteriota; class Microgenomatia; order UBA8517; family UBA8517; genus CAYHMW01. The sequence continues at coordinate 1,292 of CAYHMW010000035.1, forward strand.
GCGGTAAGGGTGGAAGAGTTAAGCATGGAATTATCGTATCAGTAGTCGTACGGGTTGTCAAGTCGTGTCCGCTGGAGTTTTGGAGGCTAAGAAGGTAAAATGAAGGGGTTCTTTTAGGAACATATTCCCCGGTGGCGCAATGGTAGCGCGGTTCGCTGTCCTGTGGCAGCCTTAATCAGTAATGATTAAGTGAATAATCAGGCTAATTCGGGAGACTCCTAGAAATAGGGCTATCCCGAGCTAAATCTCTAAGTATTTAGAGTAAATGTGTAGAGACTATATACCTGGTTTCCGACCATTAAGTTGAGGAAAATGAGATAGTCCAAGCCTTACGGTAACGTGAGGGAACTTGTAACGAAAAGGTTCTAGGTTCGAATCCTAGCCGGGGAGCCAAAGTTGACCATCGGCATAATTTAAGATTGTGTCGAATGGTTTTATAGCGTCATATCGGACTAATTTATCTTCTACTCTAAGGTTCGATAGTACGAGCTTGATTAATTGCCTTCTTTCCTCAACTTCTGAACTTTTGAAAAGCTCATAAGCCCGATTTGACAGTTCTAGCAGGTATTTAGCCGTGATGTAGTAGTTATCCTCGGCTTCTTGAAGCATACCTAGTCGGGTCGTTATATCAGCCTTTTGTTCATGGAATGACTGAAAGAACTTGTCATACTCATCGTCAGTAATACGCCCTTTGAGTTTATCGAGGTAAAGATTGTCCATCATCTTAGTTAGTGTCTTATTCTCATCATTAAGCTTGTCGAGTTGTTTATTGTGGAAGTCCATTTTGTCTTGGTGAAGATTGCTTAGATTTCCGACTACTTGATCTAAGACCCAATCGGGGATTTGTAACCGCTTAAACACATCGCCTATTTGCTCGGTAATTGTTTCTTCTCTTAGCCAGTCGGCGTTGTGTTTACCGTTGTATTGGGTGCAATGATAGTAGATGTGTCCTTTGTGCTTTTCTGGGGTTACAGCTAATCCACAATGACCACAACGTAGTAAACCTCGATAGATGTATGGTTTGCCGGCATATTTAAATGGTTTCTTATTAAAGTTGGCTTTTATTTGTTGGACCTGGTCAAAAAGTTCTTTGGTTACGATTGGTTGGTATTTGTGCTTATATTGTTTATTCTTCCAAGTCATTATGCCGTAATAGAAATGATCCTTTAGTACTTTGTCGGTCATACCTTTTGACCAATCGACACCATATTCGGATTTTATCTTTTGTCGTAGCAATTCCATTGAGAAGCTACTTGTTGCGTACCATTCATAGGCTTTCTGAACTACTTTTGAAGCGAAATCATCAACAACTATTTCTGTTTTGTCTTTGCTAATTGGTTCTCGTTTGTAACCGTAAGATGGTCGAGCTGGATAAGTACCCATTCTTAGCATTTGTTCTTGAGCTCGTTTTACGTTATCGCTTATGGCGTCAGAGTAGTATTTGGCTAGACCAAGGCTAATACTGAAATTAAATTTCTCGACTGCTGATAACTGACTGTTGATAACTTGCCCATCAGATACAAAATGAAGTTCGATTTCATCTCTTAACGCTTTTTCATAAAGTGTTGAAACTCGTTTATCGAAGATGTTACGAGACAACCGGTCTACCTTATCAAAACATACGGCCATTTTTTCTTTTTGTTCGATAACATAATCAAGTATTTTGTCAAAATCATCCCGCTTTGTTTTATATGCACTTTCATCAAAACTAAACTCCTTGAGGATCTCGAACCCTTTGTTTTGGCAATATTTATTGAGTCGTGCGACTTGAGCAGGAAGGGAGTTGCCCGCCTCTTTTTGCTCTTCTGTGCTGACTCTGGCAATTATTACTGCTTTCATTTGAAACTTAAATTAGTAGAGTATGGCAGGCTTTTAATATATTGTTCCATAAATAGCCAATCTGGTTGACCGTCTTCAGAAGGTAATTTTATTTTGAATTCAGACAACCTATCACTACCCATTTTTCTGCTGTAGTTAAATCTATATTTTTCTAATTGAAGAATTGTTTTAAGGAATAAACCAATAAAAACATTTATCTCGAACTTAGGAGCTAAAATCCTTACATCAACAGGTGTTGATTTATACGGAAAGGGTTGGTAATAAAAATATCCTACAGAACCACCTCTGTTTGCTGTAATTGTTCCAGCGGGATTTGTCGGTTCTTCCTGAACAGTTGAAGTTATCCCGTTCATCTTATCTGATGAGGTTATGTAAGGAGTAGTGCCTCCTATGTTGAGGTCATTCATCAACTCATCTCTCGAGGCTGAGATGTCAAATAAGTCAGTCAAGTCAAAGTAAGTCCAGTCAGAAGTATCTATATTTACTTCTTGGTTGTTAAGGCTTTCAGTGTGCAAATTGTTTAAGCTGTTGATGTCTAAGCTTTTCCACTCATCAGGCATTTCACTCGGTATGAGCAGGTCTTTTAATGTTTTATTAGCTTGTCGCCCAAAGTTGTATTTATATTGATTTAATCTGATTGTGTAGCAGTAAAAGAGTTTTTCAACCATCGACATTGGGGATAGTGGCCGAAGAATAAATACATGAAAGCCTGTGTAAAAGGGCTTCGTCTGAATGAAGGAGGATAGTACGGAATTTCCACTACCCGCAACGCTTATTAACCCAGCTTCAAATGGGGCAAGGTCTGTTAACTGTTCTACTATTCCTGAGACACCATTGTTTTTTTCTGTCCTAGACACAAAATTAACAGAATCTGTATTCTCAGCCTCGCATTCAGTTAAATTGATTAATTCAAGGCTGTTGCCGTATTGAACATCAAATAGTTCGTTAATTTTCTTTAGTTTCATATGTAAAAAGCTCTTTGAAATATACAAATTCCTTTACCGATTTGATAAAGTCTTTCTTCGCTAGAGCCGTGTAGTCTGTTTCCATATAAGCTTCTGCGCACCATTCATCTTCAGCTTTAACCACCTGATTTACACTCAAACCTGCAATGTTTTGTCTATTCATGTACGTCTCAGTCCACTTTTCTTTTATCGATTTCCATTTGTCTTTAATATCAACTCGTCCCTTCATTTTTCTTTTTTCAAATCCATCATCTTTGAAATATCCAAAAAATGTTTTCTTATTTAATGGATGAGGTCTTTTTGCCGTAAAAACCATTATGCAAGAAATAACCCCAACATTTGAGTTGAAAAACAGTTCGTCTGGCATAGAAAGAACTGCTTCAAGAGTATGCTTATCAAGTAGTTTTTTCTTTAATTGGAGTATTTTGCCTTTTTGTGCTAAAGCTGATGACATGGGGACAATGGCAACACATCTTCCGCCTTGCTCTATGCATTCTAAGTTATTAACAATAAATTCTAGCTCTTCGACATCATTTTTCTTATCCGCTTTATAGGGAGGATTTAACAGACCGACATTTGGTTTATAAGTTTTTACCTGATCCATTATGGATTTATCAAAGCAACTTCCATTTAGGATGCTAGATTTCCCATCTTGGTGGATGAACATATTGGAGCAAGCTAACGCAAAAATATGTGCTTGATACTCGACTCCAATTAATTGATGTTGTTTAATATTTTTTATTAAATCCAAGTTATCTTTAGCGTCATTAATCATTAAATTCATCGCACTAACAAGGAATCCACCTGTTCCCGTACAGTTGTCGTAAACAATACTATTCTTGTTCACTTCAGCTAATTCGGCCATGAATTCGGTTATGTGAGGAGGTGTTAGCACAATTCCTAACCCCTTATCGCTATTTGCATATCTTAGAAACTCAACATAGAGTTGGCCAAGAACATCAAAATACCTATGTGTTCTTACAAACGAATTGATATTGTCGTTTATGTCAGTAATTATCTCTTTAAGTACGCCATCAATTGTTGATAAAGATGTATCTGTCTTAATAAACTCAAACCTTGCCTTAACAATCGAGAGCTTCTTGTCTTGAATGCTTGAGTTTTTAAATTCCATCTCAACTGTATCTACTAAATATCTTGCAAGGTCTTCAGCCTTTGAGTAGTCCTTATATGTTTTTACGAATGCCGTGTTTTCTAAGGCAATTAAGATACAGCTAATCAGAAGGCTTCTATCACTTTCTAAAATCTTATACCCGTGCAGTTTTTCATTTAGTTCTTTGGAAAAAGCTAGGAGTCTTTCATAGTCTTGCCTAAATTTCTCAGGGCTTTTTATATATCCTTCAAGGTAGTCATTCGCAGGGAGTAATTCAGTTCCAAATTTTGGGGTAGGTTTGTTATCGCCTTTGAGTTGAAGGAAATGTGATACTTTTAACTGGTTTAATGTTTCACCGCTAACTGCAATCGCTAAAACATCAAACTCTTTAGCTAAGTAAGATGTATAGAGAAGTGCGCCATCGACTGCAAATTCGCTATATCTATCTTTACTGGCGCTCTCGTGTTTTAGGGAATCAGCTTTACACTCTATGACTATTATCAAGTCAGGATTATTTTTAAATCTAATGATGAATTCTGGAAAACCTTTTCCGTTTCCTTTTTTTGAAGCCAACTTCAACAACTTATCTATTTTAGGAACATCAGACGACTGTTCTTCAATAATCAAAAAATCTCTAAATCTATTGAAATGCTCTCTTACAATGTTTTCTGTTTTTCTTTCGTTTGCCATATTTATTTTTTATTTATACTTGTAAATGAATTTAAATCATCTTTCTTAATCCGATACTGTTTACCAGCCTTTATAGCAATGAGTTTTCCACTTTTTATCCATCGATAAACAGTCAAATAGGCAACCTTCAATAATTTGGCTACTTCTTCTATAGAGTAATACTGGTCTTCTGTCATATTAGTTATATTTATCATTATTTAACATTAAGTCGGGAAAATCAACTAGTTTTAGTGGATCAAAACGGGTCAAGTGTTCTCGAACTAACCCAAGAGGGCTTCTGGCCGCTGGTAACTTTATATTCTTTGCTTCTGCAATCAGTCTGTACCAACTACGCTGACCGTATTTGCCAAACATATTTCTAAGTTCACGAGGGGTTGTACTATCAAATGCCTGTTTTAATCCAAATAGCTGTATTGTTTTTCGCACGCCCATACTTGGATTGTTGATTACAAGGTCTGCTAATAACGAGTCGGGGCTTGTCGGTTTGTAATCGAATAGAGGTAACCGTTTGTTTTCAAGTTCTTCAAGATAATGAAGCAAGACTTGTTGGGCAATAGAAGGACTGAATAGGTTTTTTAGTTTCAGTTCCGATTGAATACCCAAAGTACGAAATAGATGTCCTATTTTTTGGCGTTTGTTAAGTCGTACTTCCATACGCATTACCTCTAGTCGTTTTCTTTCTTTGACACGCTCCCCTTAAAATAGACACTAATTCTATCAATTAGCTGTCAAAAAAT
>CAYHMW010000036.1:0-6008 GCA_964357925.1 uncultured Gammaproteobacteria bacterium
CAGGTGGCAATAGTGCAAGCAGAAACACTGGAGGGGACAATTACATCGAAACCGGTGATGCAAATGTCATGCTTAATCTCATTAACTTCGTCAATAATAATTTTGCAGGCGGCAACATTTTCCTAAGTGTCGTAAATGTCTTCGGCGACTGGACTGGCGACTTCCTAACGCCTGGTGCCGTTAAAGCAGCGGATGGAAACGACAACGTCCCAGAGAATTCTCCAAATGCAGTGGGCGGAATTTCGTCGATACCAAGCAGTTCATCAAGTAACAATAATAGTTCTGGAAGCTCCTCGAGCAATAGTTCAAGTAGCAGCTCTGGAAATACTGGCAGCAGTGCAGGCAGTATTTCCTCCGCACAAGGAGTGTTGTTAAGTAGTGCAGCAACGACAGCACGCAACTCTTCACAAGTTGTTGCAAAGGCAGCAAGTGCCAGTGACTCGAATAGTTTGTCAGACACACTTGGGACAAGCTCAGAAAATGACAAGACGAGAATTAACCTTGCATACGCCGTTTTCCTCGTTCCTCTGGCTGCCACATACCTAGCCTACAAGAAAGGGCTACTCTCCACATTACTTGCCAAACTTGGGAGGTAATATTATAGTGACTTCTATATGCAACTAGCCCTATTGGTGTTAGCTGTTATTACAGTTGCAGCAAACGCCGTTAGCAAAAATAGCGATACATTTAATCGTGATGTCGTAAATCTTCATTCCAGTGTTCAAGGAGACTCCATAGTTCGCGTATCAATAAAATCTTCTGTAGACCTAAATGAATCAGAACCAATTGCAGCAAGTAGTAATAATTTTCAATATCCTGGCTCTGTTTTGATAAATTCAAAAAACGGAATTGATGTATACGAAACATCAGATGATCCAAAAGTGGTAACCGATTGGTACAAAGAAAAAATCAGAGGGGATGGCTATGATGTCAAAAATTTTGTAACAACTACAGTCAATGGAGTTGTCGAAAATAAATTAAACGCTAATGATGGAGACAAAGAGGTGAGTATTAAAATCACGAATCCTGTTAACGGTAAAACCAATATCCAAGTACTTCAGTAACTTCTTTACCTGTATATTCTTGGAAATAACAGCTGGTCCCAAAGACAAATAGTACACCAAAAGAAATTAAAAGAATCGATCCAGTAATTAGCCCTTCAAAATACATACCGTAAATATTTACCTTTTGACTAACCTCCGGCCACCCTTGGTGTATTGTGTGCCTCGCATGAATTATATTTGCACGAAGATTAATTAAAAACATGATATAAAGAAGAAAAACACAAAGCATGGCGACGCTCCAAAAAAGCCAGTATGCACAGTCAACAATAACCTTATCGCTAAAATAATTAGGGTTCGCATAAATTACAATAATCCCAATAGCCATCCCCCCAACTCCAATAAACCTTACCCGCCTTCGATTAGCTTTTATTTTTTTATTATCGTCTTCCTCCTGCATTATTTAATTATACCTTCTGTGCCAGTCACTTGTGTAAAGCCCCATAATTGTTGCGAAACTATTAGCCCATGGAGTACAATACCCAGTGTTGTAAGTGTAATTAGGAGGGAAAGATGTCGCTCATTTTCAACACAACAATCACATTCGTGTTCGTGGAAGGAAATAGCAAGGTAATCCACGAAACAAGCCTATGGTGCAATGCACCAATTTCTGAGGTAACAATCCGTGTTGCTCTGAGAGGCGTTCCACGAACGTCTCGTCCGATTTACGGGCAACTGGTAGATGTTTACATTCTGTTAGGCAACCGCCGACCAGACGCAAAACCACTCTTTTCTTTTTTGTTTTGAATTAACAACCTTCGGCACTGGGACAAAAACCCAGTGCCCCTCATTTTTCCCGCCCATAGTTTGACATAATTTTTAGTATTTACTACAATAGCACTTCGATTTAGTAAGGAGCACATTTCCAATGGCATCTCGAATCATTATGCGCTACCGCACTAGGCGCGGCGGCATTGTGAAAATTACCGAAAACGATGCACCAGAGGGCTGGAGCCCAACAGGTAAATACTATGACGCCTGGTGGAGTCCCAATTTTTCTTATTCTCGTCGCCTCGATGAAGGCAGCGCCTTCAGCTATAGGCTCGAATCTACAATTGAGTGGGTCAAGAAATGGGATCCAACAATTGAATTAGTGGAAGATTTCGACAAGTTTCCCATGTTCGCACATGACGAAGTCGACGGTACGATTTCGGTATCACTTAAAGCTGAATATGGCTGTAATAGACAAATCGAAGCCAAAGATGTTCCAATCGGTTCGTTTCTGTTCAACGACGCCAGCAACTTTTTTCGCTGGCACAAGGGCAAAGACGCTGTTGAATCACACAGGCTGGTAAAATAATCAAGAACGCCCCACAAGGGCGTTTTTTAATGTCTACAATTCACAACTTTGCAAATCCTCCCCAAAGCAAGTATCCTCGCCTGGATCGCCGTCGATCTTATCAAACCCAGTTCCACCATCAATGTAGTCATCTCCCGGTCCTCCCTCTAATTTATCATCCCCATTTTCCCCATATATAAAATCATCCCCAGATGACCCATCAATTTTATCCTTCCCTTCACCGCCATAAATAATATCCTCTCCACTCTCTCCATTTATTTTGTCATCATTATCCCCGCCGTGCAAAATATCATTACCTGATCCGCCCTCCATTTTATCCTTCCCCGCTCCTCCCAAAACAATATCGTCTCCCTGTCCGCCATCCAGATTCTTGTCGTTACCGTCTCCGCCAACTATACAATCGTTCCCATTATTCCCATCCACTTTATCCCGTCCCCCTTTTGCCAAAATTAAATCCCCATGAATTGACCCCTCCAAATCATCATTTCCATCAGTGCCCTCGATCACAAACAAAATCTGCCCTGTGAGGATCGAGCATTCAGCAGGCAACTGTATTGGCGAAATCACTTCTCCAAAAAGTAAATCAAATATGACTTCTGTATTTTGATATTCATTAGTAGTTTGCTCGTCAAAGCAAATATTAAATTCATATGTCATCTCTGAAAAAGCAGGGATCGTAGTCAAGGGAACACCATCAAGTGAATTACTGTCATTAAAAAATTCTTTCAAAGTTTTGTTATACAAAATATTGTTGCTAGAATCTTCGATTTTCATCTGAAGTTTTTCTGAGAGAAGATCATTATCAATTTCATTATCCGATCGCACAGCAATGTGACTTGGTAGATCGCTGCCATTTGATACTTTAATTGATCGAACTTCACAATCTCCAGGCAACATATTGTTAACAACAAAAATCGGGTCGCCAGATGGAACTCCGAGGTCCACAACCAAATGCCCAAACGCCCGAACATTTTCCGGATACCTTATATCTTCTTTTACATACCAAAGCCCCAAAACGACAACCGGCAACAAAAAAACTGCCAGCCAAGTCGTTACTTGTAGTCTCCCCAGTGTCATCCCGGACAAGCGAAGCGCGATCCGGGATCTTAAACTCCTCGACTTGTCATCCCGCCTGCCCGCCGAATTGGAGGAGATTCCAATCCAGAATCGGCTAAATGTCATCCCGGACTTGATCCGGGATCTTAAACTTTTCTTATAATTCATCATATAAATCTTTCCATTTAGGATTATTTTCTTCTATTAACTTTATCTTCCACTCTCGTCTCCATCTCTTTAATTTCTTTTCTCTTTTAATTGCTTCTTCTGGATCATCATGCACTTCAAAATAAACTAATTTTTTTACCTTATACTTCTGAGTAAATCCCTCAACAATTTCATTTTTATGCTCCCAAGTTCTTTTAATTAAATTCGATGTTATACCAGTGTAAATAACACCCTTCTTGCTGCTAGCTAACATGTAAACTGCATATAGCCTTCCCATACTTTTAGATCCCGCATCAAGTGCGGGATGACAACCTTACGACCCTGGTGTTGGCAATTCTTTATCAACAAAATCACTAGCTAAATCATTATCAAAACCTGCTGGATTCCTCTCTATCGAATGGCCATCAGCGACATTCGGCACCGCAGGGTTCCAAATATCATGATTATTTTCGTATCCGACTTGGTCAATCAAATTTCCACTATCATCTTTCAAAATAACTTTATCACCGCCGTTGGCCAAACCATTTCCTATATTTTCTCCTATTGAAATAAATTTGTTCTCCGGAATGCCCCAAAGAACTCTCGTATTTGCAGCCTTAGCAAGTACAACAAATTCACCTGGATTCAAATCGCGATTACTTGTGGAAATTGATCGTTCAGTCCCAGAATTATCAGTAACCTTCCAGTTCTTAAGATTTACTACAGATGTACTCCCATTATAAAGTTCAACCCACTCAAAACTGTTTTCTGGAAGACCACCCTGCATATGCTCCTCATCAGGGTCATAATAAACTTCATTGATTACAACTTTTCCAGTCGTAAAATCATCCGCTGCCCCAAATACATTCCCCATTGAATTTTCAATATCAGAAAAATACGCCCCACTCACAGCAACCACCAAAAACAAAGAAGTTAGTCCAGGAACCAAAACTGCAAGCTTTGAAAAACCTCTGCCATGGTCGTCCCGGACTGTCGCTTCCGTGTCATCCCGGACAATCCGCCGCAGGCGGAGCAGATCCGGGATCTTAACTTTCTTCAATTTACCTTTTGCTTCTCCAAACAAAACCTTCAATTCCTCCCAAATAATAATAGAGGAGGGGATGACAACAAGCACCACAAATCCATATGGAGTTTTTACAAAATTAGCAAAGTACCCAAGGTAGGGAACAGAGTGCGTTGCACGCCCAACCACGGCAGAGTGGGGAATAGGGGAGGAATCGGCCTCCTCATTCGCGTCTCCCTTTGTAAAATATTCCACTCCCCCATCAATCGGGGAGACCGAGACGATCCTGTGAGTCACAAGGCCCCCCTTTCCAGTTTTGAAAGTGATAATCTCGTGAGGGGAGTAAGAATCGGCAGATTTAGTAAAAACTAAACTTCCAGTTTTTAACGCCGGCTCCATCGACCCAGACAACACAACATACGCCCTTATGCCTGCCCCGCGTAGCCACGGCAAAGTGGGGTCATCCCGCACGCCCCCAGTGTCATCCCGCACTTGATGCGGGATCTTATCGCTGTTTAATAAATACACAAACCCAGAGAATAATAAAAGCCCAAAAGAAGCACCAACAAGAATTGCACCAATAATATTCTTAAAACCTCGCATAGCAGGTTACAACCCCCAGTGTCATCCCGCGCTTGATGCGGGATCTAGAGCCTGTAACCTGCCCCCGATTGAATCGGGGAGCAAGGCTAATTAATTAAATGGGTTTGGGTTATTCCTGTGTTGCACAGCCTCAAATCCAATTGTTCCACCAAGAATATCCGTTTGCGCTTCATTCCCTACGCCTTCCCCTTTACAAAATCTTGTAGATGGATCAAACGTCTCAACAGTCGCATCCCCAAAGCACCAAGCAGCACCGATGTAGTAAGTTATGCTTTCCTTGAGTCTTCCATCTTCATACAAACCTACTGCATTACGCGCTTCAGTAGTTCCAGGAGCTGCACCATACGCCCTCGCCAAAAGAGGTGCAAATGGCAACGAGAAACCCTCGCCGATATTTTCAGTAATAATTGGCTCTAAATTGATCCCCTGCCAGCGATTATCACCCTCACCTGGGTCCACACATATTACATTGGGTTCGATATCAGAACACTGAAAGCCAGGAGTGTTTCCCTGATCTAGCCATAGCAATGCAACCATATTTTCATCTAGTTCTCCATTGTTACTATCCGCATCGCAAGGGACTCCCTCAGCAACATTTTCAGGTTCAGTACAGCGGTTATCTTCATCAACAACACCATCTAAATACATCCTCCCCCAGGCATCATTGTCTACAACATGAAGACTAATTGTATGCTCACCCCAGTCCCCAGGCTTCAGGTCTTCAAACCAAAAGAATTTATCGCTTGCTGTCAAGTTCTGTTCAGGCCACTGACCAAATTCGACACCTTGGCTATTTTTGCACTTTTGGTCAACGTAA
>CAYHMW010000037.1:0-5607 GCA_964357925.1 uncultured Gammaproteobacteria bacterium
TGTAACTCACAGCTTTTTGAGAGCTGCGTGTCTGCCAATTCCACCATCCGGCCAGGTTTGTACCGTATTCTATCAAAAATTGCAGTTTTGAGTAATTATTGATGTTTGAAAAATTGTTTTTGATAAGCTATTTTGTCTTGACATGGCGACTGTACACTACTGTGATATTTGTCTGAAGAAAGCTGATAATTATATGAGTATTGGCTGGAATTACATATATTGCAGGAAATGCTGGAAAAACCCAAAGCATTGGGTTAAAATCCATGAGGTTAATGACCTGGATTCCCGCCTGACTGCGCAGGCAGGCCTGCGCGGGAATGACAAAAAAATACGAAAATTGAAATGATTGCAGCCACGGATTTGAAAATTGGGGTTTCATTTGAATACGAAGGGAAACCTTGCAAAGTTGTTAAATATAACCACATCAAAATAGGACGGGGTGGTGCTTCTGTGCGTGTTTCTATTAGAAACTTAGAAAGTGGTGATCTTTCAGAAAAAACTTTCCAATCTACTACTAAATTTGAGGAGATTTCTACCTTGAAGCGAGCTTTACAATATCTATATAAGGATGATGTTAATGCTTCGTTTATGGATCCTACCAGTTTTGAACAAGTCGAGGTTCCGCTCTCTGTTTTGGGTGATGATATTAAGTACGTAAAAGAAGGGGAGGATGCAAACGTGCTTTTTTGGGGTGAACGAGCCCTTTCAGTTGAAATTCCACCAAAGGTTACTTTGGATGTTGTCGAAACTGATGCTGGCATTAAAGGAAATAGTGCTACGAATGTTTATAAGCCTGCAATTCTCACGGGTGGAGTTGAGGTAAAGGTTCCACTTTTTATAAAGGTTGGGGATAAGATAAGGGTGGATACTAGAGATGGTTCTTATGTCGAAAGGGCCTAATTTAGGGACCAGGTGATTGCTGCAATTACCGTAATAATCTGAGTAAATATACCGGGAACAATTGTGGTATCAACTTGTATGGACTTTTGGAATTTAATCCAACCTGTAATTAATTTGTGCTTCATATTTAGGAAAAAGTAAGGACCCTCAACAACATCCGGGAGTACTCCGGCGAAACTTGCCAGCAGAATTATGATGGCATGGTTAGTGTTTGGAAGGACATTTCCTGCCATCCACAAGCCAGCACCTAGGCCTAATAAAACATCGAGTACAACGATGATGGTTGAACGTCTACTCACCTTTCCATATTGTTTGATTTCGGTGTTCAGATGAGGATTCCAGTGGGGGACTCGATCTAGTACAAAATGGCTACCAAAAGCCAATGGTAGGGATATGAGCGGGTTTGTGATCTTGGTAGCAATTACTGCTGCTACGATTACATGTGGTGATTCGAGCATATGAGCAATATGTTAAACTTCTTTGGTCAACTATGTCAATTTTGTTGCCGTTAGCCATGGTAGTCGTGTTTGGTAGTCTGGTTTTTGTTTTTATGTTCTGGCGACGTCTGAAGGAAGATTATTCAAGTGATATTTTGTTTTCTGCGGGGGTATCTATGGCTATTTGTACCATGCTTTTTTCGGCCATCTTTTTTTATATAGCGAATTTTTTCTTTGCAAAAAGCGCGGTTTTTTACCCTGAAGGGATGTGGTTTTGGGGTGCAGTTGTGGGATACCTCATCGCCTATGCTGTAAGTGTGTGGAGATATGAAATGAAGGTGTACGAGGTGTTTGATGCAGCGGGGATTGCGCTTTTACTTTGGTATGCAGAGATAATTTTTGCTTACTCGATAATTCCACTTTATATATCTGGACTGGCTTTTTTTTCGGCTGTTTTTATTTTCTATTTGTCTTTTGTGTGGCTGCAAAAAAACTATAAACGTTTGAGTATTTTTCGAAATAGTCGTGCTGGTGCTCCTGGGCTTGCGATCATTGGCGCACTTTTCTTTGTTCGTGTTTTGGCTGCGTATTTTGTGCCTAGCTTGGTTTCATTGGTGGGGCCGATTGATATAGTTCCTTCATCTGTTGTTGCTTTTTTACTTTTTTTTAGTGTGTATAATTTGTCTGAGATATAAAATATGGCAAATATGGAAGCGAGTGTTTATCCTAGGAAATTGGTTGCACCGATTGGTGCTTACTTTCGGGATCAGTTGAAACTATTGCGTTTAAGGAGGAGAAGGATCGTCGAGGAGGATCCTTTTCGCGATATTTCAAGAGCTGGAGATAATGCGGCTCCTGATATTGAGGCGGATGAGCAGTTTGGGCATGACAGGGTTTCTGCTATGCGTTTGCAACTTGATCGGAAGATCATTCAAACAAGGCGTGCTTTGGCTCGGGTCAAGATTGGTAGTTATGGGACTTGTGAATCCTGCGGTCGTATGATTGATACTGACCGTTTGATGATTTATCCAGAGACTTCTCTTTGCATAAACTGTACTAGAAAGAGGGAGAAGAGAGGTCGGGAGTGAGCAATCCTCAAGTAATATATAGTGGTGAAAGTTATTTGGTGTTAGATAAGCCTACTGGTTGGGTGGTAAATAGTGCTACTACAACAAATGCACCGGTGATTGAAGAGTGGCTTCAAAAAAGAATGAAAGAGTTGGGAATTCAGGAAGTAGAGAGAAGCGGAATTGTGCATAGACTTGATAAGGAGACAAGTGGTGTCTTGATCGTAGCAAGGACTGAGTCTGCGATGCTTAAACTTCAGAACCAATTCAAAGAAAGGGCGGTTGTGAAGGAATATTTGGCACTTGTTCATGGAAAAGTGAAGGCACCTGGAGTAGTGAAGCTTGATGTAGGAAGGTTACCCTGGAATCGTGAGAGATTTGGGGCAGTAAATGGTGGGCGTGAATCTGAGACTAGCTATGAGATAGTAGGGGTTTATAGGAATAAGGATGGGGAGTTTACTCTTTTGAGACTTAAGCCAAAGACAGGTCGAACACACCAGATAAGGATACATATGAAACATATCGGACACCCTGTGGTCTCGGATACATTTTATGCTGGGAGGAAGACTTCTAGACGTGATCGTGAGTGGTGCCCTAGGCTGTTTTTGCACGCTGCAAAGATAAGTTTTATGGATCCTGATACTCATAAACAAGTTTTACATGAATCGGGGCTTCCTCGTGATTTATTGTTTGTGCTCTCAAAACTTATTAGAATGTAGTATGGAGTTTTCACAAATCGTTCTTGTTATTGTGGTGGCTGCAGTTTTTGGGGTGATTGCACGAATGGTGAGGCAACCATTGATTCTAGGCTATTTATTTGCAGGGGTGTTACTTGGTTCAGTTGGTTTTCTGCCACAGAGTGCACAATTGGCAAGCTTGGGACAGATTGGGGTAGCTCTACTTCTGTTTCTGGTCGGTTTGGAGATGGATATTGGTGATATGCCAGCATTTGGACGTGTGGCACTTCTCACTGGATTGGGACAGATTTTCTTTACTGTTCTTATTGGTTTTATACTAGTTGGTGCACTAGGGTTTCCATTCTTGAGTTCGCTTTATATTTCCGTCGCACTTGCATTTTCGTCGACGATTATAGTCGTCAAAATGCTTTCCGAGAAGAAAGATCTCGATGCTTTGTATGGGCGTATTGCTGTGGGAATACTTCTGGTCCAGGATTTGGTGGCGATTATACTTTTAATGTTTTTGGGCGGGTTTGAGAATAGGAGTTTTGGGCCACTTGAGATCACAGTGGTATTTTTTAAGGCAGTGCTTTTGCTATTGGGTGTTTGGTATTTATCTAAGAAAATATTACCCTCGCTTTTTACAACATTGGTTGGTGCATCAACGGAACTTGTGTTTATTGTAAGTATTGCATGGGCATTAGGGATAGCAGAGTTGGTTGGTGGGCCTTTTGGATTTAGCCCTGAAATTGGTGGACTTCTCGCTGGGATTTCACTGTCTAGACTTCCTGAACACCTTCAGGTAGCTTCGCGAGCAAGAGCTTTGCGAGATTTTTTCTTGACCATATTTTTTATTGCACTTGGAGCCAGTTTAGTGTTTGAAGCAACTTATGGGATACTTTTTCCCGCGTTTGTCTTGTCTTTGTTTGTTTTAATCGGAAATCCACTTATTGTGATTTTTTTGATGAATGCATTGGGATATAGGAGTCGTACCTCTTTTATGACTTCGGTCACCTTGGCCCAAGTCTCTGAGTTTTCCTTAATCCTAATGGCGATGGGTCTTTCTATTGGACATGTTTCTCACGGTGATGTCTCATTGGTAGTTGTTGTGGGAGTTGTAACAATGACACTTTCTACATATATGATCAACGGGATGGACCGATTATATGATCTTTTTTCTGGCATGCTATCAAAGATTGAGCGGAAGAATTTGCGGGAAGCGCAGCTTCCCGCTCACGGTGAATTTAAGGATCACTTAGTTTTGATAGGTGCAGACAGGACAGGAGAACAAGTGGTAGATATGTTTGTGAAGAAAAAAATGGCTTTTGTGGTTGTGGATTTTAACCCGAACGTGGTACGTAGTCTCGTGGAGCGTGGGATTCCTGTGATTTTTGGGGATATAAACGATCATGCGGTGGGAAATGCTGCTGGACTTGACGATTCATCTGCCGTCGTTATGACTTCTTCTGACTTTCATGATTCACTTACCATACTTGAGTATTTGAAAGCGAAAAAGTATAGCGGGGCGATTGTGATGAAAGCAGAAAATCGTCATGATGCGATGAGACTTTATGCTGGTGGTGCTACATATGTTATGGTGCCCGAGGTAATTGCTGGAGAATACGTGCGACATCTAATAAAGACATATGGGCTGACTTATTCAAAGATTCATAAGTTGGGGAGCAGCCACTATAGGCGGTTAAAGGAATCGATGAAATGAAGAGGAAGTTGATGGTTGTTTTTTGTTCGGTGGCTATTGTTTTCAGTTTTTTGTTTTTTCAGCGGTCAATTTGGGATAGTAAAACTAGACTTTCTTTAGTTGTTCCAGATGGTGAGAATGTATCTGTATTGGTATTTGATCCGTTTGCCGGTACTTTGGTTCGTGTTTTGATTCCTGGAAATACCGAGGTTTTGGCTGCTGGGCAGTATGGCGTGTGGAGTATTGGTAGTCTTTGGGAATTAGGAGAGAGTGAGGGAGTGGGTGGTGAGCTACTGGCCAATACAGTTTCAAAGTCACTTGGATTGCCCGTTGAGCATTGGGCTTCTTCTGGTGCACTTTTGTATTCGAAAGGTAAAATATCTGCTCTTGTATCGCCTTTTAGGATCCGGGAATCAAGTTTAGGAATGGTCGACCGAATTCGGCTTGCAATGTTTGTTTGGAGTTTGTCTTCCGGGGGGATTTATAAAATTGATTTGACTGAAACAGGATATTTGGTACGCACTGAGATATCGGGTGGGGATTCTGGTTTTAAGCCTAGGAGTAATGTTCCAGAACGATTAAGTGCGTTGTTTTCTGTTCCTGAGGTGTCTGACGAAGCACTTGCTATTTCAGTTGTTAATTCTACTGGCGATTGGGGATACTCAGAGCACGTAAGTGGGGTGGTAGATGGAGTGGGAGGACGTGTTCTTGCAATTGCTGATGAAGATGCTGTGCCCGGCGATTGTAATATTTTCTATGAAGTTGATAGTGTGACGGTTGATGTTTTGTCGATGGTATTGGGGTGCGAAACTAAAATGACGGAAGTT
>CAYHMW010000038.1:0-5331 GCA_964357925.1 uncultured Gammaproteobacteria bacterium
AAATATAGCAGTCGATCCCCCATGAGAAACCCAATAATTGATACCGATGACTTCTTCTTGGCTTTGGATCAGATTTAATGATTCATCCACCCACTTGGCTTGCTGCTCTTCGCTTAGCTTACCGTGGATGTCGGGAATTGGGGCGCCAAATTCTCCAAGCATAATTTTGGATTGAGTTTTTTGGCTTAAGGATCTTACATCACTAGCCAGCTTTTGAGGATCTTTAACATAATGGTCGATAACAACCAAATCGCCAACGGCATTGGCGGTTTGCTCATTCATGACAAGGTTGGCAACATCAAAGTTCATTGAACTAACTGTTCTGACATTTTTGCCGATTATTCTAAATTCAGTGTTTGCATTTTGAAATTCTTCGACCATAAACTTTCGAAATCCCTCAATGTCACCACTACGTCTCGGGTCACCAGCGCCTCCATTTTCGCATTCCGGACAAGGGGTAAAAAGATCACCGTTTTGGAAAAGTTCTCCGTTTCTATTGATAAACTGGCGCATCAGAGCCAAATGCCCTTCGCGAGTTAAGTCTTTTTTGTAACCAAACCAGCCTTCCCAGCCGGAAAAATTACCACGAAACCAAACTTTTAGATTGTATTTTCTGGCCGCTTGTACCCAACGGTTTAAAAAGGAAATAAACTTTTCGTCGTAGGGAGTCCCTAAAGCTACATGAGTGGCGCCTGTTTGGGCAATTGCTTTGACCTGCCCATCGATAGTACGGTCAAAAGTCGGATCATTTAACTTTTCCCCTGCAGGGTCGCGAGAATATTTCATAGTGTCTATGGATTTTATCTCCCATACCCTTTTTTGCTCTTCTGCTGGTTTTGTTGAAGCCTTTTTTTGCCGGTAACTTATAGCGACGATAAAAATACCGATGATTACTACTGCCAATAAAACAACTTTTTTTGTCATCGCAGTATACGCAGGAATTCTTTTGGTGTAATAAGCAAAGCTTTTCTACGAATAATTTTTGTGGATTTGTATTGTTTCAACTCAAGCACCAGCTTATCACCGCTTATCAGATAATCTGCGCGGGATTCTTGCGCTAGTTCAAGCAAAAAATTATCATTCGGGTCGCGACAGAGATTAACCTTTTTCCCAGGAATATATTTTTCACCATATAAATCCAACGCGTCTTCTATAATTTCTATGGTTGGTAGCGGCAAGCCGAATTTTGAACGTAATTTGTTAATAATTTCGGCTTTTAGTTCGGGGGAGATGCACAAGATGTACTGTTTATCGAGCCAAGCCGTGATTATTTTCCTGGGGTTACCGCCAAAAAGGATGCCCGAAAGGAATACGTTAGTATCCACGACAACTTTAGGCATTTTTTATAACGGAATACGCGTCTTGTTCGGTCTGGGGAGTTTTTACGGCTTTTTTCTTAAGATATTTTTTAAATGCCTTTTCCCCTTTTGCGAAAACTTCTCTAAATTTTAGCTGGAACAATTGCTCCTTTTCCTCATCGTTTTTTAAGGCTTCTTCGTAAGGATAAATAACCGCTGAGGGGATACTGTCCTGAACGATTACAATGGGTTTTTTGGTCTCTTTAATTTTCCTAACCAGTTTAGCGAAGTTATTCCGAGCCTCAGAGATGTTTACTATTTGTATCATGTAACGTACACTATACAGTACGATAAATATCGTGTCAAGGCGGCAGGGCACCCTTGAATGTCATTGCGAACCCGCACCCTCAATTTGTCATTCTCAGCTTGACTGGGAATCTAGATCCTCGATTTCCTGCCTGCCGGCAGGCAAGGCTCGAGGATGACGTGAAAACCGTCATTTTTGTTTTCCTAATACCGGTTCAGTATTTAGATTTGCAAGATATTCCTCTTTTAGCTGGTAAATGTCGGCAAATGGGTATGAGTTGACCAGATTGTTGAGTTAGTTAAAGGTTGAATCAGAAAGATGATTTGTTCGAATGGTTATTGGTATCATTCACATTAGTAAGAAGATGGATCCCGTCGAGATTAAATTTTGAATATTAGCTACGAGTTATTTGTAAATTTCGTGAGTGCCGATGTTATCCAAAACAATAGTGTCATTTCCTTCCAAGTGAAAAATAATTCTCCAATGATAACTAATTGAGAAAGAGTAAAAGTCTGAAAATTTCCCTTTTAGTTTATGAGTTTTAAGGCGGGGATCAAAAATATCCTTCATGAATATTTTTTCTTGTTTTTCGAGAAATTTGAGCTGTGATTTGGGTAATTTTCTAAGGCTTTTGAAAAATGTCGGCGAATAATTAACTTTTTTGGGCTTCATACCAGAGCTCTTTTAATGATGTCTTTAGCAATTTTCCTTTGCCTTGCGCAATTTCTTGTTTGCTATGCTCAAGTTCACTGTATAGCTTGTTTTCGGACCACAAGCGTAATAAGTGTCTAATAAATTCACTTCGCGATGCAAACTGACCGCTTTTTATTTCTGAGTCCACAATATTTGTAAGCGGAGCAGGTAGAGATATATTAATTACATTCCTCATTTGTAACATATTATATTACAAATGCAACAATTAAACAACTACAAAAGTACAAATGCGTAGTCTATTTCTTGTCTTTTACTAGATTCCAGATAAAAAAGGAGATAAAAGGAGACAACAAAGGATATTTCTCCAAAGGTATCTTCTCTTGGCCAGGTAGCAAAATGCGTTAATTGAATAGGCAGAAGGGGAATTGTTAAGAGGGGTGCGGCCCCCTAAACTCATCAGGTAAGCGAGGGAATATTTATTTATTAGTGATTGACAGATATTTTTGTATCTTAAAAATGTGGGGATTTTATAGACAAACTATTTCGCAGTAGGTTTTATAGTTTTTCAAGACTTTCTTTTAGGGCATCAGAAAGAAGAAGTTCAAGTTTGGAATAATCGTTTTTATCTGCTGCCTTAATTGCTTCAATGTACGCTTCTCTATCCACCCCTGTATCAGCTCGTATTTCAAGTACCGGAAAACCGAGATTAAGAAGTAAAAGATTTGTCAGAAGTCTGGCTACTCTACCGTTGTAATCGTTAAAGGGGTGTATCCAAACAAAACGGCTTTGAAACCACGCTAAAAGCCCTATAACATCAGAAAGAAATTGTTCCTCATCAACTGGTGAGGATAAATTTCTAAACCTTATGGAAAGATCATCACAGAGGTTTTTTACAAGTTCTGGAATACGACTAAAGTGAGGCGGCTCAAAATCCCCAACAGTTACATCTATTATCCTGAATTTTCCTGTCCAATCAGGAAAGATAAAACCGAACCCTTCTTTATGAACATCACATATTAGTTGCGGCGTGATTTGCGTCTTAGCTTTACTTAACTTAATGATATATTGTAAGGCTTTCTTCACACCTTCCTTCTCAAGCTGAACTACTTTTGAACGGGGAATAATACCGAAAGCTGTATCTTTATAACTAGTTGCGGATTTGGATTTTGTTGCTTGATCCACAACAAAATTGTAGCGTAAATCCTATTTTATTTAAATAGCGACTGCGCTTCCTTGCGAGTAATTTTTTCGCCTTCAAGACGCATAGTCC
Source organism: uncultured Gammaproteobacteria bacterium (assembly GCA_964357925.1). Lineage (GTDB taxonomy): Bacteria > Patescibacteriota > Microgenomatia > UBA8517 > UBA8517 > CAYHMW01. The sequence continues at coordinate 3,530 of CAYHMW010000038.1, forward strand.
TAAAAAGCACTTCAGGTAGAAGTTTTGTTATATCCGGTTTTTTACCCACATTAAGATAGCGTTTTTTATATTCACTAAACGCTTTCAAAAGACCTGTGTTTTTACGAAGTACCTGTGTTGTCATATTGTGATTGTATCAAAGTTACTGGCAACTATGCAAAATGGATAGCCATGAAGGGCGAGTTTTATGCTCGTTTATCTAGACCCTTTTGGACAATTTCCTGTCAATGTGTAAATATACTATTGGTACAATCTAAACTGGATATTTTCCAAAAGCTATGATATACTTCTATTACAAAGACCTTGTTTCCAAACTGTCACCGTATGGTGGCGTGTCAGGCTTACGTTTGACTAGGAGCAAGGTCGAATCATTTAAAAGGCCAAACGTCATCAATCCTCTTTGAATCTTTTAGCATTTTTAGATATGTTTCATTCTTTCCTGAATAACTTGCAGCTATACATCCTGCAACCATGTCAGCAAGCTGAATTAAAGTATTTTGTCTTGAGTCTTCAAAATTAAGATCGCTGAATACTTTTGAGCTTTTATTATTGAGTTGATGACTAAGATAGACACGCAGTTGGTTGCGCAGCGTCCTTTCGCCTCGTTTATCAACTTTTAATTTGGCATTCTTTATCTTTCCTTGATTGTGTTTTAATACTTGCATAACTGTATAATTATAAAAACTTTCTTTGTCGGTCTTTAACCTTTGACTACGAATTATCTCTTTGTCAATAACAATCGCTCGTATTTTAAAGTCAAATTTCCTTACAGTCTCAAAGAAAGCATTTTTAAACCTTTTATCAGTTTTATTGAACTTAAACTCATAAAAGTCAGCAACATGAAGCTTACGTCTTAGCTCTTTAATTGCAAGTGACGTTTTTTCTGCTTCTAGTGAGTCAGTAAAAATAACTAGAGCGATGACAAAGAACGGGGATGAACCTTTAGCTACTTTGAATCCAGGATCTCCAGATTCATCAATAAAAACTATCATTCTGAAATTTTAGCACGTTAGGTTTGAAGAATTGATTACCAAATAAAAGGGCTAAGCCAAATGTTTCTGCTAGCCTAACCCTAGTCTTGCGACAAGACCAAAATAATAGTATCACTTTAGCTTATATGTTAATAGGGAGTTGTACTTAGTTCTAGGTCTAAGTTTTATCGTTTTTTTCCGTATACCTTGTTATATTCCAGACAAAAAAGGAGACAAACGAGGTGGGAATGCGGGAATCTAGATCCTCGATTTCCTGCCTGCCGGCAGGCAAGGCTCGAGGATGACGGGAAAACCGTCATTTTTGTTTCCTCTTTCCAAATTTTTTAGTATCTTTACCCGACATCATTTTTGCGTTCTTTTGAACAACTACTCTTTTACCGGTTTTTGCCTCAATATCTTTTCGCGCGTTGCCCGCCACGCTTCCACCTTCTTGCGCCACAGTTTTATTCTCGTCTAGATTTTTCGGTTCACGTTTCTTTGAAATCTCGGTGGTTGCCGTTTCTGAGAGCATATTTAACACCAATTCCAAATTGGTCATATTGTCGCGCAGGTTTTCCTTCTTTAAATCTTTTAATCTTTTGTATTCTTTAGTAGTCATTCCTGTCCATGCTTTGGTAATTTCATCAGTCAAAATGGCAAATTCCAAGCCTTCCTTTACACCTCGATTTTCCCATTCATCGGTTAGAGCTTTTCGAATCTCAATGCTTTTTAATCTTTGATTGACCCACTGTGGGCTATAACCCTTTTGCAGATAGGTTTTGAGTGCGCGATTGATGGCCAGTTCCGGATCAGCGGTTTCTTCCAGGCGCT
>CAYHMW010000039.1:0-5177 GCA_964357925.1 uncultured Gammaproteobacteria bacterium
AAATTGAATCCTATTACCTTCATCAACTCCTGCCGGGATTTTTATTTTTCTTTTTTTCCCGTCGATTGTCACTTCATGCTCAACTCCCAATGCTGCCTCAAGAAAACTAATTGAGATGCTGTAGCGAGGAATAGTCCTTGCTCTTTGTTGTGTTCTGCCCCCAAAGAATTGTTCGAAAATATCAAAGGGATCGCCAAAGTCGAAGCCCTGGAAGGGATTCTGGTCGCCTGCACCTTGGGTATAGCTATAAGTAAATGGACCCCAATTGCCACCCGTGCCACCAGTTCCAAAAGGATTTGCACCCGTGCCACCGCCTCCACGATTGAAGGCAGCATGGCCGAACTGGTCATAAGTCTTTCTTTTTTGAGGGTCGCTAACGACTTGGTACGCTTCGTTAATTTCCTTGAAGCGTTTTTCAGCGGCTTCCTTGTTGTCTTTATTTTTATCAGGATGCCATTCCAAAGCCTGTTTTCTGTAGGCTTTTTTTATTTCATCTGCCGTCGCCTCGCGACTGATGCCCAAAATATCGTAATAATCTGGTTTACCCGCTGCCATAGTCATGCAATTGTAACAGACCCCCGTGGTTGTGTTAAGCAATCAGATTGATGGAGTGCTAATCGGACATTTGCTATAATGAAATCATGAGGATTGTCGACCAGACTTATAAACTTTTGGGTAAGATTTCTGAAAATAGCGTTACTTACCTACGCATTAGTATTGGAATTGTTTACTTCTGGTTTGGGTTTTTGAAGTTTTTTGGGGGAGCGAGTCCTGCAGAAGCACTGGCACAGGACACTATGTTTATCCTATTTTTCGGATTAATTCCAAAGGCGACACTTCTTCTTATCCTTGCCATTTGGGAGAGTGTAATTGGACTTGGATTTCTGACTGGAAAATATTTGAAGTTTATAATTCCTTTGATGCTACTTCAGATGTTTGGAACTTTTACTCCACTCGTATTCTTCCCAGATTTGTCATTCACTCAAGTACCTTTTGCGCCATCACTGGAAGGGCAATACATTGTTAAAAATTTGGTTTTGGTTAGTGGAGCACTGGTGGTGTGGAGAGAGAGCGCTAAAGAGCGCTGAGAATCACAGGTGCGATGTATTGCGAGATTAGCGCACCAGTGGTTGTCTCTAATAGCTGTTTAGCTAGTGTTTTAGATAAGCCGACAATTTTCTTGAATATTTTTTGAATTTTGTTTTGATCCTTGGTCTCTTTTTGCAACTCCAATTCTAATTCTTCTAGATATTGCTTGGCTTTCAATTGACTTTCTGGTTTGTCTATATATTGAGTTACGTGATTTTTAATATTTGAAATACTCTTAGAAATGTCAGATTCCACTAAATTGATGCCATGGTTACCTAGGCTTGATAAACTACGATCTCCCATAGGCACAATTATTGGAGCAGAGGGATTGTAAAACGTAAAATTGTATGTATTACCAGAATGTTGTGCTTGCGATGGCCAGGTTGTAGGGGTGCTTGCGTATGTGGCGGTTCCACTCGCTGTAGGGATTTTGATATTTTCATAACCATCCATGTCAGTTTTCTTTTTTAACCTCTAAGTTACGCTTCCCAACCACTTTCTTATTGCTTAATATATGCAGCGTATATCTACCAGTTGTTTTTAAAGGTAAATCTTCAACTTCTGCAATAAAATTTGCTCTGCCATTGCCTCCTGGTGTTAGTTTTAATTCGACTGCTTGGAGAGTTTTGCCTTTAGGATCTTTAATTAAAATGTCTGCACCATAATCACGACCTGGAGTACCACGACCAATTCCAACTGCATACATTCTGGGGTGTATTGCAGGGATTTTGTTAACATAGATTTCATCGAATATCCCGGAGAGATTAAGTTTATTGTCCCATGTAGGGTTCGCGAAGTCAGCAAATTCTAGAAGCTCAATTTCAAGAGGTTTCGTTTTTTTCATCTACTATTTCTCCCTCTTCAACTGAACTATCTTTGGAGTCTGGTTTTTTATCCTTTTTAGTTTCGCCGCTTGCCTCTGAATCTTCTGGTTTTTTGGCTGCTTCCTGGTCTTTTTTGTACATGGCTTCGCCGATTTTTTGAAGTTCGGTGCTTAATTCTTCAGATTTCTTCTCAATATCCTCTTTACTGCCCTTTTCGACTGCATCCTTCAACTCTTTGACTTTACCTTCGATGCGCTCTTTGAGATCTTTGTCTAATTTGTCACCAGCGTCTTTTATAGCCTTTTCGGTTGTGGCGACAAGGGCATCTGCTTTGTTTCTTGTTTCAACCTCACCCTTTTTCTTTTCATCTTCGGCTTTGTGTTTCTCCGCCTCACTCTTCATGCGCTCGATCTCTTCGTCGCTAAGGCCAACTGCGCCTGTGATTGTAATGTGTTGAGTTTTCTCTGTTGCCTTGTCCTTGGCCGTAACCTTTAAGATACCGCTTGCGTCGATATCAAATGTAACCTCGACTTGGGGAACGCCTCTTGGGGCCGGTGGAATACCATCAAGAATGAAACGACCGAGGCTTTTATTGTCTGCGCTCATTGGGCGTTCACCCTGGGTGATGTGGATATCAACCTGAGTCTGATTATCGGAAGCTGTACTAAATGTTTCGGTTTTACTGGCCGGGATCGTTGTATTCCTCCCTATCATTGGTGTTGCTACACTGCCCATTGTTTCAATGGCTAGCGTTAGAGGTGTCACATCCAAAAGCAAAATATCTTTGACTTCCCCGCCGAGAACCCCACCTTGAATAGCTGCACCGATTGCGACAACCTCATCGGGATTGACAGACTTATTTGGGTCTTTACCAAAATATTCTTTTACTTTTTCTGTGACTTTGGGCATTCTGGTCATGCCTCCGACGAGGACTACCTCGTTAATGTCGTGGGCATCGAGCTTCGCGTCTTTAAGCGCTTCACTTACTGGACCCATCGTGCGCTCAATAAGGTCTTCAACGAGACTTTCGAGTTTTGCTCGCGTTAACTTCAAAGTTAAATGAAGTGGGTTGCCATTGTTTTGTGTAATGTATGGCTGGTTGATTTCAATTTCTGGAGCTGCACTAAGCTCAATTTTTGCTTTTTCTGCGGCATCTCGCACCCTTTGGAGGGCCTGTTTGTCGGCTTTGAGATCAACCGCGTTGTCTTTCTTGAACTCCTCAACTATCCAGTCAACAATTTTTTCGTCAAAATCGTCGCCCCCAAGGTGAGTGTCCCCGTTTGTTGCTTTGACTTCGAAGACACCGTCGCCTAATTCGAGAATGGAGATGTCAAAAGTTCCGCCACCAAGATCATAAACAGCTATTTTTTGGGCGTTTTTCTTATCAAGACCATAAGCAAGAGCTGCTGCTGTTGGTTCATTGATAATCCGGTCAACTTTGAGACCAGCGATCTCACCGGCTTGCTTTGTGGCTTGCCTTTGGGCATCGTCAAAATAAGCTGGAACCGTGATGACTGCTGACTCGACTTTTTCGCCTAAATATTCTTCAGCATCTTTTTTGAGCTTCATTAGAACTCTGGCGCTTACTTCCTGAGGGGTATATTTTTTGCCGTCGATTTCAATGGTTGCTGCTTTGTCTTTACCACTGACGATTTCATAGGAAACAAATTTTTTGGTTTTTTCTACTTCTTTATCATCAACTCTTCTGCCCATGAGGCGTTTGGCGGAGTTAACAGTTGTCTTTGAATTGAGGATCATTTGGCGTTTGGCCACGTCACCCACAAGATTTTTGACAGGCTCAACCACACTTGGTGTGATGTTTCTGCCAGTGTCTGCGGCTGGAATGACTTTGGGCTTACCGCCTTCCATCACAGCGACAACTGAATTTGTTGTTCCTAGATCGATTCCTATTATTTTGCTCATGGATTTAATATAAATTTATCACTCTTTAATGTCAAGTGCTAATATACACTTCCTGTCACTTATAAACTTTGACTTTGGCGTGTTTTATGGTTCCACCTTCTGAAAACCTCCAACCTTGCTCAATAAGTTCTGCTATTGTGCCTTTTTTTTCTTCGCTTTCTTCTGTATCTATTACTTCGTGTAACTCTTCATCGAAATGTTCACCTTTTTGCGGTTCAATTTTTTCAATCCCTTCTTCTTTGATAATCTCTTCGAACTGTCCAATGCTTACAGCTAGACCTGGGTCATTGAGGTGATTCTGGACGCTATAGAGCGTTTGCAAAGCAGGAAGGAGTCTAGTTAAAAATTGTGATCTGATCCGCGTGCCAACCTCCAGAGCGTCTCTTTGTACTCTTTTTTCAAGATTGGCATAATCTGCAAGGGCTCTTGCCAGACTGGCTTTTAGTAAGACTGTCTCGTCCACCTGTCCATTAGGACGGGGGTCAGATTTCTGGACTTTCTTCTGTTTTTTGATTTGCGTATTCATTTATAAGCTCACCGTAATACCTTACCATAGGTATAACTGAGGAATAATTTAACCTATAAGGGCCGATTATGCCAATAGCACCTTGGCGGCCATTTGTGGTAAATCGAGTTGCAACTATACCAACTGGTTCAAAAAAATCCCAACCTGTTTCTTCCCCAAAAAGAACTTCTATGGGACTTACTCCCGAGAGGAATTTGAAAAATAATTCTTGAAGGCGTTTTTGTTCATCCAAAACGGAGAAGATGCTTTGGCAAACTTGATAGTTAAAAAATTCCGGACTTTGGAAGATGTTCGCATGCCCATGACTCCAGGTTTGCCCTTCATCTGTCGTTGCCACAGCCAAGGATCTTGTGTGGCCTGCGAGAGCGCGGGTGGCATAATTCATGACCTTGTCGAAATCGTCCTCGATCTCTCCAACTTCATTTTTAGCTTTTACTTCATCGGTTAAGCTCACCTGGCGCTCTTCCATAAGCTGATTGATGTAGAACTTCATAGCTTGTGGGGAGGGAATGCGGCCTGCGGAGGTATGGGGCTGGCGAAGATAGCCTGTACTTGTTAAATTGACCATTTCGTTTCTGATTGTTGCTGGGGAAACTCCAAGATCGTATTTTTTCTCAAGGGCAAGGGAGCCAACGGGCTCTGCGGTTTTTATGTATTCATCAATGAGGGCTTTGAGGATTTGGGTTTGACGGACTGAGAGGCTTGGTTGATCCATTGCTTTAGCAGAATCCTAACACGAGTGCTAATTGGTGTCAATGACTTGTACTGGACGCATACATTCCGGAAAACTACATGTATGTTTGCATGTACTCTGT
>CAYHMW010000040.1:0-4848 GCA_964357925.1 uncultured Gammaproteobacteria bacterium
ACCGTTATAAATCAATAGCAAAGTTACTCCTGCCACAACAGAAAGTTGTGCAAAAACCTCTCTGGTTCGTTGTGAATGACTGATACCCATGCTTGCCAAAATCGTATCACTTGCAAAATAGAGCTGTAGTTGGGTCACAAAAAATACCAAAATGACTAGGATTAAAAACACTCTTGGCATTATTAGCGAAAAGTATTCAGAATTTAGAGAAAAAGGAAATGGATAGTTGTTGCTTTTATTGGTCAAAGTCAAGACTTTTGGAATTAAAAATACAAAAAGAAAAAAGAATAGCAGGCGAATAAACCAGACAAATATATTTTCAACCCCAATCTGCTCGAGAATATTTTCCAAATTTATTAGATCTATAATATCTTGTAAACCTTTTTGAAAAATAGGATTTGCAGAAGAAAGAAGTGGTAAAACAAATGCCATAACCACAAGGGTTATAAGCACCTGAAACCAAACTCTAGCCACTTTAAGCTCCAGATAATAATCACTTTTGGTCAAAAATATGCTTCTGACAATAAAGGTCAACGCTGAATAACCGTATTGCACCACACCACCTTTATTTGACAAGTCAGGGACAATTAATAAGAGGCTGAAAAATACAAGGGCAACAAAGTTAAAAAATGTAATACTCGGCTCACTTCTTATTACTAACCCAAGCGAAAACATAAGCACAAACACAAGGTACAGCACGATATCTCTTGTTTTTTCCTTTTTCAACTTATAAGTAAGTATCGCAAAAACTGAGAAGACCAATGCGAAGCCAAGGTTAGGAAAAAAATTTAAAGTGATAATTAAGTACGAAAAAACAAAAGAGAGAATGACAAAAAGAAGATACATTACTAGTATTATATATCTTCTCTGTTTAAACTCACTACATGGCCCGTAAATACCCTCTAACTCCAGAAGAATTCAAAGCCATATACTCCAAAGTCCCAAGGGTCACAGTTGATTTAATTCTCAAAACAAATAAAGGCGTCCTTCTAACTTTCCGAACAAAAAACGGCTTTGAAAACTTGTGGCACCTGCCAGGAGGAACCATTCATCTTAACGAAAAAGTGGAGGATACAGTACACCGAATTGCACAAGAAGAGTTGGGAATAAAAGTTAAAGTCAAAAAATTTATTGGCTACCAAGAATACCTTAGTGAAGAAAAAGAGAGGGGCTATGGATATTCAATCTCGTTAGTATTTATTTGCGAGCCATTATCACGAAACTTCAAACTCGACGATCAAGTAGAAAAATTTGACTTCTTCAAGCTTCCCCCAGAAAATACAGTCGAGGAACAAAAAGTTCTCCTCACTAAACTGTATAAATGACATCCCATCTTTATGGTCCCGAAACCAAAAAGGCTCTAAAGAACTTCCCCATTAGTGGCCAGACAATAAATATCAACTTCATCCACACTGTAACCACGGTCAAACTTGCCTGCATAGAAGCAAACTTAAAACTAAAAAAAATAAATAAGAAAATATATCCAAAAATTAGGGAGTCACTTCTCCAAATAATAAAAGGCGATTACGATAAAGAATTCATCGACAAAAGCCTACTGAATTCCCCAAAGCTTGCGAACAAAGAAGGATACGATAAAGCAGCTATAATAGTAGAAAACCATGCAAAAGCTTAAACCAATAATTTTAAGGAAATCAGATCCAACAGAGAATCAAATAAAATCAATAAAAAGAAATCCTATATATCTAGTGCTCGACCAAATTCAAGATACTTTTAACATTGGCTCACTTTTCCGTCTGGGAGATGCAATTGCTGCAGAAAAAATATATCTTTGCGGCACAATGGAATATCCTCCAAATTCTCGTATCCACAAGGCAGCAGTGGGCACTGAAAATTGGGTACCATGGGAAAAACGCGGCTCCACTCTTGAACTTGTCCTTGAACTAAAAAGCAAAGGAGTACACACAATTGCTATTGAACAATATGGCAAAGCTACAAACTATAAAAACTTAAAGTGTAAATTTCCTGTCGCCATAATCGCCGGCAACGAAACAGAAGGCTTATCAAAAGAAATTCTTCAAGAAGTTGACGAAATCGTCGAGCTGCCAATGTACGGCATCAACCACAGCTTCAATGTCTGGGGTACAACAGCAGTTGCTGCATACAAACTTTTAGAAGAACTTTAGTCTGCGAAAACTCCATCTGTAAACTTCCAGAAAGCTTCATTCCCACCAATCTCAGCCACACATTCCGAGGCAACTGCAGCAGGCCTCGCTAGGGGATGAATCGAATCAAGAGGAAAATGCCTAAAAACCCAAGCAACTTTATCATTCTCCTCTACTATTCTCTTTGCCGTCGGATGAAAACTCTTGCAAAAAGGACATTGAAAATCAGAATATTCAACAAGATAAACCGAATCAGAAAGCTCCCCTAATATATGATCGTCCTTCGTCACTTTAGGCACGCTGGCAACCTTCGCCGCATCAAGTTTCCCTGTAGCAGCTGTTCCATCTGTCAACCCAAGTGCAGCATCCACAACAGCCTTTAGTCCTTCATAAGGCACAGCTCCAGGCACTGACCAAACTTCACCCTTATTGTTCATTATAAAATTACTTGGTGTCCCTGTAACCCCTGCCTTTACTCCACCCTGATATTGATTCTCTACAAAATCAGCGTACCGATTTTCCTTCACACAACTTTCAAATTTCCCTTTGTCTACACCTACTGCCTTAGCAAGTGCTGGCAAATCATCAAGCCTAGAAGGCGCGGCTTGCGTCGGGACAGTCCCAACCTTGGGAGCAGTCACGACACCATTTTCCTCGAGAGCAGTTACTCTCTGCCACAAAACACCAACGACAAACGCCAAAACAAGAGTCACACCCATAAAGATAAAATTCAATTTATCTAGATCAATTGTAAGAGTCCTGCGTTTTAAAGAAGCCATATCAAAACATATTACCAGGCCTGACTATTTTTGTCCAAGTAGCGAAGTGCCTCCATCCCTGCCATACACCCATAGGCTGCTGCAGTTATTGCTTGCCTGTAATGATAATCGTGCACATCCCCAGCAACAAAAACCCCAGGCATACTCGTCCTCATTCGATACCCCTCAGGTTTATCTGCCTCCTCACCGGTAATGCGTTTTACATAGCCTTTTTCATCTAAATCAACCTTGCCGGAAAATATGTTTGTCGACGGCAGATGACCAATCGCCACAAACGCTCCCTGGAAATCCATTTCACTTTCTTCATTTGTCTTACTATTGAAGAGCTTTAGTTTCTCAAGTTTTTCCCCGCCCAAAAATTCCTTGACTTCAGTATCCCAAATGACCTTTATTTTTTCGCTCCCCAAAACTCTTTGCTGCATTGCTTGGGACGCCTTAAAACTATCTTTGCGATGTATCATATAAACCTCCGTTGCATACTTCGTCAATACAAGTGCCTCCTCCATTGCAGCGTCTCCACCGCCAATGACTGCAACCTTTTTGTCTTTGAAAAACGGAGCATCACACGGAGCACAAGAGCTCACTCCTCTTCCTCTTAATTTTTCTTCTCCCGGAACCCCCAGCCACCTAGTCTCAGCACCAGTCGCAATAATTACTGTTCGTGCTTTATAAACTCCCCCACTTGTAGTTAATTCCTTGATCTCTGAGGAAAAATTCACCGAGGTAACATCCTCTAATTTAAATTCCACTCCAAAGCGTACAGCCTGAGCCTTCATCTTCTCCATAAGCTCAGGCCCCTGAATGCCATCAGGAAACCCAGGAAAATTATCGACCTCAGTAGTTAGCATCAGCTGCCCTCCCCACTTAGTACCACCAAGTACCAATGTAGAAGCAGCACCCCTTACTGAATATATCGCAGCAGTAAGAGCAGACGGCCCAGATCCAATTATCGCAACATCCCAAGGCGCATCCCCCGAAGGCTTGCTCGCAAAAACATCACTCATTGCTATAAACCTTAAATGGTCGAGCCAGTTCCTCCGGCAGTATTAGTATCAGTGCCAGTAGGCTCAGTTGCCATTGGCTCAGGGGTGACTTCAGTAGTAGAAGCCACAGACATACTATCACTAGCCATGGGAGTAACTGGGGCCATAGGTGCAGTAGGCACTACTGTAGCATCAGTCGCAGGTGTGGAAGCACTCATTCCAGATGGTGCGGTGACTGGCGTCACAAGTGTAGGCACAGTACCCATACCAGTAGTTGCAGGCACAGCAGTAGGAGTAGCACTCATTCCACCAGCCATTGTTTGTGTTGTTGTATCGTTACCCACGGTAAATCACCTCCTTTTTATTCATAGACCATTTCTTACGGCGTAGACGAAGCTCGCCTCATTAAATTCTCAAATGGTTCTTTCCCGGCAAACCCAACCTGCCTCCCAACCTCTGCTCCATCCTTAAAAAGAACAGTTGTGGGAATCGACATTATTTGAAAAGTCTGAGGATTATTTTGATTCTCATCAACATTAAGCTTCACTATATTTACTTTTCCAGAATATTCTGTAGCCAATTGGTCAAGAACAGGTCCAGCCATTTTACAAGGACCACACCAAGGAGCCCAAAAATCAACGAGAACAGGAAGTTCTGATTTCAAAACCATCTCTTCAAATTGTGCATCTGTAATCTCTAAGGCCGCCATACTAGAACCCACTATACAAACGAAACACTCATCGGTCAACAACTGATTTTGCATAATGCATCGCCCCATGAAGTCCACCCACACTCCCCAATGTCGCCTTCACAAATTTTGGCGACTCAGGATAAACATCTTTCAATAGAGCCCTCGTGTTTTTTTCGATGACCTCGACACGAATATCATTCATCATGCTACCGCCAAACACCACAATCTCCGGCGACCAATAAACAATAGTATTCGTAAGGCCATAAGCAAGG
>CAYHMW010000041.1:0-4105 GCA_964357925.1 uncultured Gammaproteobacteria bacterium
CGTAGCCGTAAGGCGCCAGATTTACAGTCTGGTGTGATTGACCGCTCCACCATCCCAGCCAGTCAAAATATTTTACCATGATATACTCTTATTAGAGAGCGAGGTGATTTAATTGGATCAAACACAAGTAAATTGTTCAAATTGTCACGCAGTCACCACAAACGACGGCAAAACCGTCTGGGTTTGTGAACAGTGCGGATCTGAAAATAAACCAGCTGATGTAGCCGCCGCTCAGGCCGTCGTCAACGACGCCGTGGCCGCCGCACCTGTGGTACCACCAACTCCTACTCCTGCTCAGTAACTTTGAGCTCAAAAGACGCTTCCTCCTTGTGCGGAAGCGTTTTTTTAGTTAAAATCTCCACACTATGGCCAAAGGAAATCGACAACTCATGGCTTTTGTTTGCCCGGTCTGCAAGACCCAGAACTACGTCATGACCAGAAACAAGGTCAATACTCCCGACAAATTGTCTATATCAAAGTATTGCAGAAAGTGTCGTAAACACACAATCCATAAAGAAACATCTAAATTAAAATAACTCCTTCCCCCACTTCCCCCTCCTCCAAATGGTGTAAAATTGTGCCAGTTAGGCCTGTGATGAAATCGTATCATGGAGCTCTCCAAAAGCTCTCTTCCAGGTTCGAGTCCTGGCAGGCCTGCAAAAGACTTATCGAACCTCTAGTCTCAATATTGAACCTTCTTCTATAAAAAAAGACTTCTATACATTTCGAGGTGCTCCTTGTTCAGAAAACCCGGAATGAACCTCTTCTCGTCCTCGGGTGTAGTACTCTCCAACTTTTCAATCGGCCACAGTTCAAAACCGTCACCCAACCCGTCCTCCACACGCAGGTCGACAGAGTTTCCCATAAACCTATATGCAAATACCTTCCGAATGACATTATTTGTTTTTCCAGTTGTAGGATCAACATGGTTTGAGCGGACAGTTTTGACTAATTTTAAGTCTGATTCGCGAGCCAATACTCCAGTCTCTTCCTCCATCTCTTTGATTGCCGTATCTTCAAAGTCTGAGCCAATCTCCACATGCCCCCCAACAGTAGCATCAAGCTTCTCCGGAAAAGTATCCTTTCCCTTTGCACGGAGCTGAAAGATTACTTCTCCTTTAGGAGTATAAAACCAGACATGAATTTCCCTGTGCAAAAGTCCTTTCGCGTGAATATTATGTCTGGTATCTTTCCCTATTACATTTCCTTGTTCGTCAACCACATCAAGCAAGCCCATAAACGATATTATATCAACAAATTCATCTGACCTAAATAATTTGAAGCTGGTAAGTTCGAATACTTTCCATCCACCCCTGCCAAGGACCTATAGCATGTTATAATTGGCCTATGGATGCTGAATCTTTGGCTCAAAATCTTCCTCAAGAATGCAAGCAGCGTTGGCTACTACCTATTACCATTACAGGTAACCCAGTAGTTAATGTCTTTATAGATTTAAACAAACAATCTGAGGCTCACCAGGCCTGGGTAGAACTAGCTGCCCTTGTACGAGATGGAAATATTGAAATAGTCAAAGTTGGCCTCAGTGATAAATGTGGAGATTGCCCCAATCGACTCCCCGATGGTATTTGTCTTTGTTTCCAAAAAGTTATACTTCCCCTAAGTCAGACCAATTAGGTATAATTCACACAAATGTCTTGGATTGATCGAGCAAAAAATACCAAAGTTCCCAATCAATTAGGTGAACTTATTCAAGATCTAAAAGCGACGAATGCCAACCTCGTTTCCGAATATGGTGCAGCACAAAAAGCTGCTGGTGCATTTCTCGAGGAAAAGCAGGAGATACCTTCTGGACTTGTGTAGGCTATCCAATTACTTGGAAGTGAGCCAAGTGGATTTACGGGATTATCCGTCTATCAAGCATTTCTTGAGACATTAAGACAAAAAAGGGATTAGGTTATTAATCCATTTTGTGCGTAATAGGTTCGAATGTCCCACATCCACCCCTGCCAACAAAATCCGAGGCTAACAAACATATCAAACTATAACAACGCTTGACCGGAATTCGAACCTAATTTGATTTTCCGCCTACTCAACCACAACTGCACAATGCTTTTAAGATAATGTCTTTGAATTACTAGATTAACCCTTAAACACACTTCTAACTTTTTCTGCAACAGCCCTTCTGGATAACACAGAGGCCTGTCTCTCTCGGACATACTTTCCTAGTAACTTCCCCACTACCCCTTTTTCCTCTATCGGGTTAACCAACTTATCAACCCCAGCTCTTATCTCTTGTAAACCATCCTGACCAATTCCTGACCTTTCAAAAAATTCTCTTGCTGTGTGTGACTCGTCGCCCCTAGGCTTATTGAACTTACCATGTTTCACCATATAAAATTCGTCAACTGAGTGAATCAGGTCCATTGTTCCCCTGTCAATTTTTCTTGGATCCACTCCCAAAGCGTCACGAATCTGAACAGCTATCAATCTAGCTATAACCGATAAACCAGCTGCACGAGTTATCTCAGCATTTTCTCCACCAACCATTCTATAAAAAGCTTCCTCACCAATCTGACGAACCGTTTCGGCCATAGAAGCCTATAGTACTACTTACATTCTATATTGTCAAACAGAAGCCAAATTTTGTGCGTAATAGGTTCGAACATTTTCCATCCAGGGCCTGCAAAAGGAAGTCTAGACTGTCAGAACAATCTAAATTAGATTTATAGCTTCAGACTTGGGGCTTCAGAAGGCGTCGCCTCTTGAAGCTACTCATTTAATTCGCAACATTGCTCAACCCCAGTATTTCTAAAGAATCTTGATACCTGACCCTTGCATACGTTGGCAACGGTCCGATCAGATCCGTCTAATAATTTTAAATTACTCCCCCAAAGGGTATTCCACTCATCCTTCTCAAGATTAAAAGATGTTATATCCACAGGAACCAATTCGCCAGGTCCCGCCAAATACGACACTGTCCCGGGTTTAGCTGCTTCGTTTTTAGCAATTTTTGTTAGATGCTTTTCCGCCTCATAACATTTTGCGCAGTTCCCAAAGTTGGGAAAATATTTATTACACCAGCCCCCAACCCCAGGAACCTCACATCTTATTAAAATTATCTTTTTATCCGTTTCCATAAATGTATTATAGGATATAGAATTAATCGTCGTCAATTCTTTTTAACAAAGATACTTGACAAACCGAAGTATTGAGGCCAGAATGCATATATAAATTACTGTTGTAAATTTACAACAACAGGCACGTATGGAAGAATTATTTAGACGATTTGGACTGGACAATAAAGAAATTAAGGCTTTTTTGGAGCTGATTCGGCTTGGAGCCACACCTGTTAGTAAATGGGCTAAGCATTCTGACATCAATCGATCTTCAATGTATGTTGTGTTGGAGAGACTAATAAAAGTAGGCTTGGTAACTACTTTCATACATAACGGGGTGGAACATGTTCAATCCGTACCTCTTACCGAGCTCACGGCTTTGCTTAATGATAAGGAAGATTTTATTGCCAATACCAAGACTCTCCTAGAAAAAAAGCTTCCTGAACTCCAAAAACTGGAAAAAAACCATTGTATTACTCCGAAAGTTCGTTTTTTTGAAGGCAAACAGCGAGTCGAGATGATGTATGAAGAGGTTCTTAAAGAACAATCATTCCGAGCCTTTTTCCATCCCCAGCGGGTTAAAACGATAATGCCGGAATACTTCCATAAAATTCCCCAGACTCTCCGGCAGCACGGTGGGTCCGCTAAAGAGCTCCTGATCCGCTGCCCAGAGGCCAATGAGTATCTAAAGTTGTACCTTTCTGAAAAACATCAGATCAAACTTCTCGGACCGAAAGTTGATTTTTCATCAGACACAATCATCACCAACCAAAAGATTTTCTTGGTTGGCTACTCCACTCACGACGTCGTCGGCACCGAAATCTGGAACGAAGAATTGGCCCAAACCCAAGCCGTCTTGTTTGACCTTATTTGGTCAACTGTGAAAGTTTGTACATAAAAAATTCGAACGTTTTCCATCCAGGGCTGCAAAAAGACCTATAATTGATAACTAAGTCCTGATTTAGTATAATGACGTCATGGTAAATAAAAATAACTACATCGTAAAAGTTCTTCGCGACTAGAGGCAT
>CAYHMW010000042.1:0-4024 GCA_964357925.1 uncultured Gammaproteobacteria bacterium
TCTCTTTTGAATGACGCTACGATGCTGCTCTAACCATCCCAGCAATGCCTCAAACGATGTTTGCTGACTGATTGTTATAGTTAGGTCGTTATACTTACCAGTCTCATTTTTTGTTTCTCCATTCAAATATGTGCCAACTCCAGGCGTAGAGAATCTGTCAAAGGCAATTAGTGAAGCAATTGGATGTATCCAGGCATTTGGCAAGAGATAAAGGAAGCAAATCTCTTTTGAATCTTCATAAACCCTGGTATAAAAATCAGTAGAGGGGTAGTTAGTAAGTGGATTTGTAATACCGAGCCTAGCTCGTGCTTTCTGGATTAACTCATCAAAAGTATCATCTCCATCAAGCATTGCAATAAATTGAAGGTCTTGTGATTCATAGGCACTTTTTGAGTGCTCAAGTTTTATTTTCATTTACATTCATATATTGGGCAGAGGAAAAATTATTTAGCTGATATTGTAATACCTACAGCCTTTGGGAAATTTGGTGTAATAATAGGTTGCAAAGATACCTCTTTCGTCTCCATGATTTTAACTTCTCCTACCTTTTGGGTATCTTCCCGTCTTTTCTTCAGTTTTTCGACAAGCTCCAAGGTTTTGGCAGTAGTTTCTTCCAGATAATCTGCTAGTTCCTCTTGGGACATTTGGCTAAGCTTCATATGAATCTCATCCTCTTGGGTAATCTCTGCTTTGAAGTGGGTTGAAGGGAAACGATTTTTAAGTTCAAATGCCATCTTCAAGCCCTTAATAGCATCAGAATTGTTGGCTTTCTGACCAAGACCAGCATCAATAGAGGTTTTGAGCCTATCAATGAGCTGTTCATCGGACAATCCAGCTTGAGCAAACAACTCTTCCAGTTGTTGCAGAATGTTGTCATTTGTTAGTAGTTTAGAAGCTGTAAAGCGTGCTGACTTCTTTGAATATCCAGCCAGCTCCGCAGATTTAGTGGCATTATTGCCTGAAGCAATATGTTTTACGAAGGACTTTTGCCTGGTAGTAAGGTCTTTTTTCACACTTCTAGTATAACATTTGATGCCTATACTTTTTTATTTAATGACGCAGACAAGGACACATTTAGATGTCCGCCTACCTTTATATTTCTAAAAGGTAGCTTTTAAGAAAATAACTATATGAAAATGGCATAATAATCTGTATAATTTTTTTAATGCACCTTAATCTTTTTTCTAAACTAATACTCGCTTTTATTGTTCTTTTAATTATTTCTTTATTTTTACCAGTTCTAGAAATTGCAAATACTGATGCACTTATCGCTTCGTCAACATTTCTTTTTGGTGTTTTATATGGATTCGAAATTTCAATAGTTCTAGGTAATTTTTCTCAATTGAAAGCTCTCCTAGCAACAGAAAATGCTGGACTGATGTCAATTTACCACCTAAGCCAGTTAATCGGAGGAGAATTCGCCAAGCAAGTAGAAAATAAAATTGAGAAATATCTAAGAAAGGCTATTGATGTTCCTCTGTCTCGCCACCTTGTAGACTCGAATAAGGAGTTCTTTGAAATTTTTGAACCTCTTAAAACTGTTAAGGTCGAAAGTGACGAACAAACTGCAGCTTTAAATTATATAAATGAGGGGCTTTACTATATTCCTCAATCAAGATCACAAATTGCACAGGTTGCACCCAGAGATGTTGACCCGCCAGAATGGGCAATGCTCCTTATACTTGCGTTCGTACTTATTACAACACTAATACTTGGGAGAGAAGCAAACTTAATCTCTCAGATTTCTGCTGCAATTTTTGCCACAACTGTAGTTGGTTCTCTTTTGCTCCTTGATGAAGTTGATAGTAATCGTATCCAGGAGGAGCGCTTAGAATATGAAGTATTTAATGAAACTTTAGAAGCAATGGGTAAGGAAAAATATTATCCAAAAGAAGCACTTAAACAGTCCTGATATAGAAGTTAAAAGAGTCTCAAGGCACAATTTGTATTTCACGCGTGAAAATGCCTATTGACAAGGGAGACGATAATATCTATATACTAATGACATATGGGCGAAGATGGTAGCGAAGGCATGCAGCCTCCACAAGAAGTTGTAGAAGCAGAACAAACTCCTGGATCAGGAGTCGAAAAATTTGTTGCAAAATTGCAGAAGCCAACCTCAGAACAACGTGAACTCTTGAAACAATCTCGAGAACAAGCAGGAGATCAGTCCCAAGAAGTTCGAGCTGCGCTTGCTGCAGAAAGATCAGAACGAATAGGAGAAAATCTACCTGATGTTGTTGATTTTTACCAAGACAGGTTTCAAGCACGTTTAGCAGAATTAAGAGCTGATCCTAACGCAAGTAATCCTGAAGACCACCGATATGCTAGCCTACAACACGATATTAAAGTTACAAAAGACTTACAGACACTTCTAGGATTTCAATCTTGGGGTGAAGGCGTTACGGATGAGCAAGCTCAAGGTGCTGCATTAAAAGGAACCTTTGCCTTAATGTATGATTCTCTTTCTCACAAAGGTGAAAGCCGAGACCTTTTGGATGAGGAAAGAAGAATAAGAGAGTCTGGAGACACAAGTAGCCCTGAAGTTCAACAAAAACTGCAGGGACTTCAGGAGCTTAAGGGAAGATATGGCACATTAGTTGATGACTTATATGAAAACTACAACTACCATCCTTGGTTTAATCTAAAAGCGACGAGCAGAGTCTTAAATCGTAACGCAATAAATGATTACAGAGTCGAAGAAAATTCAAGGCTAAGAGACAATGTTGCTACCAATGTTGATGGTGATTATTATAAGGCCTGGTTTGCTGAAGATGGAAGATGGGATCCAGTAAGAAAACAGAATCCAGAGTTAAATCAAAGAATTACGAGCAAATGGGAAACCCCACCAGCACAAGCCCCTCAACCAGTAGCTCCAGCAGGTCGAGTCTAATCTACTTTTTAAAACTGAGTTCGACATCTTCAAGTAGGACTTTTCAAGATTTTACTGCGGATTTAAGAGAGGTCTTATAGAGTTTCGGGTGGTGAAAAATTGGGTGTATGGGGGTCTGGCGGGTGCTTGTTACTGCACCCTTTGAGACTCCATGAGTAGCTTCACTTCTTCATCCAGTGCCTCAGCCTTCTCCTTCAACTCTTCTCGTTCCTTGTTCAAATCGTGAAGCTTGAGTGCTGTATCCAGGAAGTCGCAGCCTGCTTTCGTGCTGCACTTTGAGATTGTGTAGAACGCATCATAACTGTTACCGACCATTGTCCTGCTTACCTCAAGTGAGTCTTGGTACGTGGCTATTGTCTGGGTATAGAGCTTTTTTTGCTCCTCAAGCTTCCTCGTGTAGTAATCCTGGGAATCAAAATACATGTAGGTTAAACCTAAAACAAAGAACAAAGTATCAATAAATATAGTTTTACGCATAGCTTGCGCCTCCTGGAGAATGGATATTAAGGGGGTATTGCTCAAAGACTATCTGCCAATCCTTTAAAACCGAGACAAATTCATCTATAATATGGTTTGTTAGGAGGGAACGACAGTCCACACTTACAAAATTATTTACCCTTCCCTTCCAAAGACTTAGCCCCAAAATACGCTCCACCCCCGCCTAATCCAACCGCCAATGCAAGTCCGCTTGCCGAAACCAAAAATATCAAACCGCCACCAATCCCGGCAATTAAGCCATATTTTTGAACTTTCTCTTTAAACGATTTAGGCTCTCCTTCTACTCTTGCCATAGATAGACAAATTATAAACCTAATTTTTCTCTGAGCTCTTTCTTAAATTTCCCTGCACTAGGATATTTCAACTCTTTTTCTCTTAAAAATGCCTTACCAGCATCTGTAAATACTTCCAAATGTATTAACTTTAAAGGCCTTCTGTTTTTTGTAGCAAGTACTTGACCGATAGTGTGTCTTTCTAACCTTTTAAAAATGTCGCTTGTTTTACCTACATATAAGTTTCTATCTTTTAAACTAAACAAAACGTATACGTAGTGAAACATTATCATACTTGTGTCTAATTTCGACTAAAGTCGAAATCGACTCGGTTTTGGTCTATTGATCAAAACTAGAGAGG
>CAYHMW010000043.1:0-4011 GCA_964357925.1 uncultured Gammaproteobacteria bacterium
TTGAATTATGCACACAAAAAAATAGAAGAGATTTCATATAGGGGCTTGCTCCCAATCCTCGTTGGTGGCACAGGGCTATATATTAAAGCAGTACTTGAAGGTATTGCCACAGTAGATGTTCCAAAAAATGAGAAACTTAGAGCAACACTAGAAAACAAAACCGCGAGTGAATTGTTTGAGTTACTCTTAAATCTGAGTCCTGCCAAAGCTGCATCATTAAATAACTCTGATAAAAATAATCCTCGTAGACTCATCCGCGCCATAGAGATTGCCTCTTCAAGTCGTCCTACACATGCCCACCCCTTTCGCTACAACACTCTAACAATCACCCTTACAGCGCCCAAAGAATACTTAAATAGCAAAATTAAATTGCGAGTAGAAAAACGCATAGAAGAAGGCTTTGAGAAAGAAGTCAATAATCTTTTGAGTAGCGGAGTCACATGGCAAGATCAGTCCATGCAGAGTCTTGGCTACAGACAGTGGAGGCTATACATGGAAGGAAAAATTTCAAAAAATGAGGCAGTGGATTCTTGGACCAGAGAAGAGCAAAAATATGCAAGACGGCAGCTAACATGGTTTAAAAAAGAGAGAGCCGATCATTGGTTTAATGTTAGTGAAACAAATTGGCTGATTAGTGTAGAAGAAACAGTCCAAAAATGGTACGCTTTGAGCAATGAAGGAAAAGGTTGAGAAAATAGAAATATCCACAAAAACCATAGTATTTACAGTCCTGCTGCTTGGGTCTATTTGGTTTCTATATTACATCCGAACAGTAATATTCCAAGTTTTTCTTGCGCTTGTCATTATGACAATCCTCAACCCATGGGTTACTAGATTACATAAAAGAAAAATCCCGAGAGCAGTCTCCGTCATGGTTGTCTATATCGTTGTATTTTCAGGACTTGGTTTATTAATTGCACAAATAGCTCCACTTTTAATTGAACAAACGACTACATTTGCCACTTCAGTAAATTCTCGTCTGGCAGAATTGCATCTACCAGGTCCTATCACTGAACAAATTACACGAGAAGTGGCGGTCCAGGTAGGCAAACTGCCATCGCAGCTCATCGTTATTGGGGCTTCAGTTTTTACAAATATCTTTTCTGTATTTACAGTTTTAGTTTTTGCGCTTTATTTTCTGCTTGCCAGGGAGGATCTTCATAAACATCTAGTTGTTCTTCTTAAAGACAACACAAAACAGCAAGAGAAAATTAACACTGCTATAAATCAATTAGAAATTAAACTTGGAGGTTGGGCCAGGGCCCAAATTATCCTGATGTTCATTGTAGGATTAACAAGCTATATAGGACTTCTTATTCTTGGTATTCCATTTGCCCTTCCCTTAGCAATAATTGCGGGGGTCCTGGAAATGGTCCCAAACATTGGCCCTATTATTGCTGCATTCCCGGCAGTTATTGTTGGATTTGGAGTCTCTCCAGTGACAGGTCTTGCAGCAGCAGCATTGTCTTTTCTTATTCAACAAGTCGAGAATTACGTTTTAGTTCCAAAGATAATGCAACAGCAAGCTGGCTTGAGCCCGATTATAACGCTCCTTTCACTTTTAATTGGTTTAAAAGTAGCAGGAATCGTCGGCGCAATGCTTTCTATTCCAGTTGTGATTACAACACAAATCATTTTTGACGTTTACTTCTCCGGCAAAAACCACACTTCCTAAAACAAAGAAACCCCTTTCGGGGTTAATTTGTACTCTGGAAATCTATAAGCCAGGTTCTGTTATTTCAAATAGTCATCCATCTAAGCCTCTACTTTAGGACATAGGGAAGGCACCTTTAAGCGTCCTGATCGAGAGTTGCAGCGGGGAGGATTGCCCGTTTCACCTTTAGCAAAGATTTAGTCTTTGAAAAAGCTCGTCTCTGTTGCTCTAACTGTCTCCCGATTAAATCGGGATCCTCCGGATTTAACCGGAGCACCCTGCCTTCTGCAGCCTGGACTTTCCTCCCCGACTAAGTCGGGGCGACTATTCAATTTCCAGAGCAAGGGCATTATAACACAACCAACCTATATTTACTATAGGGAATGCAGGGAAGCTAAACAGCTACAGGTCTAGATCAAACTTAAGGTATTCTTGGGGATTTGTAAATATTTATGGACTTAAAAACCTAGCAGAAAACCACAACACAACACCTCACTTCGACTACATATCTTAATACACAGTCTTTATTCTGCTTGATCTTTCGTTACCATCAAAATCTTTTGTCCCTCTTTACCACCAGGAACATCGTGCACCGAGTATTTATCTGGATTAAGAAGAACCTTCAGTGCACAATCTGGTTTTAATGGTCTCGCATCAGAATCATACGCTAAACCAATGGCCTTCTCAGTTTCTTGAAGGCTCCATTCAACACCTTCGCCACTTCTTGGAAAGTAATAACCAATAGTCTCTACCAGTTCAGTAACTGATTTGTCCCCAGATTTTTCGAAAAAGAAGGTCACCAGCTCAGGTTGCATTCCCTCAATAACACTCAGCGCTTCCGTTGCTTTGGTGTAAGTCTCCCACTTAAATTTTTGTTCCCGTAATTGTTGTTGCTCAGCTGTAGGCAGTTTAGAGAAATTCGCAGGTGTCCCTGAAAATGTATCAAAGCCTTCTTTTGCCCAGTCCATATCTCCCCTGAGTCTATCTACGACTTGCCCTTTAACTTTTTCAGAAGGAGTAAGGGCTTCTGTGGCTCTTTCTAATCGCTCGCCACCATTATCTATTACAGGAAGCTGCTCGGTCATAATAATCTAGTCACTCCACCATATTTCAGTTAAGTTTATTTGTCAAGCATCTCTCCATGAACGCCTTTGCATTAAACTCAGCTTGCTTGTGTGGTGCTGTGCCTAATACCCAGGTACAATACCTCAAATGACCAAAAAAGAAAAGAAAAACCTCATGCTCATGGGTATATTATATGTCGGTTCCATCGCACTTTATTTTTGGTTTGTAAATACAGACTTCTTTCCAAGCTTCAAAGCTTGGAGCCAACAGAACGTTTTTATCACAATCACAGTTCTGATTTTTGTCAAAATCCTTGGCATTGTCTGGCCGCCACTCCCAGGAGGTCTTCTAACGCTCGGAGCAATACCAATTCTTGGTTGGCCCCTCGCTTATGCATGCGACTTCGTAGGGAGTATCATCGGAAGCTCAATTGATTTCTATATAGGCAAAAAATATGGCGACAAATTCATCCGCAAAATTTTCGACGAGACGACTTTTGCGCGAATTCACACAATAAAAGTTAAAAAGGATAAAGAAATCGAAGCCACATTCGCTTTAAGGTTGATTGGAGGGAACACTATAGTGGAGGCAATAAGCTATGCTGCTGGCCACCTAGGGATCAAATACTCAAACTTTTTAATCGGCACTGTTCTTTCTCACACAGTCCTAGGAATTCCAACATATTTTCTCGCAGACAATATCTTTAGCACAAACAACCTGGGTTTTAGGATGGCTCTCACCATTATAGCCCTCACAATTCTTTGGAAAGCAAAAGGTAGATATTTTGAATAATAAATAGTACAATCACAACATGTACAAAAACATCGTTCTTGGGGTCGCAGTCCTTTTGTTCAGCTTCGCCCTACTTCTTGTGGGCAATGTGAACAGTATAATTGCAGCCGAAAATACTCCCGGCTTTGCATCGGCAATAGGAGAAACCAATATTGGTAGTGAAAATGTTTATGTAGAAATATTGGTCGCAGTCGAACAAGGCCAAAATCCCCACGCAGCTGCGACTTCAGCGCTAAAAAGAGCCTATCCAGAAGCTCGAGAAATTGATTCAAGCGAATTCGCATTAACAGGCTTAGTTTGGAACCAGTTTTTTGATAATAATCCAGGCAACAACTACGTCGTTGTAAATTACAACGATTCCAAAAGTCCTGTAAACACAGCAAAAGGTAGGCTCACCTCATCGCTAAACACATGGACTGGAGTTGAAACCTCCAGTTTTGCATTCTCCTCTTATGTGCAAGATACAAACCGCTGTCCATCTTTGGTTCGCGAATGTAAAG
>CAYHMW010000044.1:0-3571 GCA_964357925.1 uncultured Gammaproteobacteria bacterium
GCGATTGCTATGTTTTCGGCTGTTGTGCTTATGTTTTGTGACTCGTGTTTTTCTGCACTTGGGACTGCATCTACCATGTCTTGTGGTTTTGTTGTAACGAATTTATATTCTGCATCGCTTGCTACCACTTTGATTGGTGCATGGTGGGGTCCAGCGAAAAGTATACCTTCTCCGATACCTGCAGAGAGAAGTAGTTGTTTTTCGCCTTGAGACAAATAAAAGACCTCCCCGATCCTGTCTATGGCTGCTGGGGATTGCTTCAAAAGAAGTCTGAGGGCAGAGTTTGTAACAACAGCTTTGCCAATATTGTGACCCAAAAAATCTTCTACGTCCTGTGTAATAGTTGTCAATCCTAGATAGTATTTTCTGGCACGTTTTACTATCGACCACATGAATGCAGCCGAGTCTTCGTAGCGCATCATGTGCCAGGCTTCATCAACAATAAGTAGTCGCCGTTTGACATCGCGCCTTACTTTGGTCCATATGAAGTCGAGAATTACAAACATTGTAACAGGGCGCATTGCATCCTGGACATCTCGAATTGAGAAGACAGTATAAGGGTTTTCAATTTTGATGTTTGTTTGTTGGTCGAAGATACCAACATAGCTTCCTTTGACAAATTTTTCAATGCGGGCCGCGAGATCAAGCGCATCGTGAATTTCCATGCCAATTAAAGCTTTGTACAAGTCTTCTATGAGTGGTGGTTCTTTTGCTTGTGTGTCTGGGTCCTGCGTTATACCTTTATTGGAATAGGCTCTAATAAGTGCTCGATCCAGCAATGCTTCTTGTGATGGAGTAATCTCGCCCATCACAATTTTAAAAAGGGAGTGGAGTGTAAGGATTTTTAGGCCCAAGACATTTTCTCCTTTTTCATAGATTTGGGTCAGATCAAAAGGATTAATTTTTGCACCTGAGCTTGGGGAAAATGTTATATATTGTCCACCGGCAGCGTCTGCGAGATTTTTATATTCGTTTTCAGGATCGATAACAATAACTTCTGCACCTGTCATTCTGGAACGTATGGATTCTAGTTTTACGAAGAAGCTTTTACCGGCTCCTGATGTTGCAAAGACAGTCATGTTGCTATTTTCCAATGAGAATCTGTCAAATATTATAAAAGAGTCGTTTTGTGGGTTGATGCCGTAGAGTATTCCTCTGTCGCTACTGAGTTCGGCTGTTGTGAATGGAAAGGTCGTTGCCAGGGAGGTTGTATCCATGTTTCTTGTTATATTAAGTGTGTCCTTGCCAAATGGGGCCGTTGACTCCAAACCGTGGTGCATATCTAGAGTTGTTTGTTTTGCTACGATTAAGATGGAGCTTAGTGTTGATTCAATACGTTTAGTAACATTGTTTAGTTCGTCTTCATTGCTTGCCGGGATTGTGATGTAAAAACTAAGTTCATAGAATCGTTCTATTCCTTTTACTAACATTTCCTGAAGTGCATGAGCGTCGTCTAGTTGTGCTTGCGTGCGAGGGTTGACAATTTTGCCTCGCTGGATATCTGTGGAAATTTCTGCTTCCATCTCTGTAATTTTTCTTCTTAGGTCGTCTAAAATTGCCTTACTTTCTATCGGGTATATGAAAAAAGAGATATCAAGCGAATGATTGAAGTTGATGATTGGTTCCATCCACCCAGGAGTTACAAACCGGGGGTAACCAGAGACAAACAAGGTGCGCAGTAGAACATCGTTAATTTTAATGTAGTTGAAATTAAGTTCAACTTGATCTGGGGCTATAATATCAAGCGGCTTTAGCTCTTTTTTGTGGAGCATATCTAGTGGATCTTCGAATATAGGCTTTTGCGAAACATTGTTAGTTATTGGTGATGCAGCGGGGAGAATTTGAGGCATGTTTAGTGAAGCAGTAGTTGCTGTGTCTGCCGGGGGTGTACCTGTTTTTTTAGGTGGAAAAAGTGGGAGCTTCATTTTAAGGTTGGGTTTTCTGCAAAAGAAACATCTGATTTAGCTAATTGGACCTTTGGGTTGTAGATTTCGAAATATAATTTTACCAGTTCTTCAAAACCCAGAGATGTTAAGCGTAATCCCAGTCGGGCAGCTTGACGAATCAAATGTTCTTTTTTGGGATAGAGTGCTGTTTTGGCTTTTTTATATATATAGTCTTTAGTATATGGTAGCGGCCCATGGTGATGTCCCACTGAAGAGATGGAGGATTTGGAGATACCAAGCTCGAAAGGTGAAAATGGGATCACCATGAAAAAGCGTTTTCCAAGAACGTTTTTCTTCTGGGTTATATCAACAATGAATTGTTTATAATCACTCATAAGTGTTTTAAGTTTGCTATCTGCCATTTTATTATACGATTCTTCTAGGTAGTGGATATATCCAGTAATGTCTTTCTTTTGACTTCTTATGACAATTTGGATTGGAAAACTTAA
This sequence comes from uncultured Gammaproteobacteria bacterium, assembly GCA_964357925.1. Taxonomy (GTDB): domain Bacteria; phylum Patescibacteriota; class Microgenomatia; order UBA8517; family UBA8517; genus CAYHMW01. Next base: position 2,396 of record CAYHMW010000044.1, read on the forward strand.
GGAGTTGATAAGGGCGGCGTAGCTTGCTATAACTGCTTCTTGTTCACGTTCTGAGAGCAGGCCAAAATTAAGCGATGTTGTTTCGAGTACCAGGCAGGCACCTCCATTTTTTAGAAGGACGATATCGTCGATAATATCAGCCAAGGGGACTATGTCTTGCGTGCTTGAGATAAGTGGTTTATTGGGAGCAGAAAATAGGGGTAGTTTTGTCATGATTGCTTTTTTGGTTTTATTATAATTGGAGGGATTACCTCGCCCTTTGCCTCAAATTGTACTGGTTCGAATTTTATATTGTCTTTGTCAATTGAAATGGTGTATGTTCCACTTTGGAGTGGGGTGACTATATAAAAATGTCCGGCTGCGTTGCTCCTAAGCGCTCTTACAGTCCTGCCAAGACTATCTTTGACTTCCATTATGGCATTAACAACGATTTTACCTTCACTATCCAATATTTGTCCTGCCACGGTGTTTGATATATTTGGATTGGCGGGGGGATTGGCAGCGTTATCGAACTGCGCTCTTTGAACTGGGGTTTGAAGAATCTGGGGTGTGATTGGCACAGGAATGGCGGCGGCACTTGCTAACTCTGGTTTTGGAGCATTAGGTTCGATGGTAAAGCCCTCTGGTTTTACCTGTACTGATCCTGTGTTTGGCACAGTGAGTTCTTCTTTTTGAATGGGAGCTGAAACTGTCTGTGGCACTTTTTGACTTTGTGTGTTGATTGTTAAGTCTGTTGCCTGTGGAGTTATTGTTCCATTTAGGGTGGTTTGTGGTGTGATAATGGGTGCCTGTGGATTAGTCATTGCATGGGCGATTTTCTCAAGCCTGGCTTGTTCTGCTTGATCGAGTATGGCTTCGGAGGCAGTTGTAGGGTTCAGTTGCTCGTTTGTTGTTTGTGTGATTGTTTGGGGTGGGGATACTCCCGATGCTTGTTGCAAAACACTGTCTTCTGGGTGAAAAAAAGTCCTAGCGTCATCTTTGGCCCAAAAGAAAATTGTAGGTGAATAGATAGCCTGGACGAAGGCTACTACCCATTGTTCCAGTGGGCGATCCTGAATTGGAAGAAAAGCGAGGGCTGCGCCGAAGATGATTGTGATCACAATTAACGGCCAGCGAATAATTGCGGGAAGTGGGGCAGCATAGATAAGGAGTCCCACTATGGCGCCGGCTGCAAGT
>CAYHMW010000045.1:0-2610 GCA_964357925.1 uncultured Gammaproteobacteria bacterium
TTTTCCCGCCGACAAGCGGTACGTCCACGATGCCGACTTGGTCAAACCAAAGAACAAGCTGTTTGTCTCTATCCATAGATTTCTTTTTTCATTTACCTTTGAACTGCGCGCCTAAAATTTTCTTTTTTTATCTGCCCTTGGCTTACACGCATATTCGCCTGCTGGCGAATTGCTCTGCTCGGCCCAGTCGGCCTGTGCAAGGTGCGCCAAAGGCAGATGGGATGATTTGGGGAAAGAAAAAATTAGAAATGAAAACTTATAAAAATAATTACTAATAAAATGCTTGTGCGTTTTAACGCTTTAAAGCAATGACGAAGTCGGCGACATCTGTTCTGATTTATCGGAAACACAACCTTTCAACCCAATGTTTATATTATCACGCACAGCGTCATTATTGCTGTGTATAATTTTCTATTTGTTTTTGTATTTTTCTAGCATTCCCATGCCTCAATAATCCTAGGTATGACTGAACTGTTTCTATTTTACTATCTTTAGATTTTATATTCCTAAACATTCTTCTTTTTGTTGTCGTCCTTAACACTCGGTGTCTGGGAAAATGCACCCATCCTAAAAAATCAACTCCGGATGATAGTGTCTTGATAAATACCTTATCGGGGTGTAGTTGTAATTTCAATTGAATACTCAGAAACCTTTCGATATATCGAAAGGTTTCTGATAGCGGGTATTTGGCTTCTGAAAAAACACAAAATCGTCCGCATAGCGTATATAGTATTTCACTTTAAGTTTATGTTTTAAATATTGGTCAAATTCATTCATATAGATATTGACAAGAAGCTGGGAAGTGAGGTTGCCTAATGGAAGTCCTTTACTATATGTTCTATTGTTCTTGAGAACAATAGAACATACACCGTGGATTTTTGTATTGCTACGGCTGTCAAAACTAAATATCACTCTTTCTAATAGCCAGATAATGTCAGCGTTAACTATGTGCTTTCTTAAAATATTTAACAAAATTACTTGGTCAATTGAAGCGAAGAATTTTCTGATGTCGCATTTCAGAATCCAGCATTGTTTGGTGTTGTTTTTAGATACTTTGTTGGCAAAACTCCTAAATCGATTGATGGCTCTGTGTGTGCCTTTACCTAGGCGACAGGAGTAGGAGTCGTGTATGAATTTAGTATCAAAGTATGGGTAAAGTATTCTGTAGATGGCATGGTGCAGTAACCTGTCTCTGACTGATGCTTTGTGTATATTTCTGGGTTTGGGGTCGCTAATGTTAAAGGCGCTGTATCCTCCGTGAGTGTATGTTTTGTTTTTGAGGTCGTAGTGTAAAGACAGAATATTGTCCATTAAATTGTGCTGAAATTCTTGCACGTCTTTTTTGTGTCTCTTGCCTTTTAAAAACTCCTGCCAAGCTAGAAGCAGGTTTTCTAAAGAAATGATATCGTGGTAGGTATGGACAAATTCAATTCTTTTCCTGTTAAAGCCCCCCCCTCATCAGTTTTTGCCTGTTATCGAGCATTGTTTAGCAGTATATAAAAAATGGTTTGAATATCGCAATCATTTTCCAAAGAAATCTCGCTTTACTTTGGGAGACAAAATAGATTCCTCTTTTTTACAAACTCTGGAGTTACTTTTCATAGCCAGTTATCAAAGCAAGGAAGAAAAACTACGCACTCTTATCATTGCTATCAAAAAACTAGACATTCTGAAATTCTTTCTTCGTATAAGTTGGGAATTAAAAATTTTGGATAATCAAAAATACATTTCTCTCTCCGAACAAATGCAGGAAATAGGGAGAATGGTTGGGGGATGGAAGAAAGGATTGGAAACAAAAACTCCCGCAAAATAATAACGGGAGAAAAACTAGAGTTTCGGGAGAAAGCGCGATTGCCCTCGTTCCACCTGTTCTCGTCGAGCGAATAGCAGTTAAAGTTCCACTGTCCATTGTCGCTGTTCCAGTTGACGTTGACCGCGAAGACCTCGCCTCTCGTACTTAAAACCATCTGTGCCACCACCCCTTGAATACTCTGTAGTAAATCTTGAAGCTGTATATAATTTGAGACCTCAAAAGTCCGCTGGTTTCAAGTACCAACTATAATATTTTTTTGAAAAATTATGGAAACACGCTTCTTGAAGCCGTAACCGCAAGAATTCTGGCTTTCAAAATTTTTAAAATCCTTACGCCGAAGCCGTGACCGCGACATTACCAAAGATTTCATTTTTAGTATATCAGAAACAAAAAGCCCCTTGGTTTCAGTGACTAACTTGAGTGAGCAAGTGTCAAAGATTCCAAGGGACAAAGAAGAACAAAGGGTCGCAGTGTCAGTTGCGGGAGAAAGCGCGAAGGCCCGCGTACCACCTGTTCTCGCCGAGCGAATAGCAGTCAAAGCCCCACCGCCCAAAGCCGCTGAACCAGCTGACGCGGACCGCGAAGACCTCGCCACCTCGGCCTACCACATAGAAGATGTTGACGCAGCCATCCGCGAGAAGGGTGTTTCCCCTACCGTTCGGCTGCGCCCGAGTCATCTGATACAGTCGCCAACAGAATTCGCTGGCTTCGAAAAGATGTCCTTGGGGAAGTTCCTCGCGAATTTCGGTCTAATGCCTTTTTCAGCAGTCTGTCTTCCTCAAAATCTCCGTTACAAT